>NZ_JBEXUD010000001.1:309880-707556 GCF_040614215.1 Dactylosporangium sp. NPDC006015
AAAGTCTTCCGGATCACGCGACAACTGCCGACATTGCGCACCCGACGGCGCACCGCAGACCCACGAAACACAAAGTCTTCCGGATCACGCGACCACCGCCGACATTGCGCACCCGACGGCGCACCGCAGACCCACGAAACACAAAGTCTTCCGGATCACGCGACCACCACCCCACGCCGCACCCCAGCCGCGGACCGCAGACGCGCTAGCGCAAGGTCGTCTGAAGTCGCGCGGTCATCGCTCGGCGGCGCGCACGCGGCAGCGCGCCGCGGCCCGGGCGGGCACAGGGCTACCGGGTCGCTCGGCGGCCGTCCCCCCGGGTGGGTTACGGCAGGTTGGCGACCAGGTCGGCGATGTCCCGGCGGCGGCCGGTGTAGAAGGGGACTTCCTCGCGGACGTGTCGCCGGGCGGTCGAGGCGCGCAGGTCCCGCATCAGGTCGACGATCCGGTGCAGGTCGTCCGCCTCGAAGGCGAGCATCCACTCGTAGTCGCCGAGCGCGAAGCTGGCCACCGTGTTGGCGCGGACGTCGGCATACCCGCGGGCCATCTTGCCGTGCTCGGCGAGCATGGCGCGGCGCTCCTCGTCGGGCAGGAGATACCACTCATACGACCGGACGAACGGATACACGCAGACCCAGGCCCGGGCCTCCTCGTCGGCGAGGAACGCCGGGATGTGGCTCTTGTTGAACTCCGCGGGCCGGTGCAGCGCCATCTGCGACCAGACGGGCGCGAGGTGGGCGCCGAGGGCCGTGCGGCGCAGCGCGGCATACGCCTCCTGCAGCGCCTCGGCGCTCAGGGCGTGCCACCAGATCATGAGGTCGGCGTCGGCCCGCAGCCCCGCCACGTCATAGGTGCCGCGGACCACGACGTCCTTCGCGGCCAGGTCGGCGAGGAACCCGGCCGCCTCCGCGGCGACCTCGGCGCGGGCCGACGGGTCGAGCGGGGTCTTCGCCTGGAACACCGACCACATCGTGTAGCGGATCGAGTCATTCAGCTCGCGGATGCGCGCGGCGTTGGTGGTCATGTCCCTATCCTTCCAGTGCCTCGAGCAGGGCGTCGGCAGCAGTCCGCCCCGACGTGACGCAGGCCGGGATCCCGACGCCGTCATAGGCGGCGCCGGCGACCGTGAGCGGCGGATGTCCGGGTGCGGTGCTGTGGGCCGTCAGCTCCGCCCGCAGCTGCCCGACCCGGTCGCGATGATGCGGCGCGTACTGCGGAAGCGCCCCTCCCCACCGGAACACCGCCGCGTCCACGGGGTCGGGCAGCCGGTCGGCGCCGATCAGCCGGGCCACCTCGGCACGGACCAGGTCGAGCAGATCGGCGTCGGAGCGCTGGAGCTGCGCCTCGTCGCCGGCCCGGCCGACGGAGGCGCGGACGATGGTGAGCCCGGACCGCCGCAGGTGCGACCACTTCTGGTCGAAGAACGTCACCGCCTTGACCGCGAACCCCTCCGTCGCCGGCACCAGCAGCCCCGACAGCTCGGGCAGCTTCGTGGCCGGCAGCGCCAGCGCGACGAGCCCGACGCTGGCATAGTCCAGCGGCACGCCGCGCAGGCCGGCGGTGGACAGCAGGCGCGCCGCTGGGGTGGCGGGCACGGCGAGGACGACGGCGTCGGCCGCCAGCGTGGACGGCGAGTGGGTCGAGCCGATGGTGAGCCGCCACCGGGAGCCGTCCCGGCGCAGGTCCCGCACGGGAAGGCCGAGCCGGACGTCGGGCAGGGTGGCGGCGACCGCGTCGACCAGCCGGCTCATGCCGCCGCGGATCGCGCTGAACACCGGCGCGCCGGGCGTGCTCCGCCGGGCGGCCAGGACGGCCCTGACCGCCCCGGTGAGGGTGTCGGAGCGCTCCGCGGCGTCGGCCAGGGCGGGCAGCGCCATCCGCAGGGACAGGTGGTCGGCGCGGCCGGCATAGACGCCGCCGAGGAGGGGCTCGACGAACCTGTCGACGACGAGGTCGCCGCGGCGGGGGCGGACCAGGGCGCCGACGGTGACGTCCTCGCCGGGGCGCAGGAGGGGCGCCGCGGCGGGGCGCTCGGGTGGGTCGGTGTCGACGGGGATGCCCATCAGGGTGCCGGGCGGCAGGTCGTGGAGGGTGCCGCCGGCGGCGACCGCGGCCTTGGAGGTGGCGGGGTGCACGATGGCGTCGCCGAGGCCGACCTGCTCGGCCAGGCGGACGGCGGCGCTCGGGCCGCCGGCCGGGTCGCCGGACAGGAACGACTCGGCGCCGCGCTCGACCGGGCCGCCGGCCAGCTCGACGGTGCGCAGCTTGCCACCTGGCCGGTCGCTCTGGTCGACCAGGATCACGTCGAGGTGCGGGGCCCGCTCGCGCAGCCGGTGCGCCGCGGCCAGGCCGGCGATGCCGCCGCCGATCACCACGACCCGCCGCCGCGCTCCCTCGGTCACGCCCTCGCCCCCCGATCAGGTGCCGCCCCGCTCATGTCCCCGAGTCTATGGTCGGCGTATGACAGAAACGCGAGTGGCAGTCGTCACGGGTGCGGCGCAGGGCATCGGGCGGAAGACCGCTGAGCTGCTGGCTGAGGAGGGGTACCAGCTGGCGGTCATCGACACGAGGGCGGCGGACCTCGACGGACTGATGTTCGAAGGGGACGTGTCGGACGAGGCGACCGTGGCGCGGTTCGTGACCGAGGTCGAGTCGGTGTACGGGGGCTGCGACGTCCTCGTGAACAACGCCGGCATCGCGTCGATCGCGCCGGCCGAGGAGACCGACGCGGCGCAGTGGCGGCGGGTCCTGGACGTGAACCTGACCGGCCCGTTCCTGCTGTGCAAGGCGTTCGGGCGGCGGATGCTCGTGCGCGGCTCGGGGTCGATCGTCAACGTGGCCTCGGTCGCAGGGCTGATGGGTGTGGCCGACCGGGTGGCGTACAACTCGAGCAAACACGGCCTGATCGGCATGACGCGCACGCTCGCGGTGGAATGGGGCGGGCGTGGCGTCCGGGTCAACGCCGTCTGCCCCGGCTGGGTGAAGACGGAGATGGACGACGAGTCGCAGGCGTCGGGGGCGTACGCGGACACCGACATCACCGAGCACGTGCCGATGGCACGGTTCGCGCAGCCCGGGGACATCGCCAAGGCGGTGGCGTTCCTCGCGGACCCGGAGCGGTCCGGGTTCGTCAACGGCGCCGCGCTCTCCGTCGACGGCGGGTGGGCGGTGGACGGCTCGTGGCAGTCGCTGCGACTGGACAGCCGGGGACGGTGAGCCCTGGGACGTACACCCGAAGTGCGTCGATATGTCGTCGGGTCGGGCGATTCTGACCAGCGAGATGTCCATCTGTGGGACGAACCCCTCTGGAAGATCTCGCCGGAGGCGAGCACACTCTCTCGGATGAGCGACCTCGCGTCCTCCCGACCGTCCCCGGACGAGCCGAGCGACCGCGCGCCGGCCCCCGGCGGTGGCCACACGCCCTGGTCCGCCGAACCCTGGTCCGCCGAACCGTGGACCGCCGAGCCCTGGACCACCGACCCGTGGCAGATCGGCACCGGCCAGCTCGAATCGGGCAACGGCGGCTCGGACCCGCTCGCCGACGTCATCGCCGACCTGGCCGACCACCTGGCCGACCCCACCGACCCGGCCGACCCGGCCGTGGCCGCCGCGGCGGCGGCAGCGGCGGCCGCCGCGCGGGCGGTGCCGGTCGACGACGTGGAGCCGACCGCGAGGACGATCTCGGCGCTGCTGGCGGACACGACGACGACGCCGGCCGAGCTCGCCGACGCGGTCGCCTGGTGCTACGACGACGAGGCGCTGCCTCTGCTGCTGCCGCTGATCCACCACGCGGACGCACGGGTGCGGCGGGCGGTCGCGCAGGCGTTGCCGAGCGTCCTGGGTGAGGCACCGCCCGACGACACCGTGCGGGCGCTGCTGGTACTGAGCAACGACCCGGACGACGACGTGCGCGACTGGGCGTGTTTCGCGCTCGGCACCCAGCTGTCGGAGGTCGACGCCCCGGTGCTGCGCGACGCGCTGGTCGTGCGGCTCGACGACCCGCACGACGACACCAGGTGCGAGGCGCTGCTGGGCCTGGCCCGGCGCCGCGACGAGCGGATCCTGCCGGTGCTGCAGGAGCGGCTCGCCCGCGACAACGTGTTCTCGCTGGAGATCGACGCCGCCGGCGCGCTCGGGCACCCGTCGCTGCACACGCTGGTCCGCGGGCACCTGTCGGGCTGGGACGACGACGTGGTCGCGCGGGTGTGCGCGGCGCTGCGGCTGACGGACCCCGACGGCGTCGGCGACGACCTGCTCGACGGGCTGGCCGAGTGGTTCACCTGCGGCGCCCCGCACGCCAGCGACGAGGACCGCTACTGGTGGTCGGTGACGCTCCAGCTGCTGGAGCACGCCGAGTACCGGGCGCCGGAGATCGCCGAGCAGGTGCACGCCCGGCTCGCCGGCGAGGCCCGCGCCACGTCGCTGATGCTCGGCTCGCGACTGGCCCAGCTCGCCGGCGACCACGGCTGGTGGCGCTGGAGCCCGACGTATTAGGACGTACTAGAGGGAATGCACGAGCGAGACGACCCTGGTCAGCACGTCCGGGTCGGTCTCGGGCATGACGCCGTGCCCGAGGTTGAAGATGTGTCCCGGCGCCTTGCGGCCCTCGGCGACCACCCGGCGCACCTCGGCCTCCACGACCTCCCACGGCGCGAACAGCACGCACGGGTCGAGGTTGCCCTGCAGGGCCTTGCCCGGCACCCGCCCCGCGGCCACGTCCAGCGGCGTGCGCCAGTCCACCCCGACCACGTCGGCGCCGGCCTCCGCCATGGCGGGCAGGAGCTCACCGGTACCGACGCCGAAATGGATCTTCGGGATGCCGGCGATCCCGTCAAGGACGCGACGGGAGTGCGGCAGGACGAAGCGCCGGTAGTCGGCCTCCGACAGCGCCCCGGCCCACGAGTCGAAGAGCTGCACCGCGTGCACGCCCGCCTCGGCCTGCACCTGGAGGAACGTGAGGGTGATGTCGGCGAGCCGCGCGCACAGGGCGTGCCAGACGTCGGGCGCCCCGTACATGAGGGCCTTCGTCTTCACGTGGTGCCGTGACGGCCCGCCCTCCACGAGGTAGCTGGCGAGCGTGAACGGCGCCCCGGCGAAACCGATCAGCGCGGTGTCGCCCAGCTCGGCGAGCAGCAGCCGGATCGACTCGGCGACGAACCCGACCGCCTGAGGGTCCAGCGCGGGCAGCGAGTCGACGTCGGCCATCGTGGCGACGGGTGAGGCGACGACGGGGCCGGTGCCGGCGACGATGTCCAGGTCGACGCCGGCGGCCTGGAGCGGCACGACGATGTCGCTGAAGAGGATCGCGGCGTCGACGTTGTGGCGGCGGACCGGCTGGAGGGTGATCTCGCAGACCAGGTCTGGGCGGCGGCACGACTCGAGCATGCCGATGCCGGCGCGCACCGCGCGGTACTCAGGCAGGGATCGGCCGGCCTGGCGCATGAACCAGACGGGCGGGTGCGGCACCGCCTGCCCGCGGGCGGCGAGTCTCAGCAAATTGTCAGTCATAGCGAGGTCATCGTTTCACTGCGTGCACTTCGGCGGCGCGGCGGCACCCCCCGAGCGGCTCCGCGGCCTTACTCTTCCGGTATGGCGCCATCGACCGCGACTCCCCCAACGTTCACCCGGGCGGTGGAGGAGCTGCGCGCGTTCACGGCGCGGCCCGAGATCGAGCTCGAGGAGATGCCGGCGCCGCAGCGGCTCGCGCCGTTCGCCCACGCGATGAGCGGCACCGTGCTGCGCGACGGTGACGAGGTCGCGACCGGGCGGCTGATCCTGCTGCACGACCCGGCCGGCCACGACGCGTGGGACGGCACGATGCGGCTCGTCACGTACGTGACGGCCGAGATGGAGGCGGAGCTCGCCGCGGACCCGCTGCTGCCGCAGGTCGGCTGGAGCTGGCTGACCGACGCCCTGGAGAGCCACGGCGCGTCCTACACGGCGATCGGCGGGACGGTCACGCAGACGCTGTCGACCCGCTTCGGCGACCTCGCCGGCCCGCCGACCGCGGCCGACCTGGAGATCCGGGCGTCATGGACGCCGACCGACGGCGACCTGCAGTCCCACGTGAGCGCCTGGTGCGCGCTGCTCGCCTCGACGGCCGGCCTGCCCCCACCGGGCGTGACAGCACTCCGATAAAGCAAAGGGCGGGCCCTTTCGAAAAAGAGCCCGCCCTCTCAGTGATTCAGAGTCCGAGCAGCGTGTCGGCCTCGTCGCACGGCTTCTTCATCTCGGTGATCTTGTTCTGCAGCGTCGTCTTGTCGCCCTTGTTGGACGCGTCCAGCGCCTCGATCAGCAGCGACAGGCACTTGCCGATGACGTCGCGCTGACGCTTCGCCTCGGTGCTGTCGGCCGTGACGCCGCGCAGCTCCTGCTGCGCCTTGGCGAGCTCGTCGGCCTTCGACTTCAGGTCGCCCTTGGTCTTGTCCAGCTCGCCCTGCGTCGAGGTGATGGTGTCCTGGCGCTGCGACGCGAGCTTCTCCGACTTGTCGAGCTTGCCGCTCTTGTCGAAGTACAGCCCGACGAACACGCCGGCGGCGATGACCGCGAGGGCGAGCAGGCTGGCGAGGATCGGCACCGCCACGCTCTTCTTCGGGGCCGGGCCGGGGGTCTGGTAGCCGCCCTGGGCGTACCCGGGCGGGCCGGAGACGGGGCCGTACGCGGTGGGCGGCGCCGACATCGGCGGGCCGGACATCGGCGGGGCCGACATCGGCGGGTTCGCCATCATCGGCGAGGTCGGCGGCGCGGAGACCGACGGCTCGAGGTTGTAGGCGGCCGGCTGCGGCTCGCCGTAGGCCGGCATCTGCTGCGTGCCCTGGTCGTACGGGTTGAACTGCGGCTGGCCGTAACCCTGGTCGTGGGTCGGGGCGGGCTGCGGCGGCACCGGGGCGCCGTACGGGTTCTGCGGCGCGGCCGGCGGCGGGTAGGCCCCCTGCGGCGCGTTCGGGTCGGGGTAGGCGTAGCCCTCGTTCGGGTTCCCCTGGGGGTTGCCGGGGTATGTCATGGTTGTTTTCCTCCTGAGAATCCTTCCGGGCAAGCGCCCCGGCCAGGGGTGTAGCTGCCGTCGCGACCGGGACGCGGCGGCGTGGTGCAGCTGTCAGCAGATGCTGATCGTTTGGCAGACCACCGAGATCGGGATGGCCAGGCCGATGCCTTCGGCCTCGCGCGCCTTCAGCGTCGCGACGCCGACCACTTCCTTCTTGGCGTTGAACACGGGGCCGCCGGAGTTGCCGGGGTTGATCGCCGCGTCGAACTGCATGAGGTCCTCACCGCTCATCGAGCGGAACGCGCTGACGACGCCGGTGGTGACGGTGTCCTCCAGGCCGAGCGGCGCGCCGACGACGAGCACGGGCTCGCCGACCTTCGGCACCTGCGCGGCCGGGACGAGCCGGGCGAACTCCTCGTCGGTGTGCAGCAGCGCCAGGTCCTTGTCGGGGTGCGCCTCGATGATCTTCGCCGGGAAGCGCTGGTTGGTCCGCTCGATGCTGACGTCGCGCTCACCCTTCTCGTACGCCTCCTGCACGACGTGGTAGTTCGTGATGAGGTTCGTGCCGCCGCCCGAGGGGGCCTTGCCGAGCGCGAACGACGTGCCGGTCGCGTACTTGGTGGTGACGCGGAACACGCTCGGGCGGACGCTCTCGGCGACCGCGGCGGCGTCGAGGTTGCCGCCGGTCTTCGCCTCGAGCTTGTCGGCGCGGTCCTCGAGCGCCTTGAGGCGGGTCTCGTCCGTGGTCTTCGCGGCGGTGGCGGCCTTCTCGGCCTTGTCCAGGCGGGACTCGAGACGAATGATGAACGCCGCCTGCACGCCGACGACCACGAGCAGGACCACGGCGATGACCAGGGCGAGGACTCCGCTGCGGCCACGGCCCGCGGCCGGCTGCTGCGGGTGTTGCACGAGGTGCGGCGGCCCACTGTGCGGCGCCGGCCCGGCGGGTGCCGAGACCGGCCAGGCGCTGGTCGGCTGGGCCGGGAAGCCACCGGTGGCCGACCCGTCCGCGGGCGACACGCCGGCGGCCGGGAACGCTCCGGTCTGGGTCATACGTGGAGGAAGTGGACCGAGCCGCTCCGAATCTTCGCCGAATCGGTCCGTGTGCCGCGGACGATCGTACGAATCGGAGGTTCCGGAAGCCACCGGGTTGGAAGGGTCATACCCGGCCGTCATGCTTCTCGTTTCCTTCCTGTCACTTTTCCACCCGTTTGTCCTGCGACCCGGTCGATGTGCGGCCTCGCAGTCGGCCCCACCCTAAACCGCTCACACAAGCCCCGCGACCTCCGAGGCAACCAACGGACAGAACCGGAAGTACCACTTCCGCCCGCGCTCGCGACCGTACCGGCACGGGCGGGCTTTGTCCGTCCCGAAATGACGTGTCGCGGGCCACCGGAACGGCCCGTGAACCGGCCGCCGGAACGATCCGTGAACCGGTCGCCGGAGCGGTCCGCGGGCGGACGGAAACCGACGCGCCGGACCCGGCTGCATCGGCGTTCCGGTGCCGCAACGTACCGTGGTCCGGGTGACCGACGAACCCCCCGCGCGGCGTCGGGACGAGGAGCCAGACAGTCCGGACAAACCGGACGACAAGACCGAGCCCGTCCTGCTGACCGCCCCCCGAGACGGGACGCCCGAGCCGATCACCGACCGGGCCGAGCTCGCGCGTGCCGTTGAGCGGTTCGCTCAGGGCAGCGGCCCGGTGGCCGTGGACGCCGAGCGCGCCTCCGGCTACCGGTACACGCACCGGGCCTATCTCGTGCAACTGCGCCGTGCCGGTGCCGGCACCGTCCTGATCGACCCTCTGCCCTTCGGACAGCTGCCAGAGCTCGACGAGGTGATCTCGCCCACCGAGTGGATCCTGCACGCCGCCAGTCAGGATCTGCCGTGCCTGACGGAGCTCGGGCTACGCCCCACCCGGCTCTTCGACACGGAGCTCGCGGCGCGGCTGTGCGGCTTCGAACGGGTCGGCCTGGCCGCCCTGACGGAGTCGCTGCTGGGGTACACCCTGGAGAAGCACCACTCGGCGGCCGACTGGTCGACGAGGCCGCTGCCGACATCCTGGCTGACATACGCGGCGCTGGACGTCGAGCTGCTGCTACAGCTGCGCGACACGCTCGCCGAGGAGCTGCACGAGCAGGGCAAGACGGAGTGGGCGGCGCAGGAGTTCGCCGCGCTGGTCGCCTCCGCCGGCGACCCGCCGCGGGTGCGGGCCGACCCGTGGCGCCGCACGTCGGGCATCCACCGGGTCCGGGGCGCCCGCGCGCTCGCCCGGGTCCGCGCGCTGTGGCACGCCCGCGACGAGATCGCCGCCCGCCGTGACGCGAGCCCCGGCCGGGTCCTCGCCGACGCGGCCATCATCGCGGCGGCCGAGGCCGACCCGAAGGACGAGCGGACGCTGCTGGCCCTGGCCGGGTTCGGCGGGCGGTCGGTGCGCCGGCTCGCGCCGACGTGGCTGGCCGCGCTGTCGGACGCCAGGACGCTGACGGACCGGGAGCTGCCCACCACCCCGCCGTCCGACGGTCCCCCGCCGCCGCACCGGTGGGCCGAGCGGGACCCGGTCGCGGCGGGCCGCCTGGCGCGCAGCCGCGAGCTGGTGACCAGCCTCGCCACCGCCAACCGGGTGCCACCGGAGAACCTGATCACCCCGGATTCGGTACGGCGGCTCGCCTGGTCCCCTCCGGAGGAGCTCACCGAGGAGGCGGTCGGCGCGGTGCTGTCCGGCTACGGCGCGCGCCCGTGGCAGGTCGCGCTGGTGACGCCCGGCCTCACCGCGGCGCTGGAGGTGCCTTCCGAGTAGGGCGCCTTCCGAGCAGGACGGCGGGGTGTGGGCGGATCCACAGGCGCAGCGGACTTACTGGCGAGTAACATTGCCGGTAATTCGTCGCTAGGAGGACACCCGTGCCCCGTCCCGTCCGCGACGTCGTCTTCGTCGACGGCGTGCGCACCCCGTTCGGCAAGGCCGGTGGGATGTATGCCAACACCCGCGCCGACGACCTCGTCATCCGCTGTATCCGGGAGCTGCTGCGCCGCAACCCGCAGCTGCCGCCGGAGCGGGTCGACGAGGTCGCGATCGCGGCCACGACGCAGATCGGCGACCAGGGCCTGACCATCGGCCGCACCGCCGCCCTGCTGTCGGGCCTGCCCAAGACCGTCCCCGGCTACTCGATCGACCGCATGTGCGCCGGCGCCCTGACCGCGGTGACCACCGTCGCCGGCGGCATCGCGTTCGGCGCCTACGACGTCGCGATCGCCGGCGGCGTCGAGCACATGGGCCGCCACCCGATGGGCGAGGGCGTCGACCCCAACCCGCGCATCATCGCCGAGAAGCTCGTCGACCCCTCGGCGCTCGTCATGGGCGCCACCGCGGAGAACCTGCACGACCGGCTCCCCGGCATCACCAAGGAGCGCGCCGACAAGTTCGGCTACGCGTCGCAGGTCAAGACCGCCGCCGCCTACAAGGCCGGCAAGCTGCAGCCCGACCTGGTCAGCGTCGCCACCCGCGACCCGGAGGCCGGCTGGGGCCTGGCCACGGTCGACGAGGCGCCCCGCGACACCAGCCTCGAGAAGCTCGGCACGCTCAAGACCCCGTTCCGCCCGCACGGCAAGGTCACCGCCGGCAACGCCGCGGGCCTCAACGACGGCGCCACCGCCGCCATCATCGCGGCCGAGGACGTCGCCCGCGAGCTGGGCCTGCCCGTCGGCATGCGCCTCGTCTCCTACGGCTTCGTCGGCGTCGAGCCCGAGGTCATGGGCTTCGGCCCGGTCCCGGCGACCGAGAAGGCGCTGCGCCAGGCCGGCCTGAGCATCGACGACATCGGCCTGTTCGAGCTCAACGAGGCCTTCGCCGTGCAGGTCCTGGCGTTCCTCGACCACTTCGGCATCGCCGACGACGACCCGCGGGTCAACCCGTGGGGCGGCGCGATCGCCGTCGGGCACCCGCTGGCGTCCTCCGGCGTGCGGCTCATGACGCAGCTGTCGCGGCAGTTCGCCGAGCACCCCGAGGTCCGCTACGGCCTCACCGCCATGTGTGTCGGCATCGGCATGGGCGCGTCCGTGATCTGGGAGAACCCGAACTGGGAGGGCGGCAAGTGAGCACGACCATCAGCAACCCGAACGAGGTCGTGACCAAGGCGCTGCTGCGCTTCGTGACCCTGCCCTCGCGGGACCGCGCCGCGGTCATCACGCTCGACAACGGCTTCGACCACACCAAGCCCAACTCGTTCGGCCCGGGCGGGCTGGCCAGCCTGGAGGCGGCGATCGACGAGGCCGTCGCGGCCGCGCCGAAGTTCATCGCGGTCACCGGCAAGCCGTACATCTTCTGCGTCGGCGCCGACATCACCGCCATGCCGCTGCTCACCGAGCGCGAGCAGGCCCTGGAGCTCGGCCGCTACGGCCACAAGGTGTTCCGCAAGCTCAAGGATTCCACGGTACCGACGTTCGCCTTCATCAACGGCGCGGCGATGGGCGGCGGCCTGGAGGTGGCGCTGCACTGCCACTACCGGACGGTCTCCGCCGGCGCCGCGGCGCTCGCCCTGCCCGAGGTCGCGATCGGTCTCGTGCCCGGCTGGGGCGGCACCCAGCTGCTGCCGAACCTCATCGGCATCGCCCCGGCCGCGCAGGTCATCATCCAGAACCCGCTCACCCAGAAGACCCTCAAGCCGGCTCAGGCCCGCGAGCTCGGCATCGCCGACGAGATCTTCGAGCCGGCCGACTACCTGGAGCGGTCCCTCGCCTGGGCGGAGGGTGTCGTCGACGGCACGGTCACCGTCACGCGCCCGGAGATCGACCGGGACATGTGGGACGGCGTGCTGTACTTCGCCAAGCACCAGCTCGACGAGCGGCTGCACGGCGCCGTCAACTCCGCCAACAAGGCCCTCGAACTGCTGGCGCTGGCTCGCAGTGCAACGTTTGAGGAGGGCACGGCGGCCGAGGACGAGGCGCTCGCCGACCTCCTCATGGGCGACCAGTCCCGGGCCAGCCTCTACGGGTTCGACCTCGTGCAGCGCCGCGCGAAGCGGCCCGTCGGCGCGCCCGACAAGGGCCTCGCCCGCGACGTCAACAAGGTCGGCATCGTCGGCGCCGGCCTGATGGCCTCGCAGCTGGCACTGCTCTTCGTGCGCCGGCTCGAGGTCCCGGTCGTGCTCACCGACCTCGACCAGGCCCGCGTCGACAAGGGTGTCGGCTACGTGCTCGCCGAGATCGACAAGCTCGTGTCGAAGAAGCGCCTCGACCCGGGCAAGGCCGCCAAATACCGGGGCCTCGTCAGCGGCTCGGCCGACAAGGCCGCCTTCGCCGACGCCGACCTGGTGCTCGAGGCCGTCTTCGAGGACCTCGGCGTCAAGAAGCAGGTCTGGGCCGAGGTCGAGAAGATCGTCCGCGACGACTGCGTCCTGGCGACCAACACCTCCTCGCTGTCCGTCAGCGAGCAGGCCGCCGGGCTCGCCCACCCCGAGCGGGTCGTCGGGCTGCACTTCTTCAACCCGGTCGCGATGATGCCGCTGCTGGAGATCGTCCGCGCCGAGCAGACCGACGACGCGACGCTCGCCACCGCGTTCGCCGTCGGCAAGGCGCTGAAGAAGTCCTCGGTGCTCGTGGCGGACCGGCCGGCGTTCGTGGTCAACCGGCTGCTGACCCGCTTCCTGGGGGTCGTCACCGCCGCCGTCGACAACGGCACCCCGATCGAGGTGGCCGACTCCGCCCTCGACCCGCTCGGCCTGCCGATGCGGCCGATGGCGCTGCTCGGCATGGTCGGCCCGGCCGTCGCGCACCACGTGGCGGGGACGCTGCACGCGGCGTTCCCGGACCGGTTCGGCGTGTCGGCCAACCTGGGCCGGGTCGTCGCGGCCGGCAAGCGCGGCTTCACCGACGCCGAGGGCAACCCCGACCCGGAGGTGCTCGCGCTGCTGGAGGTCGGCTCCTCACCGTCGACGGCCGAGGAGCTGCGCGACGAGGCGACGGCGGCCCTGGCCCGCGAGATCCGGCTGATGCTGGACGAGGGGGTCGTCGCCGACCCGCGCGACATCGACCTGTGCATGATCCTCGGCGCGGGCTGGCCGCTGCACCTCGGCGGGGTCACGCCGTACCTCGACCGCGAAGGCATCTCCGAGAAGGTGACCGGCGCCCGCTTCCTCCCACCGGGCGTGGCCAACGCGCCGTAAGTTCACCCTATCGAGCAGATGTTTCGGTAAATATCGGATTTGGACCCCGCCGACGCCTAGCGTTGGCGGGGTTCGCTCGCAGTCCCCCCGGCTGCACGGCTCACTCGTCCCCGGGGGTGCACCATGCGCAAAATCATGTCCGTCGCCGCGCTGTTCCTGCTGACGCTGGCGTATCCGGTCGATGCGCAGGCCGCCTCGACGGCGACCGTGGTCTCCCCGAAACGCCCGCTGAACGTCCGGGCCGGCAGCGCCGTGTGGACGGCACCGCTACGGACCCTGCCGCACGGCAGTTCCGTCGCCATCGACTGCCAGGTCAAGGGCCAGCTCATCAACCAGGGCAGCGTCCGGGTCACGGACCTGTGGGACCGGCTCACCGACGGCTCCTACGTCTCCGACGCGTGGATCCGCCGCGGCGGTGCCATCCCCGCCTGCGGCCCGGCCGCCCCCGTCGCCCCCGCCGCGGTGCCGGCCGCCGCGAACACGACCACCGGCACCGTCGCCTCCGGCTCCATCCCGCTGAAGGCCCGCACCGGCCCCGCGCACGGCGCCCCGCTCATCGCCGCCCTGGCCGACGGCACCCCGCTGACGCTCGTCTGCCAGCAGCGCGGCGAGAACATCGTGGGCACGCAGCGCGTCACCCCCATGTGGAACCGCCTGCCGGAAGGCACGTTCGTCTCCGACGCCTACGTGCGCCGCACCGCGACCCCGCCCCCGTGCACCGCGGCCAACCAGCCCGTCGCCGCCCCCGCCGCACCGGCTTTCGGCGCGTGGACCAACCCGCTGCCCGGCTTCCGAGCCCGCCCCGGCTTCCGTACCGCCAACAACCCCAGCCACATCGGCGTCGACATCATGTCCTTCACCGGCACCCCGATCCACGCCGCCTCCGCCGGCACCGTCGCCGAGGTCGTCTGCAACATCGAGGCCGGCCACAGCTGCGACCAGACGGGCAGCGCCTCGGTCGGCGGCTGCGGCTGGTACGTGAAGATCCAGCACCCCGGCGGCATCGCCACCCTGTACTGCCACATGGTCCGCAAGGCCCTGGTCCAGCCCGGCGAGCAGGTCAAGGCCGGCCAGGTCATCGGCTACGTCGGCAGCTCCGGCAACTCCTCCGCCCCGCACCTGCACTTCGAGGTCCACATCAACGCCCCGCCCACCGGCCCCCAGAACGCCATCGACCCCCTCCCCTTCATGCGCACCCACGGCGCCCCCATCGGCTGACGCTGCAACTCCCCACCGCGCGCGACGGATCGGTGCGCGGGCCCATCTGCACGTTTGATCGAATGACGAATCTGGCCGTCATGACGACCAGAACTGCAATTCGATCACCGCGGAGCAAGCGAAGATCGGCGGCCCAGGCAGGGTCGCGGGAGTGCGCACCGGATGCGGCGCGCATGCGCCGCTTGGTCTGCCTCGCGTCTCGGCGCGGGCAGTGCGGCGCGGAGCGGCGCATTGGGGCCGCGGGTGAGAATCCCCGCCGGGACCCGCCGCGGCAGCGGTGGGGGGAATTACAGCGCGCGGTGGCGGCCGGGGCGGTCGGGGCCGCGTTTGGCGGCGTACATGGCCTGGTCGGCGGTGCGGAGGACCTCGTCCGGGTCCTCGCCCGGGCCGGCGAGGTGGAGGCCGACGCTGGCGCCGATGCGGACCTCGTTGCCCACGACGTGGAAGGGTTCCGACAGTGACGCGCGCAGCCTGGTCGCGAGGGCGGCGGCGTCGTCGGGGGTGACGACGCCGGGCAGGAGCAGGACGAACTCGTCGCCGCCGACGCGGGCCAGCACGTCCGTGGGGCGCAGGCAGAGGGAGAGGCGCCCGCCGACCTGGCGCAGGAGCTCGTCGCCGGCCTCGTGACCGAGCTCGTCGTTGACGGGCTTGAAGCCGTCGAGGTCGACGAAGAGCACGCCGACGGGGGTGTGCTGCAGGGAGGCGGTGAGGCGCTCCTGCAGGCGGCGGCGGTTGGGCAGGCCGGTGAGCGGGTCGTGGTGGGCGTCGTGGGCGAGGCGGTCCTGCATCTCGCGGCTGTCGGTGATGTCGCGGGCGTTGATGACGACGCCGTTGAGTGCGGCGTTGTGCAGCTGGTTGGAGGCGGTGAAGTCGAACCAGCGGTGGTTGCCGTCGGCCTGCAAGACCCGGACCTGCATGCGCTCCAGGCCGCCCTTCTCGCTCAGCAGCGCGGCGAAGCGTTCGCGGACGTGCTGGCGGTCGTCGGGGTGCAGCAGGTCGAAGACGGACGTGCCGACGGCGACGAAGCCGAGTATCCGTTTGCCGCTGGGGCTGGAGTACACGACGGACCCGTCGTCGTCCAGGACGGTGACGACGTCCGGGGCATGCTCGACGAGGGCGGCGAAGCGCTCCTCGGCACGGCGTCGGACGAGCTGCGAGCGGTACCCGAGGACGGCGAGCCCGGCGACGCCGACGAGGAGCATGGTGAGCAGCGCCAGGTTGATGGTGAGGCTGCGGTTGCGGACCGGGCCGTCGAAGGTGGCGGTGGACTGGGTCCGCACGTACGCCCAGCCGCCGGGCAGCCCACCGTGGACGGCGGCGATCATGGACCTGCCGCCGGAGCGGTACGTGACGAACACCGACTCCTCGGAGCCGATCTTCTTGATGATCTCCGAGTCGACCATGGTGCCGACCGCCGAAGGGTCGCTGGATGCGCCGACGGTGCCGCCGGCGTCCACGACAAGGGAGAGGTGCGACGGGTCGCTGAGCTTTTCCAGGTACACCTGGAGCTGCCCCTTCAGGACCGGGATGAAGCCATAGATGAGCGCGACGGGATCGCTGCCGACGACGATCGGCACGGCGACCGCCTGGACGAGGGTGTCCTTGACCGTCATCAGGGAGGAGAAGCCGGGCCTGCCCAGCGCCAGCCCGGAGATCAGCGGCTTCCAGCCGACCGCCGCCTGGTCGGGGAACAGGTTCGCGGCCTTCGTGGCGTTGACCGGGTTGCCGGTGAGGTCGGTGAGGACGACGCCGTACGAGAAGAACGTCGACTTCTTGGCGTACTCGACGAGCGCGGCCCGGTCGCCCGCGTCACCGGGGGTCAGCGACAGGGGGTGGCTCGCGACGAAGTCGTTGAGCTCCTTCGCCGAGAGGAAAAGCAGCTGCTCGACCAGGCCGCCGTTGTTGGTGGCGAGGGCGAGGGTGTCGGCGCGGTGCACGGTCTCCGCGGCCCGCAGCGCGGAGCGGTTGACCGAGATGCCGACCGCCCCGATCGCCAGCAGCAGGGCGGCGCTGATGCCCACCACCAGCCAACTGCGCAGCCGCATCCGCGTTCCTCCGACGTGTCTGTGGAGGTCTCATCGGCGGCGAAGAGGGCGGAACTGAGAAACTGTGCCCGCGATCACAGCGTCACTGAGGTTTGACCGGCGCCGTGCCCGTCAGCACCGGCGTGACCGCCGCCGCGGGGAGGCTGACGGTCACCTCGAGGCCGCCGCCGTCCAGAGCGACGGCGCTGACCCCTCCCCCGTGCGCCTCGCAGACCGCGCGGACGATCGACAGGCCCAGCCCCGAGCCGCGGGCACCGGTGCGCTCCCGCCCGCCGCGCCGGAAGGGCTCGAAGAGCACGGGCACGTCGGCCGGGGCGACCTCGAAGCCGGTGTTACCCACGACGAGCCAGGCGAGGGTCTCGTCCGTGCCGGTGCGGACCCAGATGCGCCCGCCGAGGTGGTTGTACCGGACGGCGTTCTCGACGAGGTTGCCGGCGAGCCGTTCGAGCAGCCCGGGGTCGCCGACGACCCGCGCCGGCGCCAGGTCGGTGGTCACGTCCAGGGTGAGCCGGGTGATCTCCTTGCCCATCGCGGACATGGCGACGGTGACGCCGGTGGCCAGGTCGGTGGGGACCTTCCGCCCGAGCCGCCGGCCGGCCTGCGCCTCGGTGCGCGCCAGCAGCAGCAGCGACTCGACGAGCGCGTTGGCCCGCATGGACGCGTCGCGCACGACGTTGGACATCCGGCGGAACTCCTCGACGTCGGCCTCCGGGTCGTCGAGGGTGACGTCGACCTCGGTCCGCATGACGGCGAGGGGGGTCCGCAGCTCGTGGGAGGCGTTGGCGACGAAGCGTTTCTGGGTGTCGAACGCCTCGCTGATCCGGTCGAGCATCGCGTCGAACGTCTTCGCCAGCTCCGACACCTCGTCGTCGGCGCCGTCGTAGTTGATCCGGGCGTCGAGGGTCTCGCCGGTGAGCCGCTGCGCGGTGGTGGTGACCTTCTGCAGTGGGCGCAGCGCCCGGCCGGCGACGACGTACGCGCCGGCGACCCCGACCGCGCCGATCAGCAGCAGCGCGAGGCTGCCGCGGGTCACGAGCTCCCATTCGGCGGCGTCGGCGAGCTCCGTCTGCCACTGGCGGGCGTCGACCTCGCTGCCGTCCTGCAGGACGATCCGGGTGCCGGGCTGCAGCTCGTCGGCGGGCCGGATCGCGCTGTCGACGAGGATGTAGGCCAGCACCACGAGCACGAGCCCGGCGCCGACGAGCAGGATGCCGTTGAGCAGGGTGAGCCGCAGCCGCAGCGTCGGGCGGAACACGGCTGCGCGGCGGGCGTCGTAGATCGTCATTCGGGTGGCCTGGTCCTGTATCCGGCGCCGACGACGGTCTCGATGAGCGCGGGGTCGCCGAGCTTCTTGCGCAGGGTCATCATCGTGACCCGCACGGTCGTGGTGAACGGGTCGGCGTTGGCGTCCCACACGCGCTCGAGCAGCTCCTCGCTGGACACGACGGCGCCGCGGGCCTTCAGCAGCTCCTCCAGCAGCCCGAACTCCTTGCGGGTCAGGTCGAGCGGCTGCCCGCCCCGGGTCGCGACCCGCTTGGCCTGATCGAGCACGAGGTCGGCGATGGTCAGCACGGGCGGGGCGGCCGGGGTCGCCCGGCGGCCCAGCGCCTGGACCCGCGCGACCAGCTCGTCGAACGCGAACGGCTTCGTCAGGTAGTCGTCGGCGCCGATCTGTAAACCTTCGACCCGGTCGGCGACGCTGCCGCTCGCGGTCAGCATCAGGACCCGGGTCAGCGCCCCGGACGCGACCAGGTCGGCGCAGATGTCGTCGCCGTGGACGCCGGGCAGGTCGCGGTCCAGCACGACCACGTCATAGCGGGTGACCATGGCCATCTCGTGGCCCTGGGTGCCGTCGTACGAGACGTCGACCGCCATGCCCTGTCGTCGCAGCCCTCGCACGATCGCGTCGGCGAGGTGCCGCTCGTCCTCGACCACCAGCACGCGCACGCCACATCACCCCCACCCGGTCGGGCCAGTGTCAGGCACCGGCTGTGAAGTCCGCGTGAGCCGCCACGGAGCGGCTCGCACCGCCGCCGGAAGGCGGCGGCAGCCGTCGTCGGAAGCGGCGGCGTCAGCCAACGTATACCGGACCGTTGGCGACCATGGCCCGCGCCGGGCACCCTGAACATGTGGAAGAGCGGCTGATCGATCTCGGCGTCGTCAACGACCAGGACGATCGGCTGGAGGCCGGGCCGCCACCGGCGGTGCCAGGCCGGCGGCAGTGGCCGTTCGTGATGGTGCTGGCGCTGCTCGCGACGTTCACCGGCGGCTCCGGCGCGGGCTCGTCCGTGGAGGACCTCGGCGTCCTGGCCGAGCACACCGTCGGGTTCGTCGCCGACCGCGGCATGCTGTACGCGCTGCGGGAGGACCCGGCCGTCACCGCGTATGACTGGGGCACGGGCGAGGAGCGCTGGAGCCGCAGGATCCTGCCGAACTCCGGCCAGGTCTACCTCGCCGCGGACCGCGCCTACATCCGCCACCGCCCGTGCACCGATGCCACCGGCTGGAGCCTGGAGCGGCTCGACCCGGCCGACGGCCGCCAGCAGTGGTACGCGGCGGGCGCACCGGTCGCGGTGCTGCGCATCGACGACCGGCCCGGGCTGCTGCTCGTCGACGAGCGCACCGGCACGTGCCCGCCGGCGGTGCCGCAGCGCAACACCCCGCAGACGCCGGTCCACCTGGCGGCGATCGACGCGGAGACCGGGATCGTGCGGTGGCAGTTCCAGATGCCGGCCGGCGGCCGGCTGGTCTCCCCCGACGTGCCCGGCAGCGACTGGTTCGCGATCTGGTATACGACAGGGCACACCGAGATCCGGGCCGCCGCGACCGGCGCGGTGCTCAGCGCCGCGGAGGTGCCCGAGCTCGCCGACGGCCCGCCGCAGAGCGTCCGCATCGTCGGCGACATGCTCGTCGTCGTCGCCGTCGGCCTCGACGGGGCGATGATCACCAGCTACGGGCACACGCCGCTGGAGTTCCGGTGGCGGCTGCTCTTCCAGTCGGCCGAGCCGGTGCCGATCGCCGAGCTGGCCTACGGTCCGGTCGTCGTCGCGTGCGGCCCGATGGTGTGCGTGCCCAACTGGCGCGACATCGCCGTCATCGACCCGCGGACCGGCGTGCAGCGCTGGCGCCGGCAGATCCAGATGGATGCGGTCGGCTCCGGTGTACTGGTCGCCCGGGACCGCGAGGACTTCATGCGGATCCGCATCGTCGACTGGGAGACCGGCAACGACCGCAGCGAGCTGACCGGCTGGGGGCTGATCCCGACGGCCACGGACGGCAGCGACGACGCCGCCGGGACCGCCGCGACCGCCGGCGCCACGTGGGCGCTGGTCCAGAAGCCCGACGGCAACGGCTCACGGATCGGGCGGGTGAACCTGCGCACCGGGGAGGTCGAGATCCTCGGCCAGGTAAGCCCGATCCCCTCCCGGTGCGCGCTGCGCGGCCACCGCCTGTCGTGCCTGGCCGACGGCGACAGCCTCCGCCTGTGGCGGCTGTGAGTCGTCCACGGCCGAAGCCGCGGGCCGCCTCCGCGAGCGCGCCGGTCAGCCGCGACGGCAGCTGCGAGCGAGCCGCGAGGAGCGCAGCCGGACAAAGCGACGGCCCGCGGGTCTACGGCAGGCGGAGCAGGACGACCTCGTCGCTTTCGGTGGCGCAGGCGACGAGGGCCGCGTCGATCTCGCACGAGACGAGGGCGCCGGGGACCGAGACCGACGGGGCCGGCGCCGGGCCGCGGTCGGACCAGGCGAGCAGCGTGTCGCGGTCGGTCTGCAGGCCGATCAGGACGCGGGGGCCGGCGGCGGCGAGGAAGCTCCAGCCGGGCGGGACGGTGATGCCGGTGTCGGCGGCCATGGCCGGGGCGCCGCCGGGTGCGACGGCCGGCAGCGCCCTCGGCACGATCCACAGCAGCGCGCCGTCGGACGGGTCGACGGCCGCGGTGCGTTCGCCGCTGACGCACAGCGCCGCGTCGCACGGCAGGATCGTGAGCGGGCTGCCGATGCCGGTCGGCACCTGGGCCTTCCAGCGTTCGACGAGGCCGCGACTGTACGCCGTGATCCGGGTGCTGCCCGTCGGCACGTCCGACCGGGCGACGAGCAGCAGGTCGCCGACGACGGCGACAAGATCGTCGGCGGGCCCCGCGATGCCCTGGACCGGGGCGGTGCGCGTGCCGGTGACGAGGTCGACGGTGCTGAGCCCGCCGGCGCCGTCCAGCAGCGCCGCCCACGTGGCACCGGTCGCGGCGGCGTCGACGGCCACGCGGGTGCCGGGGTCGACGGCGGTGTCCCACTGGACGAGGCCCGCGGTGTCGATGAGCTGCCAGCGCAGCACTCCCGCGGTGGGCGTGTTGTCGGCGAGGGCACGGCAGCCGTCGGACCAGAGGCTGCGCATGACGACGGTGCCGGTGCCGCCGGGCGGGGTGCGCACGGGCACGCCGACGGCCCGCCACTGCTCCCGCCCGGTCGCCCTGGTCACCGCGACGGTGGTGCCGGTGACGCCGGAGCGGCACAGGTCCGGCGAGAGGACCGCCAGTTCGCCGCGGATGTCCACGTACGACAGCTGGGCCAGCCCCTCGGGGGTGAACATCCACCGCAGCGTGCCGTCGGTGGCGTCGTAGGCCTCCACCGGCGTCGGGGTGCGGTCGCTGTCGAGCACGAAGAGCGCCCCGCCGGCGACGTGGTAGTCGCCGTTGCGCAGTGGCTGGCGGGTCACCTCGTGCGGGCGCCCCGGCGCCGGCGCGGCGGACACCAGGGAGAGCAGCATCGCCAGGACGGCGGCCAGCCCCCAGCCGCGGGGCAGCCCGGCGGTGTCGTCGTCGACGTGGTCCCAACCGCCGTCGATGACGCCCAGATCGATGGTGACCGTGCTCACCGGCACGGCTCCATTGTGCGCCGATCATCACCGGCCCGGCAGCCGCCACACGGACAACGGTGGACCGCACCGCCACTCGGACCGGCCGCCGGACGAGGGGCGGTCCGGAGACCGCGTACGGGGAAGCCGGCGGTCAGTGCCGGGACGGGAGGCGCCACACGGACAGGCCGCCGACCACGATGCAGGCGAGGGCATCGCCGTCGACGGAGCACTCCGGGTTGCCGAACCAGTTCTCGGCGCGGGCGAAGACGGCGACCACGCCGGTCTCCGGGTCGAGCTCGCCGAGCATGGCGGTGCGCATATCCACGAGCCGCCACAGCAGCGGCCGCCGGCCGGTGGTGAGCACGTGCCAGCCGGTCAGCTGCTTGAAGACGGTGCCGGTGCGGCTGTCGACGAGCGCGACGGGCCCGGGATCCGACGGGTCGAAGCGCGAGCCGGTGATCAGGCGCCGACCGGCCATGCCGAGCGCGTGGGTCTGCTCGTCGAGGTGCCAGCGGTGCTGGCCGGTGGTGCTGTCGTAGGCGTCCATGCCGCCGCTGTCGCCGGAGCAGAAGAGGTCGGCCGCGCAGCGGAAGAGGCCACTGCCCTGCGCACCGGGCCAGTGGAACAGCAGCCGGCCGGTCGGCAGCTCGTACACCTGCGAAGCCGGTGAGCCTTCGGGGTAGACGACGACCCGGTCGGCGGCGCGGCCCGTCTCGTCGTGCCATCCGGCGTCGAACATGGCCGAGACGCCCGACCAGGCGAGCTGATGGGTCGCGCGGACCCGGCCGGTCCGGGCGTCCCACCGCGTCAGCCGCCCGTCCCGGCCGAGCACGTCGAACCGGTCGAGCCGCGACTGGTACGTGTTGGAATAGCTGACGTTCACGTCGGACCCCTGCGGGACCGTGACTGCCCAGACCTGCGCCCCGGTCCGCGCGGACAGGCCCAGGAACCGCCGCTCCGGCTGCGCGAAGGCGCGGTTGACGTCCGATTCGGAGTCCGGCCACACGACCTCGACGCGCCGCTCGTCGGGCACGTCCTCGACGACGACCACGTCGCCGGTCGTGCCGGTGAACGTGACGTGCGAACGCTTCCACAGCTCCTGGCCGGTGGCCGCGTCGAGCACGACGAGGGCGCTGGAGTCGCCGGCGCCGGTCCGGTCCTCGCTCATCAGCAGGACCACGTCGTCGCCCGCGGTCACCAGCTGCTGCTGCGCCTCGGCCGAGCGGTGCCACAGCAGCTCGCCGTCGATGAGGTCGTGTGCCTCGATCATCGGTCCGGGGTCGGTTCCCTGGTACCGGGCGAAGAACAGCCTCCCGCCGGCGGTCTGCGCCCGGAGGACCTGCTGTTCGATCGTGTAGAGCAGACCCGCCCCGGACCGTGGGCCGGCCGAGACGAGCAGGCCGAGGGTCACGGCGAGGACCGTGGCGACGGCGACCCACCGCCCCTGCAGCCGGCGCCGGGGCTCGGGCGGCTCCGGCGGCTGCCACGGGACGCTGAGGTCGAGCTCGATCACGGTCTCCGCCACGGCCCCAGGGTGCCATGACCCCCCTGTCGCGTCACCCGTCAGTGTCCGGGCGGGGCGGCAGGCGCCAGACGGTCAGCTCACCCACCATGACGCACGCGAGGGTGTCGCCGTCCGCGCTGCAACTGGGTGGCCCGTACCAGTCCCCGGACCGGCCGAAGACGGTGATGCGCCCGGTCGCCGGGTCGAGCTGGCCGAGCACCGCGGTGCGCTGGTCGAGCGGGCGCCACAGCAGGAGCCGCTGCGGGCTCGCCTCGCGGATCAGCCGCCAGCCGGCGAGGTCCGTGACGATCTTCCCGGTCCGCGCGTCGACGACGGCCAGCGGGGGCGCATCGCCCGTCGCCTGCTCCAACGTGCTGACCAGGAGCCGGCCGCCCGCCCCGCCGATCACCTCCCGGTACGGGCCGAGCCGCCACCTGGGCGCGCCGGTGGTGCCGTCGTACGTGACGATGCCGCGCTCGTCGGCCGCGCAGAACAGGTCGGCCGCGCACGGGTACAGACCCTCGGAGAGGGACGCGTCGGTGCGGAACAGTGCCCGCCCGTCGGTGAGGTCGAACACGATCGCGCCACGCTCCCCGTCCGGGTAGACCAGGGCACGGTGCGGGACCGCGTCGGGGGCGAACTGCCAGCCGGCCCCGGTGCCGAACATGGCCGGCACGCCCGACCAGGCCAGCTGCACGGTCGACAGCACGGCCCCGGTGCGGATGTCCCGATGGGTCACCAGCCCCGACTGGTCGAGCTGGTAGACGCCGGTGACGCGGCCGGTGGGGTACCGGCCTTCCCAGGTGTAGCTGAGCGCGGCACGGGGCGGCGCCTCGTGCTCCCAGACCGGGGCCCCGGTGCGCTCGTCGAGCGCGAGCACGTGCCGCGGCGCCCCGTCCCAGGCTCGGTTGACCCTCGGGTCGGGCTGCTCCTCCGGCGTGGACACGACGATCCTGCGCTGTTCGAGCTGCTGCTCAACGATGACGAGGTGGTCGCGGGTACCGATGAACGACGCATTCTGCCGGGACCACAGCTGCCGGCCGGTGGCCGAGTCGACCACCGTCAGCGTGGTGCTGAACCCGTCGTCCTCGTCGGAGTACCGCATCAGGATCAGCGCGCCGTCGCTGACGCTCGCCGGCTGCTGCTGCGGAGTGGTCGGGAAGTCCCACAGGCGCGCACCGTCCGAGCGGCGGTGCCCCTCGATCCGCGGGTCGGAGACCGACTGCTGAAACCGGTCGATGAACAGCATGTCACCGAAGACGGTGACGCCGCGCACCTGGTCCCCGATCCGGTAGAGCGGGGTGAGCCGCGTCCCCGGACCGGCCGCGCCGAGCGAGCCGAGCGCGGCGGCGAGCACCGCACAGACCGCCACCAACCGGGTCCTCAGCCGCCGCCGTGGCGGCGCGGGAACCTCCGGCGGCTCCCACGGGCTGCTGAGGTCGAGCTCGATCACGGTCTCAGCCATGTGAGTCAGAGTCCCACGCCGACGCCCCGGTTGCGTGCCCGCGGGCTGCGCCTCCGCCCCCACCGCTGCGCGGACCACGTGACCGGCGCTCCCGTCGCCCTGCGCTTCGCGAGGTGCGGGCTCAGGTCGTACACAGGCGAAACGGCGGATCCGAAGAAGGATCCGCCGTTCCGGTGGCGCTGGGGTCAGGTGCGGGCGCGGGCGGGGACCGTGGGCTGCTCGGTCTCGTCGAGGCGGCTGACCCACTCGGTGACCTGGCGGGACACGTCCTGCGCGGTCAGGCCCAGCTCCGAGAGGATCTCGGCGCGCGTGCCATGCGGGTGCCAGGCCTGCGGGACGCCGAGGTCGCGCAGCGGGACCCACACGTCGGCGTCGCGCAGCGACTTGGCGATCGCGTCGCCGACGCCGCCGGTGCGGACGCCGTCCTCGATGGTGACGACCAGGCGGTGCTCGCGGGCCAGGCCGACCAGCTCGACCGGCACCGGCCGGACCCACCGCGGGTCGACGACGGTGACGCCATAGCCCTGCTCGGCGAGGCGGGCGGCCGCGTCGACCGCCAGGTGCGCGAACGCGCCGACGCTGACCAGCAGCACGTCCTTGCGCTCGTGCTCGCTGAGCACGTCGACCCCGCCGAAGCCGTCAACCCCGCCGACGCGCCGCACCGCGGGCAGGTCCGCGGGGACCGCGCCGGTCGGGAAGCGCACGATCGTCGGGCCGTCTTCGATGCTCACGGCCTCGCGCAGCTCCTCGCGGACGGTCTGCGCGTCGCGGGGCGCGGCCAGCCGCAGGCCGGGGACCACGCCGAAGACCGCCATGTCCCAGATGCCGTAGTGCGACGGGCCGTCGGGGCCGGTGATGCCGGCCCGGTCGAGCACGAACGTCACGGGCAGCTTGTGCATGGCCACGTCGAGCAGCACCTGGTCGAACGCGCGGTTGAGGAACGTCGCATAGACCGCGACCACCGGGTGCAGGCCGCCGATCGCGAGCCCGGCCGCCGACGTCGCCGCGTGCTGCTCGGCGATGCCCACGTCGTACGCCCGCTCGGGGTACTTCTTCATCAGCTTCGCGATGCCGGTCGGCTCCGCCATGGCGGCGGTGATCCCGACGATGTCGGCGCGCTCGTCGGCGATCGCGACGAGCTCGTCGGCGAACACGCCGGTCCACTTCACCGCGGCCGGGGCGAGCAGCTTGCCGGTCTCGATGTCGAAGGCGCTGCCGGGGCCGTGCAGGCAGTCGGCCTCGTCCTCCTCGGCGGGCCGGTAGCCGAAGCCCTTGCGGGTCACGGCGTGCACGATCACCGGGCCGCCGAACGACTTCGCCTTGCGCAGCGCCGACTCGACCGCGACCTGGTCGTGGCCGTCGACGGGTCCGACGTACTTGATGCCGAGGTCTTCGAACATCGCCTGCGGCGCGACCGCGTCCTTGATGCCCTTCTTGACCGCGTGGAGCACCTCGTACAGCGGCGGGCCGACCAGCGGCGTCCGGCCGAGGGAGTCCTTGACCAGGTCGAGGACCTTCTCGTAGCTCGGGTTGAGCCGCAGGTTGGACAGGTGGTCGGCGAGGCCGCCGATCGTCGGGGAGTAGGAGCGCCCGTTGTCGTTGACGACGATGACGAGCGGGTTCTTCGCGCCGGCGATGTTGTTCAGCGCCTCCCAGCACATACCGCCGGTGAGCGCGCCGTCACCGACGACCGCGACGACGTGCCGCGGCTCGCCGCGCAGCGCGAACGCCTTCGCCAGGCCGTCCGCATAGGACAGCGCGGTCGAGGCGTGCGAGTTCTCGATGATGTCGTGCTCGCTCTCGGCCTGGCTCGGGTAGCCGGTGAGCCCCCCGCGCTGGCGGAGCAGGTCGAAGCCGTCCTGGCGGCCGCTCACGATCTTGTGGACGTAGGCCTGGTGGCCGGTGTCGAAGAGGATGCGGTCCTTCGGCGAGTCGAAGACGCGGTGCAGGGCGAGGGTCAGCTCCACCACACCGAGGTTGGGGCCGAGGTGGCCGCCGGTGCGGGAGACCTTGGCGACGAGGAAGTCGCGGATCTCCGCCGCGAGCACCTCCAGCTGCTCCGTCGAGAGGTCACGGAGGTCACCCGGGCTGCGGACGGAGCTCAGCAGGGTGGCGGCCTCGGTCTCTTCAGTGCTCATGGGGCTCAACTCTAACGGGGGCGCGCATCGGCGCACGTCGGCTGGACGAATCTTGACAGCTTCCACACATGCTCGTTACCTGGTCACCGGCTGTCGCACACGGCTTCAACCACTTGCCGCCGCGGCGAACCTCACGGTGTCCCTGTCCTGCACGAACAGCGTCAGGGCCGCGTCGATCGCCGCGCTGCGCTTCGTCCCGGCGACGACACCGTGCGTGAGCGACCCCACCACCCGGGTGGAGCTGTCGGTCCACTCGGCGATCGCCTGCGCGAGATAGCCGGTGTACTTCGCCTTGTCGGCGTCGAGCCGCGCCGGCACGGACCCCTTCTGCGGGTTGAACGCGTCCTGCCCGCTGACCGAGCCGCACTCGATCAGCCACTGCTCGGCGGCGCGCCGGTGCGGCGCCCCGCGCGGCAGCGTGAACGAGTCGGACAGGAAGTCGTACACCTTCTCCGAGCCGGGGCTCGCCACCACCGAGTAGCCCTGCTGGAACGCGAGGCCCTTGGTCCGCAGGTACGCGTCGGCCCAGTCGCCCATCACGTTGTAGGCGGCGGTGCCGGCGACGACCTTGTCCAGCGCCGGCTGCCAGTCCCCGGCGGCGGTCGCGACGTCGGACTGGTCGAGGACCCGCACGAACAGCGTCAACGCCTCCTGCACCGGCGCGCTCTTCCAGTCCGTCGCGCCGCTCCAGAGTCCGGTGTACCCGTCGGCGCCGAGCTCGCCGAGCAGCACGCACTCGAGCAGGTGCTTCTGCGTCCAGGTGGGTCCGATCGACAGCGGCAGGACGCCCTTGCCCCGCAGCACGGCCGCCTGGCTCAGGAACTGCGACCAGCTGATCGGCGGCGTCAGGCCGTGCGCCTTCAGCACCGCCGGGTTGTGCCAGAGCAGGTTGGCGCGGTGGATGTTCACCGGCACCGAGTAGATCTTGCCGTCGAACGTCAGCGCCTCGACCAGGCCCTTCGGCAGTCGCTCGCGCCAGCGCTGCTGGTCGTACAGGTAGCGGACGTCCTCGAGGTAGCCGGCCGCGACGTCGTTGTCGAGCTCGAGACCGGCGTGCGCCTGGTAGGAGTCGGGCGGGTCGTCGTTCTCCAGCCGGGTCGCGAGCACGGTCCGGGCGACCGTGCCCGCCCCGCCCGCGACGGCGGCGTTGTCGAACTCGACCCCGGGGTTGACCCGGCGGAAGTCGGCGACGAGCGCCTCCAGCCCTTCCTTCTCGCCGGGCCCCGCCCACCACGAGAACACCTCGACCTTGCCCGACCCGTCGTCGCCGATCTCGTCCCCGCTGACCGCGCAGCCGGGCAGCCCGAGGACGGTCAGCCCGCCGGCGACGAGCAGCGTTCTCCGGCTAAATCCCACTTTTTCAGTATCTTCGCCGTTTGCGGCCTCGTCAGCGGTTCGGCGGCATCCAGTCCTGGTCCGACCCCTGTCCCGGCTGCTGCTCCTGTACGGGCACCGGCGGCTGCTCCGGATGCTGGCCCGGATGCTGGCCGTTGTACTGGGCGGCCTCGGGTGCCAGGCCGATCTCGTTCGCCAGCGTCGCCGTGCTCAGCCCTTCGACCCTGGCCCGCATGTCCGCGTACGTCGCCAGCGACATCGGCGCCGTCACCACCGCACCCGCCCGGGCGATCACCTCCGACACGACGGAGGCGAGCACCATCCCGAGCACGATCTTCCCGTCGGCCCCGGTGACCCTCACCGGCTCCAGCGAGAGCGACGACGCCCCGCCGGTCCCACCCTGGACGATGATGCCGACGATGGCCCCGACGAACGCGGCGGCGAACCCGAGCGCGAGCGCCGTCGCGATCCGGCTGATCGAGGCCCCGAGATCCTGGTGGAACAGCTTGAAGCAGCGGGAGATCGCCGACGCGCCCCGCTCGAACGTCACCACCGCCGGCAACAGCGTGAACACCGCGGCGAGGTAGATCGCCGGCAGGAAGCACGCACAGAACCCGACGCAGATGATCAGCCCTGCCAGCATCTGCCACCCCAGCAGCGGAAACACCCGCCGCGCCGCGAGCAGCAGCGCCGCACCGAGCCGCGGCCGCAGCCCCGCCGCGATCGTCACCGCCACGTGGTTGGACGCGATCGACACCACGAACGAGACGAACACCCCGACGAACGACCCGAGCAGGATCAGCCCCAACGCCGCGAACAACTGCCCGGGATCCGACGGGACCGGCGCCCCCGTGACCGGGTCCGTCTGGCTCAGGTCGTCCGACACGTCCAGGCTCACCATCGACAGCGCCACGCTGTACGCCAGCATCACCACCAACCCGATGAGCTGCAGCAACGCGAGCTTGTCCCAGCCCCGCCGCAGGATCGCCATGCTGCGCCGCCACCAGCCCGCGAAGTCGGGACTGACCAGCGGGTCACCCTCACCGATCACCCCCGCGACGGGCACCATCTGATAGATCGCGTACGCCTGCGCCGGGTCGTACACACCCCCGTATCCCTGCGACTGGCCATACCCCCCAGCCGGATACTGCGGCGCCCCATACGCACCAGGCTGCCCCGGGTAACCGAACTGCCCCTGCCCCGGATAAGGCGCCTGCCCTGGATACGGCGCCTGCCCCGGGTAGTACGGCTGCCCCGGATACGGCGGCTGCCCCTGATACCCGGGCTGCCCCTGATACGGCGACTGTCCTAGATGGCCGGGCTGACCGGGCTGCTGCGGCTGACCCGGATGGCCGGGCTGCCCGTACGCGCCCGACCCGTGCTCCTGCGCCGCGGGGACGGGCGGCCTGATCCGCGCACCATCTCCGGCGCCGGCCTCGCCGCCGTCCGCCGACGCGGCACCGGCCGAGCCGGTCTCCCCGGCAACCGCACCCGGCACAGAAGGAGCGACACCCTCAGCCTCCGGGCCGGACTCCCCCGGCAGCGGAACGGTGCGCGGCTGCCCGGAATCCACCGGCGGCACCGGCTCGGACGGCTGGGCCGGTCCCGTGGACTCGTCGGGCCCGGGCGGCTGGGTCATGGTTCCTCCGTATCGCGGACTGCGCCATGCGGCACGACACAGAAGATAGGGCCCCGCCGCACACCCCGCCGCCCCACCAGGCGCCAAACCGACTGCCCGACCAGCCGACCATCCCCGGAGAACCCCGCCGCCCAGTCACCGCCCTCCCAGCCGACCAACCCCCGCCAAACAAACCCGCTGCCCGACCAGTCACCCCGCCCCGAGCAAATCCGCCGCCCTACCAACCCCGACCAGCAAACCCGCAGCCCAATCAGCCACCCACTCGGAGCGAACCCCACCGCCCGACCGACCCCGACCGGCGACCCACTGCCCGACCAGCACCTACCCCAGGCAACAACCCCACCGCCCGATCGACCAACCAATCGATCAAACCGCCGCTCGACCAGCCACCCATCCCCGAGCGGCAACCACCGCCCGGCCAACCGTGACCGGCGACTCGCTGGCCTTGTCAGCGGACCAACCGTGACCGGCGAACTCGGGGCTCGGTCAGCCGAGCATGCCTGAGTAGACGATCGTCAGCACGAAGCCGACGAGCCATAAGCCGCCGCACCACCACGACAGCTTGACCTCGGTGCTCCTGTCGTCGGTCCGCAGCGCCTTCACCGCGACGAGCGCGGCCACGACCATCACCGTCAGGCTCGCGATCCAGACGGTCCAGGCGGCAGGGCTCCGCTCGACCTTCGGCCCACCGGAGTCGAGCCCCAGGACCAGCCTGATCAGCGGCACGAGGAACAGCACGGTGAACGCGATCGTCACCTGTGCCACCGTCCGACGCACCGGCCGCCACTGATCCCGTCGCGGCCGGCCCTCGCCGCCACCCGCCCCGGCTCCCGCGGCCCCGGGCTGCGAACCCCCGGGCGCCGCAGCACCAGACTCCCCGGCCCCGGCCGCGTCTGACGACCCGGCCGACGGTGGAGACTCCGGCGATGCCGCAGGATCCGGCGAGGAAGGCTGGGACGGGCGCTGAGGGTCGGCCGGCTCGGTCATGCGGCACGCCGGTCGGCGAAGCGGGGCGAGAACAGCTCCAGCAGCCGCACCGTCTCCTCGAAGGGCAGCTGGCCGGGGGCGGGACGGCCGCCGATGAACGAATAGGTGATCCGCGAGCCCAGGACGGGCAGCATGAGCCGGGAAGCGGCGCCCTCGGGGCCCATGCCGATGGCGATCACGCCGCGGTGGTGATGGCGGAGGGTGAAGTCGGTGAGGGTGCGCAGGTCGTCGGGGCCCTGGGCCATGGTGCTGATCTTGACCAGGTCGGCGCCGGCGGCGAAGCCCTCCTCGGCGAGCTCGTCCAGGCGCGCCGCGGCCGGGGTGGCCGTGAAGTCGTGGTGCGACAGCACGACCACCGTGCCGTGGGAGCGGGCGGCGGCGACGACACCGGCGCGGATCTCGGTGGAGGCCAGCTCCACGTCGACGGCGTCGACCTCGGGCATGAGGTTCTCGTAGAGCCGCAGGCGCGAGGGCTCGTCGCCCGCCCAGTAGCCACCCTCGTCCTTCGAGCGGATCGTGGCGAGCGTCGGCATGCCGGCGAACGGCCGGACCTGGCGCAGCGCGTGCTCGGGGTCGGTCGAGGCAAACCAGTCGACGCGCAGCTCGGCGACGTCGACGCGCAGGTCACGGGCCTGCGCCGCGTCCCGCCCGGCGTCCTCGTCGCCGAAGCTGACCGCGACCAGCGGCACCTCTTCGGCGAGCCGCTCCCGCAGCGTTGCCATGCAGCACTCCCCCCACCGTCCGCCTCAAGCGAAGCGACAGGGGGAGTCTACGTGCGCGGTACGACAGATCCCCGCCGGCGCAGGGTCCGCTCGTAGTCCTGGAAGCGGGCCTTCGCGATCACCGACCGGTCGGGCGCGCGCAGCACGATCCCCTCGGCCCGGCCCGGCGCACCGTCGAGCCCCACCAGCGTCGCCGGCAGCGAGGCGGTCAGCAGCTCCTGCATCTCCGCGATCCCCGGCGGCAGCGCCGAGCCGGCCCGGTGCCACAGCCGCGGCGTGAGCGAGAGCCCCGCGGCGGCAGCGAGCGCGGCCAGCGTGGACTCCGGCACGAACGGCTGCCCGCCGGCCTCTCGCCACGCGGACACAGCGGCGGAGGAAAGCGACAGCGGCGTGGACCAGTCAGGCAGGTCGACCACGTCGAAGAGCCGCCAGCCGAAGAGCGTGGAGTCGCTCGTGTACTGCCTGGCCGCCCCGCCGACCTTGCCGCCGTAGAGCTCCAGGAAGTAGACACGGATCCCGTCCCCGGCCGGCAGACCCGCGGCGACCGGCTTCAGCTGCTCCACGATGCCGAGGGCAGGGTTACCGATGAGGTCGCCCTTCGCGTACAGGAGCTCCTCGCGCGATCCGATGAGGTACGAGCCGTCGGGCAGCAGGACGATCCGGCTGTTGGTCCCGTCGACCTTCTCCGTCGCGATGACGTCGCCGGGAAACACCGTGGCAGGGGAGGTCAGACCCCCGTTGCGGGGATCCAGGGTGTGGTACGTCGGAATCGACGGGTACTTCGTCAGCGAGTTGAGCAGCCGCAGATCGACGGCACGGACATCGAACATCGCCACATCATCGGGCAGGAAAATGCGGCGCGGCACGCGATTAACCGCTGCTACGGTTCCCGGCACAAGATGTCCCGCCGTGGTGACCCGGTGCGCAGGCACCGGATACTTCGACTGTTAATCGAGAGGTCGCAGGTTCGAATCCTGCCGCCCCGGCTCATCGGGGTGTAGCTCAGCGGACAGAGCACTTTGTGCCGGCGCCGCCTGGATCTCGGGTCACCACGACGGGACATCTCTGTCTTTTCCGCAAAGGGACGGTGATTCCTCATGGCCAAGTTCAACTCGCAGCAGACGAAGCGGCGCCCCGACGGGGTCACCTACCAGGGAGGCCCGGGCTACTCGCGCGACCTGAAGTCGGAGCTGTTCCTGCTCGCCGTCGCCAACATGGTCGGCGAGCAGACGTTCTACGAGTCGGCCGGCGACCGCGACCAGCGCTACCGCGAGCTCGTCGGCGCCGCCGCCGTGCGCCACCCGGAGTGGACCGCCCGGTTCCTGCGCTGGCTGCGCGGCGGGGCGAACCTGCGCTCCGCGTCGCTGGTCGGCGCCGCCGAGTACGTCCGCGCCCGTCTCGCCGCCGGCCTGGTCAACGGCACCGGCGAGCACCGGCAGGTCGTCGCCGGCGTGCTGCAGCGCGCCGACGAGCCGGGTGAGCTCCTCGCGTACTGGGCGTCGCGCTACGGCCGGTCGGTGCCGAAGCCGGTGAAGCGTGGCGTCGCCGACGCGGCGAAGCGGCTGTACACGGAGCGCAACCTGCTCAAGTACGACACCGCCAGCCACGCGTTCCGGTTCGCCGACGTGCTCGACCTGACCCACCCGGCCCCGGCCGGCCCGGCACAGGGCGACCTGTTCACGTTCGCGCTCGACCGCCGGCACAACCGGCCCGAGCCGCGCGTGGCCGAGTCGCTCCCGATGATCGCCGCCAACGCCCGCCTGCGGGCCGACGCGGCCGGGGACCCGTCCGTGCTGCTCGACGCCGGGCGCCTGCGCGCCGCCGGCATGACCTGGGAGGACGCGCTGTCGCTGGGCGGCTCCCGGCTGCCGAAGAACCGCCTGTGGGAAGCCCTCATCCCGTCGATGGGGTACATGGCCCTGCTCCGGAACCTGCGGAACTTCGACCAGGTCGGGGTGTCGGACGCGGTCGCGGGGCAGGTCGCGGCGAAGCTGGCGGATCCGGGCGAGGTGGCGCGGTCGCGGCAGCTGCCGATGCGGTTCCTGTCGGCGTACCGGGCGGCGCCGTCGCTGCGGTGGGCGTGGGCGCTGGAGCGGGCGTTGAACCAGAGCCTGGCGAGCATCCCGTTCCTGCCCGGTGACACGCTGATCCTGATCGACACGTCGGGGTCGATGCACTCGGTGTTCTCCAAGGACGGCACGCTCATGCGGTGGGACGCGGCGGTGATCTTCGGGTTGGCGCTGGCGCTGCGGTGCGAGCGGGCGAAGGTCGTGTCGTTCTCGACCCGGACCACCGTGTTCCCGGTCGAACCGGGCGAGTCGCTGCTGCGCGGCATCGACCGGTTCAAGGCGAAGGGGCACTTCCACAACGGCGGTACCGACACGGCCTCGGCGGTGCGGGAGCACTACCGCAGGCAGGACCGGGTGGTGATCCTGACCGACGAGCAGGCGTCGTTCGACGGTGACGTGTCGACGTCGCTGCCGGCGGGCACGCCGCTGTTCACGTGGAACCTCGCCGGATACCGCATGGGTCACACCCCGCAGGAGCGCAACCGCTGGACGTTCGGCGGCCTCACCGACGCGGGCTTCGGCATGATCCCCCTGCTGGAGGCCGGCGAGCGCGGAACCTGGCCGTTCTGAACAACGACTAGGAACGGGTGAAGAGCCCGATCGTCTCGAAGTGCTGGGTCATCGGGAAGCTGTCGAAGGCACGGATCTCCGGCAGCTGATACCCGAGGCCCAGCAGCAGACCGGCATCGCGGGCGAACGCGGCCGGGTCGCACGCGACATAGGCGATGGCGCGCGGTGACCTGGCCGCGACGGCCGTGACCACCTCGCGGCCCGCACCCGCCCGGGGCGGGTCCAGCACGACCAGGTCGACGCTGCGCCAGCGCGGGTTGCCGATCGCCGCCGCCACGTCGTCGTTGACGAACCGGACGTTGGCCACCGAGCGCAGCGCCTTGCGGCCCGCGGCGACGGCCCGGCGGTCGCCCTCGACGACGGTGACCGGGCCGCAGTGCGGGGCGAGGGTGGCGGCGAAGAGGCCGACCCCGCCGTACAGGTCCCAGACCCGCTCCCCCTCCGCCGGCCGCAGCATCTCCAGCACGGCGCCGGTGAAGGCGGCGACGGCGTGCGGGTGCACCTGCCAGAAGCCGCCGGCGTCGACGCTCCAGTCGTGCCCGGCGGCGACCTCGCGGACGCGGACGGGCGGTCCGGTGAGCGCGCCGCTGCGCCCGGCCCGGGTCAGCACCGCGGTCTCGCCGCCGGACGCCGCGACGGCCTCGACGGTCGAGCCGGGAGGCCAGCGGCGGGTGGTGACGGGCAGCGCCTGGATCGCCGGGTGCGCGATCCGGCAGCGGTCGACGGGGATGACCTCGCTCGACCGGTGCCGGTGAAACCCGGCCCGCCCCTCGTCGTCGACGGCGTACTGGACCCGGGTGCGCCAGCCGAGCGCGCCACCGGGGAGGGCCTCCACCGGTACCGACGCGGAAACACCGGCGAGTCGCGCCAGCTGCTCACCGAGGACCTGGGACTTCAGGCGGCGCTGGGCGGCGGGGTCGGCGTGCTGCCAGTCGCAGCCGCCGCAGGCCCCGGGGCCGGAGAACGGGCACGGCGGGATGACGCGGTCCGGCGACGGCAGCAGGATCTCGACGGCGTCGGCGCGCAGGAAGCCCTTGCGTTCGTCGGTGATCCGCGCGAGGACCCGCTCCCCCGGCAGCGCGTGCCGGACGAAGATCACCCGGCCGTCGTGCCTGGCCACGCAGTGCCCGCCGTGGGCGACCGAGCCGACTTCGAGCTCCAGCAGTGTCATCCAGTCGCTCATTCAGGGGGGGTTTCCTGTGTACGGCGTGGGCCTCGCTGCGGCCCGCGCGTGAACGCGGCGTCGAGCTTGGCGATGTCGACGTCGTCGATGGAGCTCAGCTGCCAGGGCACGCTGGTCACCATGACGCCGGGCTCGAAGAGCAGGCGCCCCTTCAGCCGCAGCGCGCTCTGGTTGTGCAGCAGGTGCTCCCACCAGCGCCCGACCACGTACTCGGGGATGAAGACGGTGACCACGTCGCGGGGCGAGTCGCGCCGCTTCGACCGCACGAAGTCCAGGATGGGGCGGGTGATCTCGCGGTACGGGCTGTCGACGACCGTCAGCGGCGCCGGGATGCCGCGGCGCTCCCACTCGGCCTGCAGCGCCCGGGTGTCGTGGTCGTCGACGTTGACGGTCAGCGCGGTGAGCGAGTCGGGCCGGGTGGCCTGCGCGTAGGCGACGGCCCGCAGCGTCGGGCGGTGCACCTTGCTGACGAGGACGACCGCGTGGTTGCGCGACGGCAGGACGGGACGGTCCTCCGACGGGGTCAGCTCGCGGGCGACCGTGTCGTAGTGCTTCTTGATGCCGACCATCAGGAAGTAGATGACGATCATCGCGATGATGGCGATGTACGCGCCGAGCAGGAACTTCGTGATGAGCACGACGACGAGCACGGCGCCGGTCATGCTCAGGCCGATCATGTTGATCGTCCGGGACCGGATCATGCGGGACCTGGTGCTCTTGTCGCGGACGGTGCGCAGCAGCCGGTTCCAGTGCCGGATCATGCCGGCCTGCGACAGCGTGAACGACACGAACACGCCCACGATGTACAGCTGGATCAGCCGCGTGACCTCGCCCTGGAACCCGATGATGAGCACCATCGCGGCGAGCGCCAGCAGGATGATGCCGTTGGAGAAGGCGAGCCGGTCGCCGCGGGTGTGCAGCTGGCGTGGCAGGTAGCGGTCCTGGGCGAGGATCGAGCCGAGCACGGGGAAGCCGTTGAAGGCGGTGTTGGCGGCGAGGAACAGGATCAGCGCGGTGATGACGGCGACGACGTACAGCATGATCGAGCCGGACCCGAAGACCGTCTCGCCGAGCTGGGTGGTGACCGTCTTCTGCACGTAGTCGTGCGGGCCGCCGATGATCTGTCGGGCGGGGTCCTCGACGAACTGCAGGCCGGTCTTGCGGGCCAGCAGGATGATGCCGAGCAGCATCGTGATCGAGATGCTGCCGAGCAGCAGCAGCGTGGTCGCCGCGTTCTTGCTCTTCGGCTCCTTGAACGCGGGCACGCCGTTGGAGATCGCCTCGACACCGGTGAGCGCGGCACAGCCGGACGAGAAGGTCCGCAGCAGCAGGAACGCCATCGCCCACTGGTTGAGGTGCACCTGCTCGGCCGCGATCTGCAGCCCGGCGCTCGGCGCCCGCAGATCGTCACCCAGGATGAAGATCTTGAAGAAGCCCGTGAGGATCATGCCGATCATCACGATCATGAACCCGTAGGTCGGGATCGCGAACGCGCTGCCCGACTCGCGGATGCCGCGCAGGTTGAGCGCGGTCAGTAGGGCGATCGCGATGATCGCGATGGCGACCTTGTGGGTGGCGACCCACGGCAGCACCGACCCGAGGTTCGCCACGCCGGACGCGGTCGACACGGCGACGGTCAGCACGTAGTCGACGAGCAGCGCGCTGGCGACCGCGACGCCGAACCGCGGGCCGAGGTTGACCGACGCCACCTCGTAGTCGCCACCACCGGACGGGTACGCGTGCACGTTCTGCCGGTAGCTCGCCACGACCGTGAGCATCACCACAGCGACGGCCAGGCCGATCCACGGCGACACCAGCAGCGAGGTCGCACCCGCGATCGACAGCGTCAGCAGGATCTCGTCCGGCGCGTACGCGACCGACGACAGCGCGTCGGAGGCGAAGACCGGGAGGGCGATGCGCTTGGGCAGCAGCGTGTGTTTCAGCCGGTCCGAGCGGAACGGTCGGCCCAGGAGCAGCCGCTTCATCAGGGAGGTGGGACTGGCCACGACCGCTAAGCGTACGGGTCGCGCGCCTGCCGGATACACCGGTCCGACCCGCGCATGGCATCCTCAACACGAGAGCCGCACACATCGGAGGCGTTACGTGCACGTGGTGATCATGGGGTGCGGACGCGTGGGCTCGACCCTCGCGATCAGCCTCGAGCAGCGCGGCCACTCGGTCGCGGTGATCGACTCCGACGCCGACGCCTTCCGTCGCCTGGGCGGGGACTTCACCGGCGCGACCGTCACCGGCGTCGGCTTCGACCGCGACGTGCTGCTGTCCGCGGGCATCGAGCGCGCCGACGCCTTCGCCGCCGTCTCCTCCGGCGACAACTCCAACATCATCTCCGCCCGGGTCGCCCGCGAGACCTTCGGCGTCGAGCGGGTCGTCGCCCGCATCTACGACCCGAAGCGCGCCGAGGTGTACGAGCGGCTCGGCATCCCGACCGTCGCCACCGTCCGGTGGACGGCGGACCGCATGCTGCGCCACCTGGTCCCCGAGGGCAACGTCGAGATCTGGCGCGACCCGACCAGCACGGTCTCCATCATGGAGATCCCGATGCACCCCGACTGGATCGGCCACTCGGTCGGCGACCTGGAGGCCCGCAGCGGCACCCGGCTCGCGTACCTGATGCGCTTCGGCCTCGCCATGCTCCCGACCTCGTCGACCGTGATCCAGGACGGCGACCTCGCCTTCATGCTCGTGACCGACGAGATGATCGCGTCCGTGACGAAGGTCACCGGCTCCGCACCCGAAGGGGGACACTGATCATGCGGATCGCCATCGCCGGTGCCGGCAACGTCGGCCGCTCCATCGCCACCGAGCTGGTCGACAACGGCCACCAGGTCATGCTCATCGAGCGGGTGCCGCGCATGGTCCGCCCCGAGCGGGTCCCCGCCGCCGAGTGGATCCTCGCCGACGCGTGCGAGCTGTCCTCGCTGCAGGAGGCCGACCTCTCCTCCTGCGACGTGGTCGTCGCCGCCACCGGCGACGACAAGGTCAACCTGGTCGTCTCGCTGCTGGCCAAGACCGAGTTCGCGGTGCCGCGGGTGGTCGCCCGCATCAACCGCGCCGAGAACGAGTGGCTCTTCAACGAGCAGTGGGGCGTCGACGTCTCCGTCAGCAAGCCCCGCCTCATGGCCGCCCTCGTCGAGGAGGCCGTCTCCGTCGGCGACCTGGTCAGGCTGATGACCTTCCGCCAGTCCGAGGCCAACCTGGTGGAGATCACGCTGCCGGAGACCGCGCCGTACGTCGGCCACCCGGTCCGCGAGGTGCCGCTGCCGCACGACTCCGCGCTGGTCGCCATCCTGCGCGGCAGGCGCGTCCTCGTCCCGACCCCCGACGACCCGCTGGAGGCCGGCGACGAGCTGGTGTTCGTCGTCACGTCGGAGATGGAGGACGCGGTCCGCGCCGTCATCCTCGGCGCCGACTCGGTCGAGAACACCCGCAAGAAGCGCGGCCCTCAGTTCTTCTGACCTCTCATGATCCGGAAGACTTTGTGCTGCTATAGCGACACAAACTCTTCCGGATCACGGAAAACGCTGTCAGTCGGCGGGGCGGACCTCCGGGCGGGCGGGCTCGGGCCGGTCGGGCTCGGGTTCGGAGGCGCGGATGATGCGGCGGGCCTGCCAGACGGTCAGGGCGGCCAGCAGGGCGTACGGCGGCCAGCCGAGCGCCAGGCGGGCGACGCCGAGCAGGTCCGCGTCGCCGGCGCGCCAGAGCTGGATCTGCACGCCGAGCTTCGCCAGGTAGACGACGGCCCAGAGGACGGTGAGCCAGGCGAAGGCGCGGCGCAGGCGGGGGTTCTCGCGCCAGCGGTTGCCGCCCTTGTCGAGCATGACGGACCAGAGCCACCCGACCAGCGGGCGGCGGAAGGCGACGGAGGCCAGCATGCCGACCGCGTACGCGGCGGTGAGGGCCATGCCCGGCAGGTAGATGTCCTTGGCGTCGCCGCTCTTCCAGGCCAGGTACGCGCCGATCGCGATGCCGACGACGCCGTTGACCGCGTGGCGGACCGACTCGCGGCGGCTGAGCCGGTAGACGGCCATGGAGAGCGCGGCGGCGACCGCGACGATCAGGGAGGTCCGCAGCGACCACCAGCCGAAGTGGTCGCCCAGGAAGTTGACCACGATGAAGAGCGTGATCGGGATGCTCGACTCGATGAGGCCGCGCACGCCGCCCAGCTGCTCGGACATCTGCACCGAGAACGGGGGCAGCGGGGCTTCCTCGTCGGGGTCGGTCTCCGCGGTCTTACCTGGTTGCATCCGGCCTCATCTGGGTGTGTCGAGCTCGTAATACGGGTTGTAGAGCACCTTACGGCCGTCGCGGACCGCGATGCGCCCCCTCGCCGTGATCGCTCGACCCGGCTCGATGCCCGCGATGTGCCGGCGGCCCAGGAAGACCAGGGTCACCAGGTCGCTGCCGTCGAACAGCTCCGCCTCGAGGGTGGGCAGGTTGGTGCGCGGGGTGTAGACCACCGTGCGCAACCGGCCCTTCAGGCTCACGACCTGACCGCGGACGCAGGCGAGCGCGGGCATGCTGCCGCACTGCTTGGCGTCGCGTTGCAGCTCTTCGGCGTCGAGCTCCGCCTCGCTGGCGGTGAGGCGGCGGAAGAACTTCCGCAGCCCGCGCGCCTGCTCGACGGACGGATCGACGACTTTCTCACTGTCCGTGGTCATGACGTCGGTGCCACCCTCCTCGGCCAGACATGACACCCACTACGACGGTACAGCTCACGGGTGTTATTTGCGCCGGGGCCTCGGTGACGGCTTTCTGCGGTCCGCCCCGTTTGCCTCATCGACACCGTTGGCCGCGTCGGTGAGCGCGACCTCGGCCGAGCCGTCGTTGGCGGTCGCCTCGGCGACCTCCTTCGGCAGGTGCAGCGGGAGCGGCTCGCGGACCGGCATGGCCTCGTGACCCCGGTCGACCACCAGGTTGCGCAGGCACGCCACCAGCGGCGGCGCGACACCCGGGTCGACGGCGGCGGGGCCCTGGAAGACCGCACGCACGAGCCAGCGGGGGCCGTCGATGCCGACGAAGCGGATGTCCGTCAGGCCGTCGGGGGTACGGACGCGGGCGCGCAGCTCGGTGCCCCACTCGCCGTCGGCGTCCTCGGCCGCGACGCCGTCGGCGAACAACTGCTTGCGGATCTCGCCGCGGACCTCGTCCCAGATGCCCTCGCTGCGCGGTGCGGCGAAGACCCCGAGCTGCAGCGCGCTGTCGTTGTTGACGAGCACGATCTGCTGGATCTTGCCCTCGTTGTCCGCCTGTACGCGGACCTCCACGTCGTCGACCGCGGGCACCTTGAGCGCACCCAGGTCGAGCTGGGGGATGCCGGCGGGCGCCTCGGTGATGTCGTACGGGCCTTCGGGCCGGTCCGCCTTGGACGCGACGGGCTCCTCAGGGTCGTCGTCGACCAGGCCCAGCTCCTCCTCGAGCCTGCGGGCACCGCCCGCGCGGGTGTCGTCCTTCGCGTGCCGCCCGCTCCCGCTCTTGCGCGAGAAGATCACTGCTCTTCCTCCAGTTCAGCATGACCACCGGTTGATCCGTGACCGCCGGCTCCGCGCACAGTATCGGGAAGATGGTCGACGCCGTGGAAGTGTGCCCGCTCCACGCGCTGGACCACAAGCTGGGCAATCCGGTCACCCCGGCTGATTTTGGCCGTGATCACCCGATCGTGATTGACCAGGTTCACCAGGATCTCCCCGCGGTACCCCGCGTCGATGGTGCCCGGCGCGTTGAGCACCGTCACACCGAGGCGGTGCGCGAGACCCGACCTCGGGTGGACGAGCCCGACGTAACCGTCCGGCAGGGCGATGGCGATCCCCGTGGGGACCAGCGCCCGCTCCCCCGGTGCGAGGTCGAGGTCGCATGCCGCGACCAGGTCGGCGCCGGCGTCGCCGGGGTGCGCGTACGCCGGCAGCGGCAGCTCGGGGTCGAGCCGCCGGACGTGAACCTCCACCGTCATGCCTCCATCCTGCCGGGTGCCCCCGGGCTCCGGACACGTACCCTCGCACACGTGACTTCGTACCGTGAGCGTCTCACCGTCGCGTGGTGGCTCTGGCTGCCCGCGGTGGCGGTCGCAGCGCTCCTCGCGGCCGAGGTCAAGCTCGGCGCGCCCGGCCTGGCGACCTGGATCCCGTACGTGGTGCTGCTGCCGCTGGCCACCGTGGGGCTGTGGCGGCTGGGCCGCATCCGTGTCGAGGTGTCCAACGGCGAGCTGCGGGTCGACGACGCGCACATCCCGCTGCGATATATCGGTGAGGTGACGGCGCTGTCGGCCGCGGACAAGCGCGACCTGCTGGGGCCCTACGCGGACCCGGAGGCGTTCGTGATCCAGCGGCCGTGGGTCGCCGGTGCGGTCCGCGTCGACGTCGCGGACGACGCCGATCCCACGCCGTACTGGCTGATCAGCACCCGCCACCCGGAGAAGCTCGCGGCGGCGCTCAGCCCTCGATGACCTTCCGGCCCGGCTGCAGGTCCTTCTTGATGTCGGCGCCGAGGGACATGGTCGCGCGGCGGTTGAGGAACCCGCCGACGGCTGCCCCGGTCAGGAACGGCCCCAGGGTGCTCAGGTTGCGCCCGAAGCGCTTGAGCAGCCGGTCCCGCAGCTCCTTGCGCAGCGCGGTGCCCATGGCGGCCGCGACGCTGCCGCCGACCCGCAGCGGGTTGACGCCACGGCGCTCCGCCCAGGCCTGGACCAGCACCACGGCGCGCTCGGCGCCGGTGCCCTCCACCGGGCGGCCGTAGACGGCGTGCAGCTCGCCGATCAGCTTCATCTCCACGGCGACCACCGCGACCGTCTCCGCGGCCAGCAGGACCGGCGCGGACAGCAGGCTGGGCGTCACGGCCCACTCGACGGCGGCCACGCCGCCGCCCGCGGCGCCGATGCCGGCGGTGACCCGGGACGCGTTGCGGATGAGCCGCTCGGCGAGCGCGTCGCCGGTCAGCCCGCCGTGGTGCGCGACCAGTGTGTCCAGGTCGCGCACGGGAATGTGCGGTGCGACCCTCGTCACGCTGTCCGTGATCCAGGCGATCGCCTTCTTCGGCCGGAACAGGTCCTTGACGCCCCGCTCGCGGATCTCGAGGCGCACCAGCCGGCCGAGCAGGCGCCGGCGCTCCTTCTGCTCGACGCCTTCGTCGGTCAGGGCCGTCACGGCGGCTGACAGCTCGGCCTCGTCTGCCGCCTCGCCCTGCGTGCCCTCCACGGGCTGGTTCTCGGCGAGCTCGTCGGGCTGGGCCATCGTCTACCTCCGCAGGTGTGAAACGGTGCCGCCTACGACTCAAGCACGCCTTCGCCAGATCCGCGTGATCAACTTGCGGTCAGGCGCACTCCCGGCAGATCAGCTCCCCGTTGCGCTCGGCGGCGAGCTGGCTGCGGTGGTGCACCAGGAAACAGCGCGAGCAGCGGAACTCGTCGGCCTGCATCGGCAGGACCTTGACCGTCATGTCCTCGTCGGCGAGGTCGGCGCCGGGAAGCTCGAACGTCTCTCCCAGGTCGGTCTCGTCCACGTCGACGATCGCCGACTGCGCATCGGTCCGGCGGGACTTCAGCTCTTCGAGGCTGTCCTCCCCCAGGTCGACCTCGTCGCGACGCGGCGCGTCGTAGTCGGTGGCCATCGGTGTTCACACTCCCAATTCATTCGCCCGTAGGTGTCGCGCCCGGTGTAACGTCCAACGGGCGGCGTACCTTACCGCCCTCGTGCGTTTGTTGTACGCCCACTCGCGGAAACTTGTTCCCAATGTGACCCATGCGACACAACGTCGTCCCGACAAGTTGCCCGCCGGGCTCAGCGGATGCGACCTTACCTCCACCTGACGGTTTCCGTGGGGAGTCATCCCGCAACGGCGAGTAGGAACTTTGCGGTATGCCGGGTGGGGACTTCAACATGGATCTCCGACAGGCGCTAACCTTCCCGGCAGCCAGAGCGTCTATCTGGTGACGGAGTCGCTCTGGGGCGGGGAGATAACACGGCCATGAGTTTCGCGCGGGTAAGGGCACTGGCCCTGGTTGGGCTGCTCGTGGTCACCGCGGCGGTGTTCGTGACCATCGCGTTGATCAAGGACCGCCAGACCGGTCCGGTATCGGCCAACGAATGCGCGCAGGACGCGGTGATGGTCAACAACAGGTTGCCCGAGGAGAAGCAGGTCAACCTCAACGTCTTCAACGCGACCTCGAAGCCCGGCCTGGCCGGCGAGATCACCAATGACTTCGCCAGCCGAGGGTTCAAGGCCACGGTGCAGAACGCGGCGCCCAACCCGGCGGTGAAGAAGCCCGAGACGAAGGTCGCGGTCCTCCGCTTCGGCCCGAAGGCCGTCGGCGCCGCGTGGCTCGTCCGGGCGTATTTCCTCGACAAGTCCGAGGACGAGTTCGACAAGAACCGGCAGGACGACAAGGTCGACGTCATCCTGGGCGCGAAGTTCCAGCAGCTGCCGACGGTGACCGAGGTCAAGCAGTCGATCGGCGCGCTGGGCAACCCCGAGCTGCCCGAGGGCACCTGCGCCGAGGCCTAGAAACTCCTCAGGGCCTCTCAGTGCTTCTCAGTGGCCTCTCACGGGCCCTTGTCCGCGTCCAGCTCCACCAGGCGGTCGTGGAGGGCCTTGTGCAGCGCCGGCGGGGCGGCCACCACCATGTCCGGGCCGGGCACGGCGCCCGCCAGGCCCGTCACGAGCAGACCCGCCTCCGCGGCGACCAGGCCACCGGCGGCGTGGTCCCAGGCGTTGAGGCCCTTCTCGTAGTACGCGTCGAGGCTGCCCTCCGCGGCCAGGCACAGGTCGATCGCGGCGGCCCCGAGGCGACGCACGTCGCGGATGTCGCCGATCAGACCGGCGAGCACTGCTGCCTGGTGGAGGCGGCGGTCGGCGGCGTACCCGAAGCCGGTGCCGACGAGCGCCTGACGGAGATCGGTCTGCCGGGAGCCGGACAGCCGCCGGCCGTCGGCGTGGGAGCCGCCGCCGAGCACCGCGGTCCACTCGCGACCGGTCGCGGCGTTGATGACCACCCCCGCCACCACGACGCCGTCGACCTCCGCGGCGAGCGAGACAGCGTACTGCGGCAGGTCGTAGAGGTAGTTCACGGTGCCGTCGATCGGGTCGAGGATCCAGCGCACCGCGCTCGCCTGCTGGGAGTCCCCGTACTCCTCGCCCAGCACGGCGTCGCCCGGCCGGGCGTGCCGGATGGCCTCCCGGACCTGCCGCTCGACCGCCTGGTCGGCGGCCGTGACCACGTCGGTGAGCGTGGACTTGGTCGCCACGGGGTCCACGCCGGCGGCGCGCATGGCCTTGGCGAGGGCCGCAGCCTCCCGGGCGATGGGCACCGCGAGGGCCAGCAGTTCGTGTCCGCGATCCATACGACCCATCCTGTCAGGGCCCCGATCCGCCCATCCGTTCGGTCACAACGTGGCGTCTAGGCCCGCTAGGCGGGATGTTGGGGCGAGAGAGCGTTACAATTCACGCGCTGCCCGCTGTCGCTCGTGAATCCGCCCCGGACGCACGGCACACGGGCGCCACCAAAAGCACCCAGGCCCACTCAGCACGGCCGCGCCGTGCGCGAACTCGGCCGCACCGGCCGTCGCTCGCTCATCGCACCGGAAGGTCGTTCGTGACAGCAGCTCACCAGCCCAGCGTCGACGTACGCTCGCTCGCCGACTCGCTGATCGCGCGTGCGGCCGCCAATGGCGGCCACCTCACGTCGGCGGAGGTCGCGCAGGCGGTCGACACCGCAGATGTGACCCCCGCACACGCCAAGAAGCTGCTCAGGAGTCTCGCCGAGGCGGGAGTCACCGTCGTCGTCGACGACTCCGCCAACGGGCGGCGCCGGGTCGCGGCGGCACGGTCCGCGACCCCTGCATCCAAGGCGGCCACCGCCAAGGCCGCACCCGCGCGCAAGGCGCCGGTCGCCAAGCCGCTGACAGCCGTCGAGTCCACACCGGATTCGGGGGTGGAGAGGGCGCCCGTGAAGAAGGCACCGACACCAGCAGCTCCCGCCAAGAAGGCCGCCCCGGTCGCGGCAGCGACCGCTCCGGCGAAGGCCGCGCCGGCCAAGAAGGCGGTGCCGGCGAAGAAGGCCGCCGGGCCCGTCAAGAAGGCCGTCCCCGGCGACGCCGACCCGGCCGCCCCGAAGGGCGCCGGCGAGGAGCCGGAGCTCGAGGAGATCGACGACGCCGAGCTCGCGGCGGAGATCGAGGACGTGGTCGTCGAGGAGCCGGTCGAGGTCGTGAAGGCCGTCGAGGCCGACGCCGAGGCCACCGCGACCGACGACGACTTCGCGTGGGACGACGAGGAGTCCGAGGCGCTCAAGCAGGCCCGCCGCGACGCGGAGCTGACGGCGTCGGCCGACTCGGTCCGTGCCTACCTGAAGCAGATCGGCAAGGTCCCCCTGCTGAACGCCGAGCAGGAGGTCGAGCTGGCCAAGCGGATCGAGGCGGGCCTCTACGCGGCCGAGCGGCTGCGGGCCGCCGAGGACGCGGGCGAGCCGATGGTCATGCCGGCCAGCCGCGACTTCATGTGGATCTCCCGCGACGGCGAGCGCGCCAAGAACCACCTGCTCGAGGCCAACCTGCGTCTGGTCGTCTCGCTCGCGAAGCGGTACACGGGCCGCGGCATGGCGTTCCTGGACCTCATCCAGGAGGGCAACCTCGGCCTCATCCGCGCCGTCGAGAAGTTCGACTACACCAAGGGCTACAAGTTCTCCACGTACGCCACCTGGTGGATCCGGCAGGCCATCACCCGCGCCATGGCCGACCAGGCCCGCACCATCCGCATCCCGGTGCACATGGTTGAAGTGATCAACAAGCTCGGTCGCATCCAGCGCGAGCTGCTCCAGGACCTGGGCCGCGAGCCCACCCCGGAGGAGCTGGCCAAGGAGATGGACATCACGCCGGAGAAGGTGCTGGAGATCCAGCAGTACGCGCGCGAGCCCATCTCCCTCGACCAGACCATCGGCGACGAGGGCGACAGCCAGCTCGGCGACTTCATCGAGGACTCCGAGGCGGTCGTCGCGGTCGACGCGGTGTCCTTCTCGCTCCTGCAGGACCAGCTCCAGCAGGTGCTGCAGACCCTCTCGGAGCGGGAGGCGGGCGTGGTGCGGCTGCGGTTCGGCCTCACCGACGGCCAGCCGCGGACCCTCGACGAGATCGGCCAGGTCTACGGCGTGACCCGCGAGCGCATCCGCCAGATCGAGTCGAAGACCATGTCGAAGCTACGCCACCCGTCGCGTTCGCAGGTCCTGCGCGACTACCTCGACTGATCCTCGCATTCCGCTGTGCGCGAACCCGGGCTGTCCCTTTTGGGGCAGCCCGGGTGTGTTTCCGGTCACCGAGGGCATGAGGGAGGGGCGCCGCCGCCTCAACCCACTTGTGATCGCCGCCGTGGCGCGATAGGAAGCACGTAGCGGGTGTTGCAGTTCCGGCTCCCGCGGGCACGACAGAAGTGTGACATCGGTCCCGCAGGCGAGGTGGGAACGATGTCGGGCAACACGGTGTTGAACCATCTGTGAACGACGCAAGGAAGCGTTCGTCGGTGACGATCAGAGGAGGAAGGCGATGACCCCGACCCTCACGCCGCCGCCGGAGACGGCAGCGCCCCCAGCCGCCGAGGAACGGTGCGACCGCTGCAGCGCGGCAGGCAAACTACGAGTTCGGCTCGCCGAAGGCGGCGACCTGATCTTCTGTGGACATCACGCAAACAAGTACGCCGACCAACTGGTCAAGATCGCGGTGGAGGTGGCCGTCGCCCCAGACTTCACGTGGCGCGGCACCGAGATCACGGCCAGCTGACCAATACCGCGCACGTAGGGCGTCCCGGCATCCCGGGCGCCCTACGGCCATCTCCAGGCCCGGCCCCGTTCCCGGCGCTCACCTGACCCCCGCGCGCTCGCCTGCCGACCACCCGCTCACCGGGCGACCACGCGTTCCTTCCGGTGACCACGCTCGTACCGGCGACCGCCCCCTTCGGGTACTCACGCGCGCTCTCACCAGCAGCGCCCCTCCTCCCGACAGCCCCGCACACCTCTCGCCGGCCGCAACGTTTCTTCTGACAACTGCGCACTCTCCCGCCGGTCGCGCCGCCCCTACCTGACTCGGGCTGGCCGCTCCTTCTGACGCTGCGCACTCTCTCGCCGACGGCAGGCTCCTTCCCAGCGGCCGCGTGCTCTTGCGCTGGCCACGCGCTCACCGATGGCCGGGCGTGCTGGTGCCGCCGCATGCCGTCCCACCATCACAGGCCGCACTGAAGCCCCGGCCCACGCCCACCACCCCCATGATCGGCGACCAGTCCGACCATCCGGGAACGGGAAGATCGGCCCGACCAGCCGTCCTTCTTCGGTCCCCGACAACCGCCACCGCCGTACTTACCGTCACGGACCACCCGCGCCACCACTCACTCGCGCGACCCCGGCGGCAGATTCACCCAAACGCGACCAATCGCACCACCACTTGGCGAAACCACCACGGCACCCGCCACCGCGATGATCCAAGGAGCGCAGCGGCCACCCGGACGACCAGCCCCGTCCTTCGATCACCACCAGCAACACCGACAACCAACACCGCTACGCGAGCCGGCATCCGGAAGACCAACCCGCACCGCCGCTCGCTCCCGCACCGCGCACTTTCACCGGCGACCAATCGCCTCAAACGCGACCAATCACATCTTCATCCGAGCCGACGCCACAAGAACCACCCCGCACCCGCCACCACCATGATCCCAGGATCGCTGTGGCCGCCCGCACGACCAGCCCCATCCTTCGACCACCACCGGCAGGACCGACAACCAACCGCGCCGCCGCTCACTCCCCCAGCGCGCGACTCCAGCGGCGGCATCGCCCCGAACGCGACCAATCACATCTTCACCTGGGCCGAGCGTCTCAAGAACCACTACGCATCCGCCGCCACCATGATCCAAGGATCGCTGCGGTCGCCCGGGCGACCAGCCCCGTCCTTCGATCACCACCGGCAACGGCGAGAACCCAGCCGTGCCGCTGTTCGTTTCCCAGCGCGCATTCTCACCGGCGGCCGACGGCTCAAACGCGACGAATCGGATCTTCACCCGAGCTCAGCGGCACGAGAACCGCCGCGGCCGAGGGGCCGCCTTGATCGAATGGCGGATCCGGTCGGTATCGCGGCCGGATCCGCTACTTGATCAACGGCGGGCTGGAGCGAGGGCGGGTTACATGGTCTGGATGGTGGCGATCCGCTCCTCGAGCTGCTCGATCGTCGCCTGGGCGCTCGGGGGGCCGCCGCAGAGGCGGCGGAGTTCGGCGTGGATCTTGCCGTGGGGCAGGTTGGTGCGGTGGTGGTGGGCGGCGACCAGGGTGTTCAGCTGGCGGCGCAGGACGATGCGGCGCTCGCCGGCGGTTTTCGGAGGTTCGGGAGCCATGGTGGCGGCGGCGGCCGGGGCGCGGCGCTTCTCGGCCGCGAGCTGCTCGGCCTGGCGCTTGTTGAGCAGCGTGGACACCTGGTCGGCAGTGAGGAGGCCGGGCAGCCCCAGGTACTCCTCCTCCTCGGCGGAACCGGTCTGCGCCGGCACGCCGAAGGCGGTCCCGTCGAAGATGACCTGGTCGAGCTCGGCCGTCGCGGAGAGGGCCTCGAAACTCTTCAGCAGGTCGTCGCCGACCTTCTCCTCGCGCTGGGCGCGCTCCAGCAGGTCGTCCTCGAAGCCTTCCTTCGTCTTCGGGGCGCCGAGGACGTGGTTGCGCTGCGCCTCCATCTCGGAGGCGAGCTCCAGCAGGTGCGGCACGCTCGGCACGAAGACGGTCGCGGTCTCGTTGGTGCCGCGGGCGCGCACGAAGCGGCCGATCGCCTGGGCGAAGAAGAGCGGGGTGGAGGCGCTGGTGGCGTACACGCCGACGGCCAGACGCGGGATGTCGACGCCTTCGGAAACCATCCGGACGGCGACCATCCAGCGCTCCTGCGACGCGGCGAACGAGGCGATGCGGCCGGAGGAGCCCTGGTCGTCGGAGAGGACCACGACGGCCTTCTCGCCGGTGATCTCGCCGAGGACCCTCGCGTAGGCGCGGGCGGCGGTCTGATCGCTGGCGATGACGAGGCCGCCCGCGTCGGGCATGCCGCCGCCGCGCAGCACCTGCAGGCGGGCGTCGGCGGCGCGCAGGACCTGCGACATCCAGTCGCCGGTCGGGTCGAGGGCGGTGCGCCACGCCTGGGCGATGAGGTCCTGGGTCATGGGTTCGCCGAGGCGGGCGGCCAGCTCGTCGCCGGCGGAGGTGCGCCAGCGCGTCTCACCCGAGTAGGCGAGGAAGATGACGGGCCGCACGACGCCGTCGGCGAGGGCCTCGGCGTAGCCGTAGGTGGTGTCGGAGCGGGAGCGGGCGATGCCGTCGTTGCCCCGCTCGTACTGCACGAACGGGATCGGGTTCTCGTCGGACCGGAACGGGGTGCCGGTCAGCATCAGCCGCCGCACGGCGGGCTCGAACGCGGCCTTGACCCCGTCGCCCCACGACTTCGAGTCGCCGGCGTGGTGGATCTCGTCCAGGACGACAAGGGTCTTTCTCGTGATCGTCCGCCGCTTGTGTACCTCCGGAGCGATGCCGACCTGCGCGTAGGTGACGACCGTCCCGTGGAAGTCGGACGACGTGTGCACGTCGGCGTTGCGGAAGCCCGGGTCGAGGTCGATCCCGACACGGGCGGCGGCCTCCGCCCACTGCTTCTTCAGGTGCTCGGTCGGCGTGACGACCGTGACGTTGTCGATGGTGCCGTCGGCGAACAGCTCCAGGGCGATCCGCAGGGCGAACGTCGTCTTGCCGGCGCCGGGCGTGGCGACGGCGAGGAAGTCATCGCGCTTGCCGCGCAGGTACTCCATCAAGGCCTTGCGCTGCCACACCCGGAGCGTCTGTCCTGCCTGCACCACCGGACGCGGCGGCATGCGGCACCCCCTCGAGGACCATGAACCCACACGGAAACGCCTCCGGGTCTTGGTGGACCGCGAAGGCGTTGCTCAGCCTAGCGGGCGCGGACGGGCCAGGTGCCGATCCGCGCCGAACGTCACTGTGAGAGGAGGACGACCGTCAGGACGGGTCGTCGTTGTGCACCACGTTTTCGTAGATGTCCTTGCAGACCGGACAAACCGGGAACCGGCTCGGGTCGCGCGACGGCACCCACAGCTTGCCGCACAGCGCCCGCACCGGCGTGCCCTCGATCATGGCCTGCATGATCTTGTCCTTGGGCGCGTAGTGCGAGAACTTCTCGTGGTCGCCGGCGTCATAGCGATAGTCGGTCTGCTCCTCGACGCGCTCGTCCGTGAGCGTCGAGCCGCCACCGCCTGGAGTCTCGGGAGTCGTTGTCACGGTCCCAGTCTGCCAGGCCGACGGCCACGATGCCGCACGGCGAGCGGGGTTATCGTTGCGTGGTGATCAACCATGCCATCCGTTACGGAGCCGAGGTCGCGGCCGCCAGGGAAGCCGGCGCGCCGGTCGTCGCGCTGGAGAGCACCATCATCTCGCACGGGCTGCCCCGGCCGTCGAACCTGACCGTCGCGAGGGACATCGAGGCGACCGTGCGGGCCGCGGGTGCCGTCCCGGCGACGATCGGCATGCTCGGCGGCGAGATCGTGGTCGGCCTGTCCGACGAGGAGATCGTGCACCTGGCCGGCAGCGACGACGTCGTGAAGCTCTCCGTGCGCGACCTGGCCCCCGCCGCGGCGGGGCGGGCCGACGGCGCGACGACGGTGGCGGCGACCTCGGCGATCGCGATCGCGGCCGGCATCGCGGTCTTCGCCACGGGCGGGCTCGGCGGGGTGCACCGCGGCGCGGGCACGACGTTCGACGAGTCGGCCGACCTGACGGCGCTGTCCCGGCTGCCGATCACCGTGGTCTGCGCCGGGGTGAAGTCGATCCTGGACGTCGGCGCCACGTTGGAGCGGCTGGAGACGCTGGGCGTGAGCGTCGTGGGGTACGGGACCCGCCGCTTCCCCGGCTTCTACCTCACCGACGGCGGGTTCGATCTGGACTGGTCCGTCGACGACCCGGCCGGCGCGGCGGCCATCGTGCGGGCGGCCCGGGCTCAGGCAGTACACCAGGGGGCGACGATCATCGCCAACCCGCTGCCGGTCGACGAGCAGCTCGACCCCGACCTGCACGACCGCGTCCTGGCCGAGGGCCTCGCCGGGCTGGAGCGCGACCACGTGACGGGCAAGGACGTCACCCCCCACCTGCTGTCGCACTTCCACGCCGCCACCGAGGGCCGCTCGCTGGACGTGAACGTGAGGATCATCCTGCGCAACGCCGACCTGGCGGCCCGCATCGCCGCGGCGCTGTGACGGTCGTCGTCGTCGGTGACGTGGTCACCGACATCGTCACGGTCCACGAAGGGCCCCTCGCCATCGGCTCCGACACGCTCGCCTCGGTCGCGATCCGGGGCGGCGGGTCCGCGGCCAACACGGCCGCCTGGCTCGGCTCCGTCGGGCACCCGGTGGTGTTCGCGGGGGTCGCCGGCGACGACGAGCCCGGCTCCGCGCGCCTGGCCGAGCTGGTCGCGGCGGGCGTCACGACCACCGTCCGCCGCGTGCCGGAGGTCGCGACCGGGACGGTGGTCGTGCTCGCCTCCGACGCGGAGCGGACGATGTTCACCGACCGGGGCGCCAACCAGCTCCTGTCCCCCGCCGACGTCGACCGCGCCCTCGATCTGGCGCTCGCCGCGACACCCGGCGCCAGGCACCTTCACCTGTCCGCGTATGTCCTGTTCGACCCGGACTGCGCGCCCGCCGGCCGTCACGCGCTGGTCGAGGCGCGCCGCCGCGGCCTCACGACCAGCCTCGACGCCGCGTCGGCCGCGCCGCTGCAGCGCCTCGGGTCGTCGTTCTGGGCGTCGGTACCGGACGTCGACCTGCTCTTCGCCAACCTGGACGAGGCGCAGGTCCTCGCCGGGGACGGCACCGCGGCCTCGCTGGCGACGGCGCTGCTGGACCGGGCCGGCGCGGTGGTGGTGAAGTCGGGGGCCGCCGGGGCGACCTGGGCCGGACCTTCCGCCGCACCCGTCCATGTACCGGCGGCGCCGGTCGCACGGGTGATCGACCCGACCGGCGCCGGCGACGCGTTCGCCGCGGGGTTTCTGGCGGCGTGGCTCACCGGCGCGTCGCCCGCGGAAGCGCTGGCCGGCGGCGCCCGGCTCGGCGCCCTGGCGGTGTCCAAGGTCGGCGGCCGCCCGTAGCTCCGCGCCCTGGCGGTGTCCAAGGTCGGCGGCCGTCCGTAGTGCCGCGCCCGGCCCCTGGCCGTCCAGGGGCCGTCGCCTCAGCCGTCGATGACCTTGGGCTCCTTGGGCTCCGCGTGCTCGCGGTCGCTGAGCGCGTGGCCCGGATCGGGGTGTGACTGCTGCGGCTGCCGCCGGGACTGCAGCTTGTTGCGGAGCAGGTGCTCGGGCCGCGGCCCCCTGTCGTTGGCGAGCAGCACCGCCGCCCACGGCAGGACCAGCGCCCCGGCCACCAGCAGGCTCAGCCACAGCCACAGCAGCGGCACCTTCGCCGTGACCAGCACCGCCGCGACGATCACGCAGAGGCCGCGCAGCAGCATCATCGCCACATACCGCCGCTCGCGGGATCGAAGCTCCTGCTCGGGCGAACGCTCGGCGGTGGTGATCAGCTGCGGTTTCTGCCTGCGTCCCATCATCACCACCGAGTCTGCCACGTTTCGCGGATCAGGTGTCCGACGGCTTCACCGGCGCCGCATGCGCACCGCCGCTGGGGTCCGTCGGCCGGTTGACGCTGCCGGTCGCGAGCAGGTCGCGGATCTCGGTCAGCAGCCGGATGTCTTCGGCGGGCGCGGACGGCTCCGGCTCGATGCCCCGCTTGCGCCGCTCGGCCAGCTTGTTCATCGGCAGCACCACGAGGAAGTAGACGGTCGCCGCGGTCAGCAGGAACCCGATCACCGAGTTCAGGAACGCCGGCCACGCCAGGAACTGCGACCCGATCTTCAGCCCCTGGTTCTTGTCGTCGACCCCGATGCCGCCGGTCAGCTTGATCAGTGGTTGCAGGAAGCCGTCCGTGAACGCCTTGACCACGTCGTTGAACGCGGCCCCGATGACGACGGCGACGGCAAGCTCGATGACATTGCCGCGCGAGATAAAGTCCTTGAAACCCTTCAGCACGGTAGGCACACTACGACCCCGGCCGCCCCAGCGCACCCGGTGCTTTCGCCGCCGCCTTCATCTGTTTCTTGAACTCCCTGACCTTTCCGAGGGAGTCGCCGTCGACGATGTCGGCGACGGAGCGGTGCGAGCCGACCTCGCCGTATCCGCCGGCCGCCTCGCGCCAGCCGTCGGGCTGCACGCTGTACTGCTTGCCGAGCAGCGCCACGAAGATCTGCGCCTTCTGCTTGCCGAAGCCCGGCAGCGCCTGCACCCGCCGCAGCAGCTCGCCCCCGGAGGCGACACCGGTCCACATCGCGGCGGTGTCCCCGTCGTACCGGTCGACGAGCACCCGGCACACCTCCTGCACCCGGGCCGCCATCGCCTTCGGAAACCGGTGCAGCGCCGGCGGCGTCGCGAAGATCTCCACCAGCGCGTCAGGGTCGAACTCCGCCAGCTCCTGCGCCGTCGGCTCATGCCCCAACCGCTGCGAAAGCACCCAGGGCGACGAGAACGCCTTTTCGAGCGGAATCTGCTGATCCAGCGTCATCCCGACCAGCAACGCCAGCGGGTCCCGGTCGAGCAGCGCATTCGCCTCAGCGGGAATCGGCAACGAGAACGGCATGCGTACATCTTGCCTTGCCGGCCCGTCTCAGAACGGTGGCAGCTCCGGGTTGTACGAGTCTTTGTCCTGCATCCAGGTATTGGCCCGCTTCTCCACGGGCCACCGCGCGTCGATGACCGCCGCGGCGTCCTTGACGGTCCCGCATCTCGTCGAGAAATGAGAACGGCATGTCGTCATCCTCCCGAGCTGGACGGGTGTCACGATCGCAGCATGCGATGTGACCGGCGTCACATCGGCGTCGTGTCGGATCGTGGGGCGGTTGTTCGAGAGACGGGTGACAGGTCGCCACGAAGGAAGGACCCCCGCCATGACCACCACCGTTCCGGACCACATCCGTGCCAACCGGGTCACCCGGTCGCTGCTCGGCTACGGCGTGCTCGCCGGGCCGTTCTACGTCGGCGTCAGCCTCGCGCAGGCGTTGACCCGTGACGGGTTCGATCTGACCCGGCACGCCTGGAGCCTGCTGTCCAACGGCGGTCTCGGCTGGATCCAGATCACCAACTTCGTCCTGACCGGCCTGATGGTGATCGCGGCCGCCGTCGGGCTGCACCGCGCGCTGCCGGGAAGTCCGTGGGCGGCGCGGCTCGTGGCGGTCTACGGGGCGAGCCTCGTGGCGGCCGGTGCACTGCGGGCCGACCCGGCGATGGGCTTCCCCGCCGGTACACCTGAAGGACCGGGAACGGTGAGCTGGCACGGCATCGGGCACCTCGCCGCGGGCGGCATCGGCTTCCTCTGCGTGATCGTGGCGTGCTTCGTCGTCGCCCGCCGCTTCGGCCGCGAGGGCGGCAAGGGCTGGGCCGTGTACAGCCGGGTGTCCGGCGTGCTGTTCCTCGCCGGTTTCGCCGGCATCGCCTCCGGCAACAGCGCGCCGGCCCTGACCCTGGGCTTCGTCGCGGCCGTGATCGTCATCTGGACCTGGCTCGCGGCCGTCTCCGTCAAGCTGTACCGGGCCCTCCCCGGATGCTGAAGGGCCCGGCGGGAACAGGGAGCAGGGTGTCGCCGACGGCGCCCTGCTCGACGACGGCTGATCGAAGTTGACCGCGGAAACGCTGAATGCCTAGGATCAGTGGCCATGTGGCCATACATATGGGGAACGCTATAGTGTTGACTATGGCGAAGACGACGGTCAGCGTGTCGACCGAGGCGAGGGACGTGTTCGCGGCCGTCGCCGCGAGTCGCAACACGACGATGTTCGCCCTGCTCGAAGAGACCGCGCGGAGGCTGGAGCGGGAAGAGGCGATGCGCCAGGCCACACTCGACTACGGGCGGCTGGAGAAGGAGGACCCGGCCGGCTTCGCCGAGTATCTCGCCGAGGGTCGCCTGTGGGACCTGACCTCGGGCGACGGCCTCGGCGACGCGCGGGCCGAGTTCCCGGAGCTCAACCCGTGATCCGTCGGGGCGACGTGCTCATCGCCGACCTGAGTCCCGTCATCGGCCATGAGCAGGGCGGGCGGCGGCCGGTGCTGGTGCTGTCCCCGGCGGGCTATCACGCGTGGCCCATCGAGATGGCGGTCGTCGCGCCGATCACCTCGCGCGACCGGCGACTCCGACACCACATCCCTCTCGGGCGTGAGGCCGGCCTGCGCACCGAGCCGAGTTTCGTCATGCCGGAGTACGTACGTGCGATCTCGCGACAACGCCTCACCGGTCGCGCGCTCGGTGCGGCGCGGCCGGCAACCCTTGACGAGGTCGAGCGCTGGGTCTCGCAGTTCACATCGGAGCCTCCGTTCTGACCGCCGGTCCCGAGCCTTCGGCGCTCGTCCTGTGAGCGCGGCCACCGGGCGGTTGTAGCGTTCCGGACAAGGACAGGGCGTCTGGGCGCCGGGACAGGGCCGCTACCTCGGGAAACGCTGATGAGCGGGGGCCGCCAGGGTTGATCTGGCGCCATAGCCTGGTGCGATGTTCGAGCGCAGGGTGGTCGCGGCATGGGCCGTGTTCGGGGGGATCGCGGCGGTGTCGGCCGCGCTGGTGTGGCGGCGGCCTGATGCGCAGCGCCTGTCGGACCTGCACATCTACTACGGGGCGGCGAAGTTCGACGGGCCGCTCTACGACTACGTGGCCGAGAACGGGGGGCCGTTCACGTACCCGCCGTTCGCGATGGTGCTCTTCAGGCCGCTGAGCATGCTGCCCGAGGCGACCCTCGGCGTGCTGTGGCTGGCGATGACCTGCGCGGCCGTGATCGCCATCGCCCGCACGGTGACCAGATCCAGCACCTCGACCAGCACCTCGACCGGCACCTCGACCGGCACCGCAGCCCGCACCGCGACAGGCACCTCGACCGTGACAGGCACCGCGGCGCAGAGCGGCGGAGGCGTGGGGAGCCGGTTCTTCACGCGGGGGCTGATGGCGGCCGGGGTGGCCACGGCGTTGCTGGTGTCGGCGCCGGTGCAGAGCAACCTGCGGTTCGGGCAGGTGAGCATCTTCATCGTGCTGCTGGCGCTGGTCGATGCGGGGCAGGTGGTGCCGGCGCGGTTCCGGGGGATTCTGGTCGGGGTGGCGGCGGCGATCAAGCTCACGCCGCTGCTGTTCGTCGTGTACTTCCTGGTGGCGCGGCGGTACAAGGACGCGGCGCGGGCGGGGGCGGCGTTCGTGGCGTGCGCGGGGGTCGCGGCGGTGCTCATGCCGGGGGCCAGCGTGCGGTACTGGGGCGGCACCATCTTCCAGACATCGCGCATCGGCGACCTCGCCTCGCTGGGCAACCAGTCGGTGCACGGGATGCTGCTGCGGATCGGGCTGTCGCCCGCGACGCTGCCGGTCGTGTGGGCGGTGCTGATCGCGGCGATCTGCGGGGCCGTGCTGCTGCGGGCCAGGGCGCTGCACCTGCACGGAGAGCCGGTGCGGGCGGCGGTCCTGGTGGGCTGCGCGACCGTGGCGGCGTCGCCGGTGTCGTGGACGCACCACCAGGTGTGGACGGTGCTCGCGGCGATGCTGCTGGTCGCGGCCGAGGGGGCGTGGCGGCGGGTGGCCGGGGTCGTGCTGCTGGTCGTGATGACGCTGTCGCTGGGGGTCGTGCTGCGCGGCGTGGCGCTGTACCCGGGCTGGCAGTTCCTGCTGGAGAACGCCCGCTCGCTCGGGCTGGTCGCCGTCTGCGTCGCGGGGGTCGGGGGCGCCGCGCTGCGGCTCGACCGGCGCGCGCGGCTCCGCACGACGAGGCGGATCGCGGTCGCGGCCGTGGCGGGGCTCGCCGCGCTCGCGCTCACGCCGCTGCCCGCCGGCGCCGACCCGACGTTCAAGGCGTACTCGGCCGGCGACCTCACCAACCCGCGCTACTTCTACTTCACCGGCACGCCGGCCGCGGGTGAGCCGATCGCGTACATGATCCGGCGGGAGAAGACGAAGGTCCGGGTCAACGGCGTGGTCGGGACCGAGGTGGCGGGGCTGCGGTACACCTCGGCACCGGGCGGGGCGGCCCGCAGCATCCCGCTGCTGGAGGCGGACGCGGGGGTGCGCACGTTCTCGTTCCGCAGCGCGAACCTGAGCCACGGCCGCCTCGACGTGCTGGACGCGAGCGGGGAGGTCGCGGCCAGCTTCACGAACCTGGCGTGAACCGCTCCGCCTCCAGCACCGACTTGAGGCGGCTCAGGATCCGCGACCAGGCGTCGTCGCGCTCCGGGTCGGGCTCGCGGTCGAGGTCGTCGCAGGTGAGCGAGACCCGGCAGAGTCCCGGCTCGGCGGCGGTGATCTCCCACGTCAGCCAGCAGTGCACCTCCTGCTCCGCGCCGATGCCGGTGTACAGGTTGTGCACCAGCAGCCGCCCCTCCTCGACGTGCACGATGTGCCCGTGCAGCACGTCGGGGACCGGGCCGGCCGCGGCCCGGTAGACGATGGGTGCGCCCGGGATGAACTGCGAGTCGACCGCGAGGCCGAGGTAGAAGCGCCGGGTGAAGGCGGGCTCGGTGATCGCTTGCCAGACGCGGGCCGGGTCGGCGGCGATGTACAGGCTGCAGGTCGAAGTCCTCATACCCGTATCGTGCCGAGGTGACTTGGGAGGCGCTTGCGCCCGACTTGGCCCCGCCGCCCGTACAGTGGCCGCGGCGTCAACCCGAGCAGCAGCAGGCCCACCGGTACAGTGGCCGCGACGACGAACCGAGGAGCCTTGCGTGGAAGACCTGATCGCCGAGCTTGAGGCGCAGGAGGAGCGGCTGCGGTTCACGCGGTTCGACAACGACGACGCCTGGACGCTGGGGTCGCTGCTGGTGCGTCTGGGCAAGGAGCGCGGGCTGCCGATCACGATCGACATCCGCCGGCACGGTCATCAGCTGTTCCACGCGGCACTGCCCGGCACGGCACCCGACAACGACCGCTGGATCGAGCGCAAGATCAGGGTCGTGGAGCGGCTGAACGCGTCCTCGTATCTGGTGGGGCGGCGGATGGCCGCGCAGGGCAAGGCGATGGACGCGGCGTACGGCGTCGACCCGGCCGACTACGCCACGCACGGCGGCGCGTTCCCGATCCGGGTCGTGGACGTCGGCGTCGTCGGGGTCGTGACCGTGTCGGGGCTGCCGCAAGCCGAGGACCACGCGCTCGTCGTCGAGGCAGTAGGGCTGTTCCTCGATAGATAGAGGGTTGTCTCAGCGCGCGGGCGGGCCGAGGATTCCGCGTGTGATGAAGCGACTTCTCGTGTGCGTCGCCGCCACCGCGGCCCTCGCACTGACCGGCTGCTCCGACGACGCGCCGACGAACAACGGCGCGGTCGCGGCACCCAGCGTGCAAGAGTCCCTGACGCCGCAGACCGGCCCGGCGCCGACCAAGCCCGGCGCGAGCCCGCAGGCGGGGTGCCCGGTCGACGCGGCGACGCTGGAGAAGGCGTTCGTGGCGAACCTCGACGTCTCCAACGCGGTCGACATCGGCAAGGGGCTGACCGACATCAGCTGCGCCGACGACTGGGCGACGGCGGTGACCCAGCCCGAGGCGATGGACAAGGCGACGGTCCTGTTCCAGTACGACACCGGGAAGAAGCAGTGGCTGGCGATCGCCGGCGGCACCGACGGCGCCTGCCGGTCGCACGTGCCGGCCGCGGTGGTCAAGAAGCTGAAGAACTGCGTCAGCTGACACCGGAGTTCGTGCGGGGGGCTAACGAAAAGTCCGGCTTTATGGTCACATAGGTCATGGAGCGTGAAGCACTGCTCCGGCTCCTCGACGAGGTGCCGGGGGAAGCGTTCGTGGCCTGCAAGGACGCGATCCGGGCCGGCGCGGAATACGTCGTGTGGGACGACACCGTGCCGGCCGATCAGCTCGCGCGCAGCTACTCGCGGCGGGCCCAGCACATGGCGAAGATCGGCACCCCGATGCTCGGCGGCGACGACGCGATCGCCCGGCTGCAGATCGCCGGCGGCCGGCCGCTGCGCATCGGCGAGGCGAAGGTCGAGGACCCGCCGACGCACTTCCAGCTCTTCCTCACCGCCGACGCCACGCGCGTCGTGGCCTGTTTAGGAATCGACCAACGTTGACGTAGCAGGATGTCAGGGTGGACGCACTGCTCGACGCCGACGGTCTCGCCCGGCTCCGCGAGGCGCTGACCTCCGCCCGGTACACCTCCCAGGGCATCAAGGACCTGCTGGGTGAGGCCGCGACGGCCGCCCTCGCCCGCAACGACTTCCGCGCCGCGCTCAAGCGCACCGAGGAGCAGCCCGGCCGGCTCGCCACCCTCGTGCGGCTCTTCGTGTGCGGCCAGACCTTGCCCTTGCCCGCCGTCGCCGAGGCGCTCGATCCCCTGCCGCTCGCCGCCGCGCTGCCGCTGCTGGAAGCGGATGGGGATGGCGTACGGGCGGCCGTCGAGCTGGAGCCGTACGGCGACTGGTGGGTCGTGGCCGACCTGTCCGCCGGGATGCGACCCGGGCGGCCGCTGCCCGGCGACCACGTGCTCGGCATCGGCGGCGCCTCCACCACGCTCGCCGCCGCCGCCCTGCGCGACCCGGTGGCCACGGCGCTCGACCTGGGCACCGGCTGCGGCGTGCAGGCGCTGCACCTGTCGACGCACGCGGCGAAGGTCACCGCCACCGACCTGCTCCCCCGCGCGCTGCGCTTCGCCGCGACGACCGCCGCCCTCAACGGCCTGGACTGGGAGCTGCTGCACGGGGACATGACCGCACCGGTCGCCGGGCGCCGCTTCGACCTGGTCGTGAGCAACCCGCCGTTCGTCGCCGGACCGGGGACGACGGACCACACGTACCGTGACTCCGGCCGCCCCGGGGACGCGGTCTGCGCCGAGCTCGTCGCCGCCGCCCCGGGCCTGCTCACCGACGGCGGTCACATGCAGTTCCTGGCCAACTGGCTGCACGTCAGCGGCGAGTCGTGGGAGGACCGGGTCGCCGACTGGCTCGCCGGGACCGGCCTCGACGCGTGGGTGATCCAGCGGGAGGTGTCCGACCCGGTCGCGTACGTCAACCTGTGGCTCTCCGACGCCTCCGTCGACCCCGTGCAACAGCCGGCCATCGCGGCGGCCTGGCTCGACTGGTTCGACGCGCGGAAGGTCGACGCGGTCGGGTTCGGCCTCATCACGCTGCGCGCCGGCGGCCACGACGACCCGACGGTGCGGATCGAGGACCTGCGGCAGACCGTCGACGGGCCGCTCGGGCCGCTGATCGGCGACTGGTTCGCCCGCCAGGACTTCCTGCGGTCGGGTGACCTGCTGGGCACGCGGTTCGCCGCGGCGCCGGGCCTCACCCTGCGGCAGGAGGCCACCCAGGGGCCCGACGGATGGGAGGTCGGCCGCCAGGTCCTCGCGCTGCCCGACGGGCTGCGGTGGCGCGAGGAGGTCGACCCGGTGGCCCTCACCCTCGTCGGCGCCTGCAACGGCTCCGTCACCTTGCGCGACCAGGTCGACGTCTTGGCGGCCGCGCACGATGTACCGCCGGACGTCCTCGCCGACGTGGCGGTCCCCCTGGTCGCCCACCTCGTGGAGCGCGGCATCCTGCTGCCCGCCTCGTGAGGGCGCTCGTACAGACGGTGAGCCGCGCATCGGTCACCGTCGACGACGCGGTCGTGGGGTCGATCGGCTCCGGCCTGCTCGTCCTGGTCGGCGTCACGCACACCGACGACTTGACGACGGCTGCGACCCTTGCCCGGAAGGTGCACGAGCTGCGCATCCTTCCCGAGGAGAAGTCCGCCGCCGACCTGGGCGCGCCGCTGCTGGTCGTCTCGCAGTTCACGCTGTACGGCGACGCGCGCAAGGGCCGCCGCCCCACCTGGATCGCCGCCGCCCGCCCGGAGGCAGCGGAGCCGCTCATCGAGGCGTTCTGCCAGCACCTGCGAGACCGGGGCGCAGTGGTGGAAACCGGGCGCTTCCGGACCCACATGCTGGTCGAGAGCGTGAACGTCGGACCCCACACGGTGATGCTCGAAATCTAGGACTCACGGATTCGTGCCACGGCTCGGCCGCCTCACCGCCACTTCACGCCCGCTGGGCGAAGCTTCTCCCGTAGGAATGATCGCGCCACTTGCACACGGGAGGCGAGCGAAGTGGCCCAGCCGCTGAGTGACACCACGGAGTTCAACGCAGTCGACGTCGAGACCGACGAGCAGCACGAGCCCCAGATCGACAACACGGGCGTCTCAGCGGACCTCGTTCGCGCATACCTCAACACCATCGGACGGACCAAGCTGCTCACCGCCGAGCAGGAGGTCGAACTCTCCAAGCGGATCGAGGCCGGGCTCTACGCGGAGGAGAAGCTCAGCGCGGGCGACGTCCACCCCGCCTGGATGAACACCTACGAGGTCGTCGTCCGCGAGGGCCGCGCCGCCAAGGCGCACCTGCTCGAGGCCAACCTGCGCCTGGTGGTCAGCATCGCCAAGCGGTACACCGGCCGCGGCATGGCGTTCCTGGACCTCATCCAGGAGGGCAACCTCGGCCTCATCCGCGCCGCGGAGAAGTTCGACTACACCAAGGGCTACAAGTTCTCCACGTACGCCACCTGGTGGATCCGGCAGGCCATCACCCGCGCCATGGCCGACCAGGCCCGCACCATCCGCATCCCGGTGCACATGGTCGAGCAGGTCAACCGCATGGTCCGGGTCCGCCGCGACCTCTCCGCCACCCTCGGCCGCGAGCCGGTCGTCGCCGAGATCGCCGCCGCCCTGGGCATCGAGGAGTACCAGGTCATCGAGCTGATCTCGTACGACCGGGAGCCGGTCAGCCTCGACCAGGCCGTCGGCGAGGACGGCGAGAGCGCCCTCGGCGACTTCGTCGCCCGCATCGACCCGCGCGAGGAGCCCGGCGACAGCGTCTCCCAGGGCATGCTGAAGTCCGAGGTCGAGATCGTCCTCTCCACCCTCTCCCAGCGCGAGCAGGCCGTGATCAGGCTCCGCTTCGGCCTCGACGACGGCCGCCAGCGCACCCTCGACGAGGTCGGCCGCGAGTTCGGCCTGTCCCGCGAGCGCATCCGCCAGATCGAGAAGGTCACCCTCCTGAAGCTCCGCCACCCGTCCCGCGCCAAGCGCCTCGAGGCCTACGCCAGCTGAGCTCCGTATCCGCGCACCTCGGCGCCTTGATCGACAGGAACCTGTGGCTGCGGCGACAGCCAGACGTCCCTGTCGACCAAGGCGCCGTCGTTCTACGGATCACGGCAGCGACGCGACGGCATGCGGCCGGATGCCGCCCCGGCACCAGGCGCCCAGATCGATCTTCGCGGTGATCGAAGGACGGATCCGGCCGCCCGTACGACCAGAACCGTCCTTGGATCACGGGACCGGGGCACCCCGCTGCTGGACGCAGGCGGGGGGGGCGGCCACCGGATGCGGCGCAGCCGCTGGCCCTGCCTCGCGTCTCGGCGCGGGCAGTGCGCCGCATTGGGATTCTCCGCGGAAGTACAGCTCCTCAGTACAGGCGGCGGGGGCCGCTGTCGGGGCGCGGCAGCGGGGACGTGAACGTGGCGGTCGCGTGAAGGACCGCCAGGCCTTCGGGGCGGGCCAGGATCGGGTTCAGGGACAGCGACGACACGGTCGGCTGGTCCTCGGCCAGGCGGCCGATGCGCAGCAGCAGGTCGGCGAGGGCGTCCAGGTCGACGGGTGCGGAGCCGCGGTACCCGGTCAGCAGCGGCGCGGCGCGCGGGGCCCGGACCAGGGCGGCCGCGTCGCGGTCGGTGAGCGGGGCGGGGCGCCACGCGCGGTCGCCGAGCAGGTCCGCCGCCTCACCGCCGAGGCCGAAGCCGACGACCGGGCCGAAGGCGGGGTCGTCCACGACCTCGACGACGCACGCGACGCCGGGGGCGACCATCGGCTGGACGAGGACCTCCACGCCGGCGCCGAAGAGGCGTTCGAGCTCCTGGTAGGCCTCCGTGACCAGGCCGGGCGACGTGAGGTTGAGCCGGACCGCGCCGAGGTCGATGCGGTGCCGCCACGGCTTCGTCGCGACCTTCAGGGCGACGGGCAGGCCCAGCGACTCGGCGACCGCCGGGACCGACGCGCCGGAAGCGCGCAAGGACGGGACCACCGGGATGCCGTACGCCGCGAGCAGCTCGTCCACGGAGTCCACAGAGTCCACAGAGGACGCAGAGGACGCAGAGGACGCAGCCGGGGCGGGCGGGAACGACGGCACGGTGCCGACGGGTTCGCGGCGCCAGGCGGCGTAGCGGGCGACGCGGCCCAGGGCACGCACCGCCTCCTCCACCGCCGGATACGTCGGCAGCGCCAACGGGTCGCCGGAGCGGTAGGCGGGCGCGACGGCGAAGGACGGGTCGGCGGGCAGGACCACCGCGAGGGGACGGCCGGGCTCCAGCGCGCGCAGCAGCTCCGCGACGCCGAGCTCGCCCGGGAGGGCCAGAGCGGGCGCGTAGGCGGCGATGACCGCGTCGGCCGAGTCGTCGGCGAGCGCTTCCCGCACGGCCTGGACGAAGTCCGCGTCGCCGACGGAAGGGCCGAGGTCGCGGACGGAGGCGACGCGCAGCCCGGCCGCCGGCGCCTTCGCGACGGTCAGGACGCCGAGGGCTGCGGCGTTGGTGACGACGGCGACGCGGTCGCCGGTCGGCAGGGGCTGGCCGGCGATGAGCAGGCCGACGTCGAAGAGCTCGGCGACCGTGTCGACGCGGATCACGCCGGAGCTGGCGAAGAGGGCGGCGACCCCGCGGGCGTCGGGGCCGGTGGCGACGGCGTCGAGGGCGGGCGGCCGCACGGGGCTCGCGACGGCGGCGACCGGTTTGCGCCGGGCCAGCTCGCGGGCGATGCGGGCGAACTTGCGCGGGTTGCCGAACGTCTCCAGGTAGAGCAGCACCGCGTCCGTCTGGGGGTCTTCGCGCCAGTACTGGAGGGCGTCGTTGCCGGACACGTCGGCGCGGTTGCCGGCGGACACGAAGGTCGACAGGCCGAGCCCCCGGCGGTCGGCCTCGGCGAGCAGCGCGGTGCCGAGCGCGGCGGACTGGCTGAAGAAGCCGACCCGGCCGCGGCGCGGCAGGAGCGGCGCGAGGGTCGCGTTGAGCTGGACGCCCGGGTCGGTGTTGGCGATGCCGAGGCAGTTGGGGCCGACGAGGCGCATGCCGCGGCTGCGGACGGCGCGCAGCAGGGCGGCCTGCGCCTCGGCACCGGCGGGTCCGGCCTCGGCGAACCCGGCGGACACGACGACGAGCCCGTGCACCCCGGCCGCGGCGCAGTCGGCGACGACGGAGGGCACCGCCTCCGCCGGTACCGACACCACCGCCAGATCCACGGGCTCCGGATGGCCGGCGAGGACGGGCACCGCCGGCAGGCCGCCGACGGTCGGCGCCGACGGGTGCACGGGGATGATCGGGCCGGCGAACCCGGCCGCCTTGAGGTGGGCGAGTATTGCGGCGCCGATGCCGGTGCCGTCGGCGCGGGCACCGTAGACGGCGACGCCCCGCGGGTTGAGCAGCCGGCCGATCGAGCGGGTCTCGGCGCGCTGCTCGCGGGCCCACTGCACGCGCATCGAGTCGGGGGTCGCCGCGATCGGGAACCACAGGTGCACGACGCCGTCGGCGAACTCGCGCTCGATGGAGAAGCCGGCGGCCATGAACACGCGCAGCATCGCCTGGTTGACCGGCAGGACGTCGGCCTCGAACTCGGTGATGCCCTCCTGCGACGCGGCGGCGACGAGGTGCTCGATGAGGACCGAGCCGATGCCGCGGCCCTGGTGCGCGTCCTCGACGACGAACGCGACCTCCGCCTGGTGCGAGCCGGCGCCGAGCCGCTCGTAGCGGCCGACGGCGATGAGCTCGCCGCCGTGCTCGATGACGAACGCCTCCCGGTCGTGGTGGTCGACGTTGACGAACCGGTCGAGGTCCCGCTGCGGGATCCGCGGGTACGCGGAGAAGTACCGCAGATACCTGGTCCGCTCCGAGAACCGCGAGTGCAGCGCGACGATCCGGTCGGCGTCGTCGGGCCGGATCGGTCGCAAGTGGACGGTCGTGCCGTCCGACAGCAGGACGTCCGCGGCCCGCTCCGGTGATTCGGTCACGCCTTCATGTTCGCACTGCCGGGTTTAGTACGGTGTTCGGATGATGCTCACCCCGGCCGACGTGCAAGCCGTCCGGTTCACGAAGGCGGCGTTCGGCAAGCGCGGCTATGACGAGGACGAGGTCGACGCGTTCCTGGACGTCGTCGCGCAGGCGCTGACCGCGCTGCACGACGAGCTGTCCACGCTGCGGGGCACGCCCTCGCCGGAGACCTCGTTCGGCACGTCGACGGCGGCCGAGTCGGCGATGCTGGCCGAGCTCGACCGGATCAAGCAGCGCCTGACCAGGCTCGAGGCCGTCGTGCGGCATTAGCTCGACCTTGTGCCGTTTGCCGCCGGTGTACGGCGTGGGCCACGGCCTGTGGCGTCGGCGTGCAGGTCCGGCCGTACGACGTCGGCCACGGCCGTCGGCGTCTACTTGACCGTGACGGTCCGGCGTACAGCGGCGGCCTGACGGTGACGGTCCTGCTGTTCGGCGTCAGTCGCGCGGGTCGTGGGGGTCGAGGCCGAAGAACGGGAACGCCGCCGCGCGGGTCGCCATGATCGCCCGGTCCACGGCGTCGGGGGTCTGGCCCGGCACCCACGGCGTCCACTCCCCCGACCCTCCGTCGGTCATCGACGTCGGCACGGGGTTGTTGGAGCGCTTGCTCGCCGCGAGCGACTGCCACGACGCCGGGATCGGCGTCTGCGGGTCGATGGCCTCGCCGGTGACGACCGCGAGCAGGTGCGTCCAGGCCCGCGGGACGCACTCGACGAGCGCGTACCCGCCGCCGCCGCTGGCGACCCACTTGCCGCCGGCCACCTCGGTGGCGAGGTCGCGCAGCGCGAGGTACGCGGCCCGCTGCCCGTCCACCGTCAGCCACAGGTTGGCCAGGGGGTCGTGCCGGTACGTGTCGGCGCCGCACTGCGTGAACAGCAGCTGCGGCCGGAACGCGCGCAGCACCCCGGGCACGACGGCGTGGAACGCGCGCAGCCAGGCGGCGTCGTCGGTGCCGGGCGGCAGCGCGACGTTGACCGCGGAGCCCTCCGCGCCCGGCCCGCCGGTCTCGTCGGGGTACCCGGTCCCCGGGAAGAGCGTCCGCGGCGACTCGTGGAGGCTGACGGTCAGGACCCGGGGGTCGTCGTAGAAGATCTCCTGGACCCCGTCGCCGTGATGTACGTCGATGTCGACGTACGCGACCCGCTCGGCCCCGAGCTCCAGCACGCGAGCGATCGCGACCGCGGGGTCGTTGTAGACGCAGAAGCCGGCCGCGCGGGCGGGCATCGCGTGGTGCAGCCCGCCGGCGATGCTGACGGCCCGGTCCGCCTCTCCGAGCCAGACCGCCTCCGCCGCGGCGCGGGTGGCGCCCGCGATGAGGGCGCTGGCGTCGTGCATGCCGGGGAACGTCGGGTTGTCCGACGTGCCGAGCCCCATGATGCTCAGCCGCCGGCCGGTCGACGCGGCACGGACCACGGCGATGTAGTCCGGGTCGTGGACGGTGCCGAGCACGTCGTCGCTCGCCGGCTCCGGCACCCGCAGCGTAACCCCTTCACGGTCGAGGACGCCCAGCTCACGGGCGAGCGCCATGGTCAGCTCGACCCGCACCGGATCGAGGGGGTGCTCGCCCATGTCGTACCGCAGCAGCGCGTCGTCCCACATGACCAGTGTGTTCACGTGACCGGCCCCTCCGTTCCACTGTGCGCGGGTACCCTGCGCGCGCCGGTAGGATTGCGTGAAGCGGTGACCCCCGCTTCCCACACCAGCTCGGCGACGACGGCACCGTCCAAGATCGCCTGGTTGGCTGTCACGTTCCAATCTTGACGTACGCGACGAGTACCATCGCGTACCGGGAGGGCAAGGCAGTGAACGACCTGGTCGATACCACCGAGATGTACTTGAAGACGATCCTGGAGCTCGAGGAGGAGGGCGTCGTCCCCAAGCGCGCCCGCATCGCCGAGCGACTCCACCAGAGCGGACCCACCGTCAGCCAGACCGTCGCCCGCATGGAGCGTGACGGCCTGCTGATCGTCGAGGGTGACCGCCACCTCGCGCTGACCGACGAGGGCCGCGTGCACGCGGTCGCCGTCATGCGCAAGCACCGCCTCGCCGAGCTGCTGCTGGTCAACGTGATCGGCCTGCCCTACGAGGAGGCGCACGAAGAGGCGTGCCGCTGGGAGCACGTCATGAGCGACGCCGTCGAGCAGCGGGTGTATGAGCTGCTGGGGCGCCCGACCCGCTCGCCGTACGGCAACCCGATCCCGGGACTGGAGAGCCTCGAGGGCAGCGCCACGCCCCACGACCTGTCCGACCCCGAGCGCAACCTCGCCTTCCCGGGCCTCGCCGGGGCCGTCGTGGTGAGCCGCATCTGCGAGAGCGTCCAGACCGACGCCGACGTCCTGCGCCAGCTCCACACCGCCGGCATCGACCCCGGCGCCACGGTCACCGTGGCCCAGGAGCGCGACGGCGTCAGCATCGACCGGGCCGGCGAGCGCATCCGGCTGCCCCGGGAGGTCGCGTCGCGGGTGTTCGTCGCGGCCCACTGATGCATCCCGGGTGCACGGTCCAGGAGCTGGTCGACCGCGTCGCCGGCAAGTGGAGCGTGTGCATCATGGTGGCCGCCGCCGACGGCCCGATCCGGTTCACCGAGCTGGAGCGGGCCATCACCGGCATCAGCCGCCGCATGCTGACCCTCACGCTGCGCAACCTGGAGCGTGACGGGATGCTCGTGCGGACCGTCTACCCGACGGTCCCGCCACGGGTCGAGTACTCCCTCACCCCCATGGCCGCCGAGCTGCACGCCGCCCTCCTCGCCATCACCACCTGGGCGGAACGCCACCGCGCCGACGTCGCCCAGGCCCGCGAACACTACGACGCCCGCACCACCGCCTAGCCACCCTCCGACCAGAACCGTCGCAGCCGGTCGAGCGCCTCGTCCCTGGTCATCGCCGCCACTGCCCGCTCATCCACGCCGACCCGCGTGATCAGCAGGTGCACGAGGTCGGCCGGCAGCGACGGCTGCCGGCGGACCGGCTCCCCCCGGTCCGGCCTGGCGCCGTCGCGCACGCAGGCCCAGAACTCGGCCTCCGACACCTGCAGCTGATCGCTCAGGATGTGCGCCCACAGCGCGGGCCCGTATCCGGTGCGGTCCGGCGGATGGGAGATCCTGGTCCGCAGCGTCCGCCCGTCCTTGAGCGTCAGTTCATAGATCAGGTGATGGGTCCCGGTGCGTCCGTGTGCGTCGCGGACGCGCACCCATCCGTCCACCTGACAGAACCGCTCGTGGTCCTGCCTGGTCGGCGCCGGATGCCTCATCTTCCCGGTCCGACCAGCCAGTCCCGGAGTTGCTCGTCGGTGCTGAGGCCGACGAGCTGGACGAGCCCCCAGTTGCCGGCGTGGTTCGGGGCGTCCAGGAGCCGGTCCTGCCAGTCCTCGGCGTACTCACGCAACGCATCGACCATCTCGTCGACGGCCACCCCGAACGTCGCCCCGTCGGCGGCGAGCGGGAGTCCGGGGATGAAGATCGACCACCCACCGGCCTCGGCGACGACCTCGGCCCTGGCCGGCACCGACGAGGCGAGGAGTGCCCGCAGGCGCTCCTGGTCGACGACCGCCGCGCTCCGGTGCTCCCGCTGAACCGTCACCACCCGCCCCCGCCCGGCGTCGTCGAGGAGGTCCTTGAAATGCGCTCTGGCCTCGGAATAGCTGGTGTAGTGCACGCAGTTCACGATCGACCCTCCGGCGAAGTACGTCAAGTACGTGACGTACGCTCGTCAGCGCAGGCACGCGCCCATCATGTGAGCACATGCCCTTAGACTGTTGGCATGATGTCGATGCCAGCACTCCCGCTCCGGCCTCTTACCCTGCAGGACGTTGCCGTCCTCGCGGACACACACGAGCATCGGTTCGAGCTGGCTGAGGGGAATCTCGTCGTCATGCCACCAGAGAGTTGGAGGCACCAGCAGATCAGCGCGCTTCTCGGCGTATGGCCGGGAGCCGCTCGACGAGTTGCTCGCCGGTGAGGTGCCGGACCTGGACTGAGACGGTGGCCACACCGTGTCACGTTCTCGGAGCCGGGGCGTCAAGTAGGCCATGAAGCGAACAGTGCTCGTCACCGGGGCGACCGGGACGCTCGGGCGGGACGTGGTTGCCGTCCTGCGGGAACGTGGACATGACGTGCGGGGGCTCAGCCGGTCGAAGCCGGGCTACGTGCACGGCGACCTGCTCACCGGGGCGGGAATCGACGAGGCCCTCCGAGGGGTCGACGTGGTCGTGCACGCGGCCACCGACGGGCGGCGGGACGTGGCCGCCGCGGGCAAGCTGATCGAGGCGATGCGGCGGGCTCCAGGAAAGCCGGAGCTGGTGTTCGTGTCGATCGTCGGGGTCGACCGGATCCCGTTCGGCTACTACAACGCCAAGGTGGCCATCGAGAAGATGGTGGCGGAGTACGGCGGGACGAGCTTCCGGGCGAGCCAGTTCCACGACCTGGTGCTGACGATCGCGAAGGGTATGACGAGGCTGCCGCTCGTCGGGTTCTATCCGGCGTTCGACCTGCGGCCGGTCGAGGTGCACGACGTGGCGGTGCGGCTCGCGGAGATCGTCGAGGGCGAGCTGCCGGCGACGCCCGCCGACCTGTCCGGGCCGCAGCGGCGCAGCGCCCGTGACCTGTGGCGGGTGTACCTCGGGCGGGCCGGGAAGCGGCGGCTGCTGATCCCGGTCAGGCTGCCGGGCAAGGCGTTCCGGGCGCTGCGCGGCGGGGCGGGGACAGGCCCCGGCGGCGGCACCGGCACGTGGGAGGAGTACCTGGCCCGGAAGCTGTGACCGCGGCCCGGCCCCACGAGGCTCAGGACTGCGACGGCGACTGCGACGGCGGCGCGGGTGCCTGCGAGGGTGCCGGCGCCGGCGAGGGTGACGTCGCGTGGCGGATGCGGCGCAGGCCCACGGCGCCCGCGACGCCGGCGGCGGCCACGTCGGCGACGGTGAAGAGCAGGCGCGACACGAGCGTCAGGGCCCACGCCGTCGCCCACGGCACGCCCAGGCCGGCCAGGGCGATCGCCATCAGGAACTCGCGGGCGCCCAGGCCCGAGGGGGCCACGATGACGAACGTGCTGATGCTCATCGCGAGGGCCATCGCGAAGACGCTGCCGGTGAGGCCGGACAGGCCCGGCAGGTGCGAGCGGACCAGCAGCCAGACGTGCAGGCCGGCGGTGACGTAGCCGGCCACGCACCACGCGACGCTGGAGAGGATCGGGCGCCAGGTGATCGGCCGGTCCAGCGGCGGGCGGCGCAGCACCCGCATGGCCCGCCCGACGATCCACGTCAGCAGCGGCGGGTAGCAGCAGGCGACCGCGAACGGCAGCAGGATCACCGACGCCCAGACGGCGACGGAGCCGAAGACCTCGTGTCCCGAGGCCTTGACGCCGTCGAGGGCGGTGCCGAAGCCGGGGGTGGTCAGGATCAGCCCGGACGTGACGCCGAGGCCGCTGACCAGCACCGAGCCGATGAACACCTTCGAGCGGGAGACGCCGGCGCGGCGGCCGAGCTCCATCTGCACGACATATGCCCACACCGAGCCGGGCAGGTACTTCCCGAGGGAGCCGACCAGCATGATGGGGGCGGCGTCGCGGACCCGCAGCGGGTGGTCGATGCTGCCGACCATCGCCCGCCACGCCATCATCGTCGTCCACAGGGAGACGACGGCCGCGAGGAGCGACGCGATCAGCGACGGCCACGACAGGGCGCGGAACGTCGCCGCCACATCGGACCATTGCCGGACCGTGGTGGCGACGATGAAGTAGACGATGCCGGCGGCGGCGAGGATGCGCACGGCGGTGATCAGGCGGGCCCGCCACGGCTTGGCTGGTGCCACTTCGACGACAGGCTGACCCACGGTCGGGAACGCTAGCACGGCTAGGATGCGAGGTACCCAGCGCCAATCAGGGGCTTGAGGAGGCAGCGTGCGGTTCGTGGTCATCGGTGGTGGGATCGTCGGCCTGGCCACGGCGCACCGGATCACCCTGGAGCACCCGGACGCCGAGGTCACGGTCGTGGAGAAGGAGCAGCGCTGGGGCGCGCACCAGACCGGGCACAACTCCGGCGTCATCCACGCGGGCGTCTACTACAAGCCCGGCAGCCTCAAGGCCACGCTGTGCAAGGCGGGCAGCGCGTCGATGGTGGACTTCTGCCGGGAGCACGGCATCCCGCACAAGGTGACCGGCAAGCTGATCGTGGCGACGGAGGAGTCCGAGCTGCCGCGGCTGCGCAGCCTGCACGAGCGGGCCGTGGCCAACGGGCTGCCGGCGAGGCTGGTCGACGCCGCCGAGGCGCGGGAGCTCGAGCCCGAGGTCGCCTGCGTGCAGGGCATCCACGTCGCCTCGACGGGCATCGCCGACTTCGGCGCCGTGTGCGAGACCCTCGCGACCCTGCTGGAGAAGGCCGGCGCGACGCTGCGCCTCGGCGCGCGGGTGAGAGGCATCTCCACCCTGCACGGCGAGACGGTCGTGCACACGGAGGTCGGCGACATCTTCGCCGACGTGCTCGTCAACTGCGCCGGCCTGCACGCCGACCGGGTCGCGAAGATGGCCGGCATCACCCCGCCCGCCCGGATCATCCCGTTCCGCGGCGAGTACTTCGAGCTGCGACCCGAGCGCCGCCACCTGGTGAACGGCCTGATCTACCCGGTGCCGGACCCGCAGTTCCCGTTCCTCGGGGTGCACCTGACGAAGATGGTCGACGGCAGCGTCCACGCCGGCCCCAACGCGGTCCTCGCCACCGCCCGCGAGGGCTACTCGTGGTCCCGCGTCCGCCCCGGCGACGTCGCCGACACGATCGCCTACCCCGGCATGTGGCAGCTGGCCCGCAAGCACCTGCGGTACGGGCTCACCGAGGTCCGCCGCTCCTTGTCGAAGAAGCGGTTCGCCGAGAGCCTGGCCCGCCTGGTGCCCGCGGTGACGACCGCCGATCTCGTTCCGGCGTCGGCAGGTGTACGGGCACAGGCCATCACCCGGGAAGGCGCCCTCGTCGACGACTTCCTCATCGTCGCCGAGGGCCGGCAGGTGCACGTCCTCAACGCCCCCTCCCCGGCCGCGACCAGTTCTCTGGAGATCGCGAAGTACATCGTCGACCGCCTGCCGAAGTAGGCGGTAGGGTGCGCGTCGTGCGAAGGGTTGTCGCGGCGCTCACGGCGCTGCTCGTGCTCACCGGCTGCGACGACGCCGGCGCGAGCCCGGCCGCCGCGACCCCGTCCACCGCCCCGGCGGCGGCCTCCGGCGGCGCCTGCCAGCTGCTCGACTTCCCGGTCGTCAACGCGAAGCTCGGCCTGCAGTACGGCGTTGCCGCCGCGGCGACACTGGAGAACACGTTCACCTGCGTCCTCCAGCCGCAGAAGACCCCGCTCCCCGACCTGATCCTGTCGGTCAGCGCCACCACCATCGGCCCCGACATCTACGCCACCGCCGTCCAGCCGAAGGGCGCCGCCCCGGTCCAGGGCCTCGGCGCCGCGGCGTACCAGCGGCAGTCCCCCGCCGCGGAGGGCACCGGCCCGGCCGTCGAGGTCGGCTGGCTGGCCGGCAACAAGCGCATCATCCAGCTGACGGTCCACCTCCCCGCCGGTACCGGCGACGACAAGGCGGCGGAGCTCCTGCCGAAGCTCGTGGACCTCGCCAAGCTGATCGACCTCAGCAGCCTCTGACCGGCGGGTTCAGCGGTCGGCGGTCACCACGTCGCGGGTGACCTGGCGGACCGGCGGGGCGGCCACCGGGCGCCGGGGGTGCGGCGGGGTCCAATGCTTGAGGCGCAGGGCCGGGCGCTCGACGAGGTGCCAGGAGACGGCCGCGAGCAGGGCCGTGGCCAGGGCCGACGCCATGACGTACGCGGGCAGGCCCCACTGGTGGACGCCGAGGGCGGCGAGGGTCTGCTGGGTCGGGAAGGCATAGATGTAGATGCCGTACGAGTAGTCGTGGGTCCGGCCGATCCGGTGGGTCCACGACGGCAGGGAGCAGGCGGCCCACAGCAGCAGGTAGGCGAGCGCCGGGTAGCCGAGCACGGGGAAGGCGCCGAACCGGAGCGTGGCCAGCAGCAGCGCCGCCGCGGCCGCCGCCAGCGCCGGGTGCGCCGGGATGCGGTCCTGGTACAGCTGCGCCGACGCACCCAGGAGAAACAGGAAGCCCAGGTAGATGAGCAGCTGGGTGTCGAGCGACCCGAAGAAGGGGATCGGCCCGAACGACCCGCGGGGGTGCGGGACGGTGTGCGTCTCGGGCAGCTGGTGGAGGAGGTCGCTGAGCAGGACCGAGTAGGTGCCGGCGGTCAGCAGCAGGACGAGTCGCGGGGAACGGCGGACCACGCCGCAGGCGGTGAGGGCGGTGAGCACGCCGTACCAGAACAGCTCGAACGACAGGCTCCACAGCGACCCGTTCACGACGGAGACGCCGCCGGTGAGCCGGCCGTAGGGCGTGTCGGTGAACAGCGTGCCGATGCCCCACTGGTGCGGCTGCCCGAGGGCGTTGTGCCGGGCGAACGCCAGCGCCGCGGGGAACGTCGCGAAGCAGCCGGCGCAGGCGGCGGTGACCAGCAGGCACGCCCACAGGCCGGGGAAGATCCGCAGGCACCGGTGCCAGGCGAACCGGACGGCGCCCAGGCGGCCGGCGCTCGCCGTGACGAGGAAGCCCGACAGGACGAAGAACCCGTCCACCGCCAGGGCGCCGAGGTCCGCCTGACCGCCGGTGAACCCCAGCCCCGGTGTCGCCCGCCCCAGCCCGAGCGGCCACGAGTGTCCTACCAGGACCGCGAGGGCCAGGCACAGCCGCAGGAAGCCGAGCGCATTCGAGCGGGGCGAGTACCGATCAGCCAACACATCCTGACAAACGACCAGATGCCCGACTTCGTCGTTAAGTGAGTTGTGTCAGTATCCTCACCCCCGAAGACGGACACCCTTCTCCCCCACACGTCGCCGAAGCCGGACGCCACACCCAAGCAACTGGTCACCGCCGCGCTGGTCGCGGCCGCCTGGCTGGTCATCGCCCTGCTGTACCTCGCCGGGGTCGCGTACGTCGTCCCGCCGCTGCTCCTCGTCGCCACCGCGGCGCTCCTGCGCGGCGGCCGGACCGTCCTCGACCGGATCATGCTCGCCATGGGCCTGCTGCTCGGCCTCACCTGCCTCGGCGCGCTGGTCTTCGCCGTCTGGCCGTGGGGCCTGCACCCGGTGACCGCCGGCGGCACCGCCGCCACCGCCCTGATCGTCGCCGCCGCGAAGACCGGCCGCCGCCCGCGGCTGCCGCGCCTCGGACCCACCGACGCGATCGCCGCGCTCGCCGTCGCCGCCGTCGGCGCGATCGTCGCCTGGCCGCTGCTGCGCGACGGCCGGACGGGCCGCCTCGCGCAGGTCATGGAGGGCGAGGACCTCGCCCGGCACGCGGCGCTCTTCGACGCGATCCGCCACGCCGGCGGGTACCTCTTCCAGCACCCCGGCCAGGGCAGGACGCTCGTCTACGAGGGGATGGTGTCCTACCCGCAGGGCTCGCACCTGACCGCCGCACTGCTCGACGGGTTCGCCAGGTCGTCCGCCGTCGGCATGGGCACCGGCACCGGCATGTTCGACCACTACCTGGCCTTCGTCACCGGTGGCTACCTGCTGCTCGTCGCGACCATCGTCTGGGCCGCGCAGTGGATCGGCGCCGGCGGCCTGACCCCGGCGCGCACCGCCGTGCTCGCGGCCGGGATCGCCGGGCTGTGCGCGTTCGGCGAGCCGCTGGACCTCGTCCGGTTCGGCTACCCGAGCCAGGTCCTCGGCCTGGCGGAGGCGCTCATGCTCCTCACCGTCCTCGTCCGGCCCGTGCCCCGCCCGCGGCAGCAGCTGCTGCTCGTCGCGGCGCTGCTGGCGGCGGTCGGGTTCACGTACTACCTGTACCTGCCCCCGGTCGGCCTGGCCGCGATCCTGTGGCTCATGCGGGAGCGCCGCAACCACCGCATGCGCCGCATCCCCGCCGTCGCGCTCGCGATCGCCGTCACCAGCGCCGTGCCCCTCGCCATCGGCGTCCTCGTCGCCGGCCAGGCGGGTGCGCTGCTCAGCGTCGGCTCCCTCCGGCTCGGCCGCGAGGGCCTCGCCGTCCTGCTGTGTGTCGTCGCGTCGGGCCTGCTGACCAGGCGCGGCCGCAGGAGCCGGATCTGGCGCTCGTACGCCCTGACGTTCGTCCCCGTGGCCGGCTTCGCCACCGGGATGCTGGCGGTGCAGCGCGTCTTCGGCTCGGGCAGCGGCTACTACGCCAACAAGGCCCTGTTCCTGGTCCTGGTGCTGCTACTGGCCGGCCTCGGCGCCCTGGCCCTGCACCTCCCCCGGCGGCCGCTGGGCTCGCCGCATCTGCGGACCGCGTCGGTGCTGATGGCGATCGTCGCCCTCATCGGCGGCGAACGGGCGGGCGACCAGCGCGACCACCTCGACACCCAGCGGACCTGGCTCGCCGGCGCGGCCGCTGACCAGGTCGCCTACGCCAGGGCCGCCCTGGCCCTCGCCCCCGGCGACCCGACCGTCGTGATCGGCGACGACCCCGGCTACGACTCCTACCGCCTGACCCTCTTCATCTCCACGCTGCACCGCACCTCCGGCGAGATGGCGGGCGCCACCTACCACATCGGCCCGATCAACTCCCCGGACCGCCTCGACGCCGTCGTGGTGCGGATGCCGGGCCCGATGCGCCTGCTCGCCCTCACCGACGACGCGTACACCCGCGCCGAGGCACTCCGCGACCGCCACCCGGCCGTCGCGATCGACATCGTCCGCCCCTGAACCCCGTTCCGCGGCGTGACCGCCGCGGAACGGGGGTGCGGCCTACTTCGTGGGCTTGCGCAGCGCCTTCAGCGACGCGTGGGCGGACTTGGCCGCGGCGCGGACCGGCTGGACCTGGGAGCGCAGGGCGTCGCCGTCGGAGCCCGGCTTCAGGGCCAGGAGGGCGTCGACCTTGCCCTTCAGGGTGGCCTCGACCGCGTCCAACTTCGCGGTGTCGGCGCCGGGGCGCGAGCGCAGCGCGGCGATGACGGCGAGCTCGGTGTCGATGGCGGCGGTGAGACGCACCTTCGGGCCGGTGAGGACGAAGACGCGGTAGTCGAAGACCATCGACTGGGCGTCGGCCTTGACGGCGGCGGCGGTCGTCTCGCCCTGGACCTTCGTGCGCAGGGCGGTCAGGCCGGTGCGCTGGTCGGCGATGAGCTTCGTGAGGGTGTCGCGGTGGCCGGACTGGACCTGCTTCGCGCCGGCCAGGTTGGTCTCGAACTTCTTCAGCGCGTCGAGCCGCTTGTCGATGCGGCCGGCGACGGCGGTCTTGGCCCCCTCCAGCGTCGCGGCGCGCGCGGACGGCTCGGCCCAGGCGGCGCCCGGGACGAAGACGGCGGCGAGCACAAGGGTCAGGGCGATCAGGGTGCGCTTCATCAAGGTCCCTCTCAGTCTTCGTCGTCGGCGGGCTGGGCGTCGCCGGACAGTTGCTGCTCCACCTGGTCGAGCAGCTGGTCGACATCCCCGGCGGTGCCGCTGGTACCGGCGGTGCCGGCGGTGCCGGTCGAGGTGGTGGCGGCGGCCGGCGCGGCCGGCGTCTGGGTCGAGACCGCGGCTGGCTGATGGCCGCGCCGCTGCTGGCGCCCGCACCCGCCGGCGAACAGCAGCACGACCGCGAGCGCGACGGCGATGGTTCGTCTCATGGGGGACATGGTGCGTCCCGCGGGTAAGCGCACCCCGCGGGACAACGTAAGGATCAGGTCAGAGCGCCGCGACCACCTCCACCTCCAGCAGCGCCCCGTCGCGGAAGAGCCGGGACACCTCGACCGTGGTGCTGGTCGGCGGCGGGCCGGTGAAGACGGCGCGGCGGACCTGGCCGTACAGGGGCAGCATCGCCATGTCGGTCAGGTACGTCCGGACGTTGACGACGTCCGCGAAGGTGGCGCCGTGCGCGGACAGCAGCGCGCCGATCAGCTCGAACACGCGGGTGGCCTGGGCGACCATGTCACCCGGGCCGACGAGCGCGCCGTCGTCGTCGAGGGCGATCTGACCGGACAGGAACAGCAGCGCGCCGGTGCCGGCGTCGATGCGGGCGACGTGCGAGTACGCACCGACAGGTGCCGCCACGCCGGACGGGTTGTCAAGGACGAGCATCAGGTTCCTTTCGGGGATGAGACGGCGATCGTGGACAGGTCGGCCGAGGGGTCGGCGGCCGCGAGGTGCCGGCCGGCGGCGAGCGCGACCGGCAGGTCCCGGCCCGCGACGCTCAGGGCGAGGTCCTTGGCCGCCAGCCGGACCGGGAAGCGAGCCTTGCCGGACAGGCGCTGGACGGCGTTGCCCAGCGGGCCGGACCCCAGCGCGTCCAGGGCGTCGGCGCGCGGCACCCCCAGGTCGTCGGCGACCTGCAGCGCCTCGGCCAGCGCGGCCAGCGCGGTCACGAGCGCGGTGTTGAGCACCACCTTCATCGCCGCGCCGCCGCCCGACGGGCCGCACCGGCGGACGTCCCCGAGCGTGGCGAGCACCGGTGCGACCCGGTCGACGGCGGCGTCCGTGCCGCCGGCGAAAATCCTCAACGTCCCGCCCTCGGCGGCGCCGGTGCTTCCGGCCACGGGGGCGTCGACCAGGTCCACGCCGGCGGGCAGGGCGGCGGCGAGCTCACGGACGGCGTCCGGGCCGATCGTGGACATCTCGACGAGCGTCGCCCCGGGCGGCAGCTCCGCAGCACCGACGACGGACATGACGACGGGGCCGTCGGTGAGCATCGTGATGACGACGTCGGCGTCCCGGACGGCCTCCCGCGCGGACGCGGCGACGGCGACGCCCTCGACGGGGCGCGGCGTGCGGCTCCACCCCGTGACGGGGAACCCGTGCGCGGCCAGCCGGCGGGCGATCGGCGCCCCCATGCTGCCGAGCCCGAGCACAGCGATCTTCTGCATGCGTCCGACCGTATTGGCGCACGACCGATGCGACCAACGAATGTCTGGCATCGCCGCCATGCGGTGTGGGAATGTCTGGAGCGTGCAGACGGAGATGCTGGAGGTGTTCCGGGAGGTCGCCCGGCAGCGCTCGATCACCGCCGCCGCGGCGACCCTGCGCTACACGCAGTCGGCGGTGTCCCGGCAGGTCGCGGCGCTGGAGCTGGAGGTCGGGGCGCGCCTGTTCGACCGGCTGCCGCGCGGGGTCGCGCTCACCGAGGAGGGCCGCTGCCTGCTGGAGCACGCGACCGCCGTCCTCGACCGGCTCGCCCTGGCCCGGCGCGAGGTCACCGCCGTGCACGCGGGCACCGCCGGCCGCCTGCGGGTGGGCGCGTTCGCGACCGCCGACGCGGCGCTGGTCCCGCGCGCCCTGGCCCGCTTCCGCGCCGGCCACCCGGATGTCCGCCTGTCACTCATCGAGGGCGTCACCGGCCGTCTCCTGGCCGCGCTCCTCGCCGGCGACGCCGACGTGGCCCCTGGTGACGACGAGCGCCGACCGCCCGTTCGACGACCCGCGCTTCACCACCCACCACATCCTGGATGAACCCGTCCTCCTCGCGGTCCCCCAGCACCACGAGTTGGCGTCAGCGGCGTCGGTACCGCTGGCCGCGCTGGCGGACGAGGCGTGGATCGCGGGCTCGGCCGCCCCGGAGGAGACCCTGCTCGGCCCGAGCGTGCGGCTCGGTTTCCGCCCCAGGATCGACTTCGTCGCCGCCGAGTGGACCGCCAAGCTCGGCTTCGTCGCCGCCGGCCTCGGCGTGACCCTCGTGCCCGCCCTGGCCGCCCGCGCCGCCCCCGCCGACGTCCGCCTGCTCCCCCTCGACCCCGCCGAGGTCCCACCCCGCACCGTCCTGGCCGCCACCCTCGCCGGCCGGACGACGCCCGCGACGGTCACCGGTTTCCTGGCCGTCCTCCGGGACCTCGCCGCCACCTGAGCGCGGTCTCGCTCCCCATACGACGCCGAGGCTCGACGATCAGTACATCGGCTTCACTGACGCGATCCCATCAACCGCTGGATCTCGTCCGCCACCTCGGGCGACGTCGATGGCGCCCAGCGGGCGAAGAGGTCGCGGAAGTAGTCGCCGTGCTTGACCAGCAGCGCCGGATTCTGCTCGATGACGTCGAGTTCGTTGACGATGCTCAGATCCACGAACGGCCCGATGTGACGGGGTTCGAGGACGCGTTCCTGCCCGATGAAGCGGTCATGCACGGTGGAGTTGGTGACCAGATCCGGCCAGGTACGGTCACGGTCACAAGCCCCGTACAGATAGACCAGTTCCTCGGCCTCCAGGCCGATCACGGATCGGAGCAGGTCCCGGTCGGTCCAAACGATCAGCGCCAGGTCGAACCCGTCAGTGCTGTAGGCAGCGTGGGTGAGACCCGCCAGTCGCACGTGTGGGGCGGCACCGACCGCCGCGAGGCGCTGCTCCACCCGGCACAGGTGGGAGTAGAGCGTGCCGCCGGGATGCTCGATCGATTCCGCGCCATGGTCTCGCAGAAACGCCCGCGCCGCGCTGTCGAAGGTCATAGGCGTGACCCTAAGCGATTCGACGCGCACCGGGTGTTCCCGTAACCTGCCTCGGACGCGTCCTGAGGAACGGAATGTCCCCCGGACGGTAGCGTCCGGGAGACATCCCTTCAGTCGGTCTCAGCTGTACCTGACCGATCTTGGGGTGTCCCCCACACCTACGGGGTCCCCCCGACGAAAGAGAGCGTCCCTCCTGCGGTCGGTCGCGATTCTCGATGTCGGGCTCGGCCAATCCATCGCCCGCGCTCCGGGCCGCCCGGCGCCGCGCCGCTGCTCGGGTTACGGCGGTGTCGCTCCTCCTCAGGTGGCGACGGCACCAGGACCGCTCCGGCGCAAACTGGTGCTGGAGGGCATCGACGAGTAGTGCCCCAACCTCGGGTTGATCTGGACCGACGGCGGGTACGGCCAACGCGGTTCGACGCTCAGACGACTGGTCGGCTCATGCGAGCAGGAACCGGGTATCGGTTACCCGGCACTCTCTGCCGAGAGGGCGTCGACTCGTGACGCTTTCCACCCGGAACGAGTTCCAGGGCTCGACGTAACAGCGCATCTGAACAGGACAAGGAGACGCTCCGATGACGACAACTGCGCAGAACCGTGTCGAAAGTGAAATTCGGAATTCTCTGTCCGAATCGGGGATCGATTCACTCGACGCCCTGGTGAGACGGCTCGCGAGTTCGCCCGCCGCTCAGCCCGCCCACGAAGATTACCTGCCCATGACCGAAGAGTCCGACCGGAATTCATCTCCGGAGGAGCCGCGGCCGCCGAAGCCGCACCGCCCTCCGGAGATGAACCTCGTCATCGACGGTGAACATCACGACCCGGCCGTAATCGCTGAATTCAATGGACGTGCATTGTATTCAACGCCAGGGTTCGACGCAAAGAGAGAGCCGACCCTTTACAGTTTCACGACCCGAGCATCCCTCCATGACCATCTGGTGAATACGCGCTACGATACCCTGCGCAATGCGCGTCCCGAGACCGCACGGAGGCGCAACGGGGCCGTCCTTACCGGTGCAGATGACATCGGAACGAGCAACCCGGACTCGCTGCCAGAGATCTCATACTACTTCGAGCACGAAAGTAGGCAGGGTGATTGGCTACAGAATGGACCCGGGCGCGGCTGGAGCAATCTGAAGCTGGTAGGGCGCGGATTTCTGAACCTGGGGGACTGGGACAACATCATTTCCTCCGTGGACTGGTGCCGCTGGGACGTCTCTCTATTCGATTGGCCCGGATTCCGCGGCGGTGCCCTCCCCAATTCAGAGCTGTACCTCCGCGCCGGACGAACGACCTACCACCTGTCCGAGCTTGGATGGAACGACCGGGCTTCGTGTACGGCGAACTGGGGAATCCGAGGGTAGCGATATTCCGCCACCAAGCTCGCCTTGTTGCCGAAAGTTAACAGCGGAACGAAGCCCGGCGATCGTTCGGCTTGACCAGCCGTACGGAATCACAACCTCGCCGACTGTCCTCATGCTACGACCGCACAATCATGAGATGGCGGCCTTGGTGTCCGTTTGCCGCCGACAGCGACGATCCGACTATTCGCACGACTGCCGGTCCGCCTTAAGGCCTCGCCCGTACCCAGAAGGGACTGCGAATGGCGCGCATCACCATCAACGGAATCTCGCTGGACCCACTCGCCCAGGCGCACCTGCTCACCGCCGCCGGCCTTGCCGCGCCGGACGCCGCACGCTCGGACTACGTCCTCGTGCAGACCGCGGCGCCGCTGACGGGAACGGAGAAGGCCCAGCTTGCCGATCTCGGCGTAGAGATCCAGGAGTACGTGCCTGAGGACACGTACCTGTGTCGCTTCCGCCCAGCCGACCTTGGACCGGTACGCTCACTCCCGTTTGTCACCTGGGCCGGTGTCTACATGAAGGGCTTCAAAATCCCGGCGGCGTTACGTGGTGCCCAGCCCGCTCCCGCCGGTGCGATCCTGCCGGAGCCCAATGGGCACGGGCCGTCCCGCAAGCCGCACACCGTCGACGTCGTACTGCACCGGGGCGTGGATGCGATGTCCGAGCAGGTGCGCAATGACGTCGCCGCGGCAGCAAGAGTGGACCCGGCCGGTTTGCGGCCCGGCGACCGCAAGGTTCGGGTGACCATCGAAGAAGGACAGTTGGACGAGCTGGCCTCACTGGATGAGGTACGCCAGATCGAGCCCGTGCCCGAGCGGCAGCTGTTCAACAACATCGCTCGCCAGATCGTCAACGCTGACGTGCTTGTCAATGGTACGGCGTACCAGGGTGATGGGGAGATCATCGCGGTCGCGGACACAGGATTCGACCGCGGGTCCACAACGAACGTGCATCCGGCCTTCAACGGACGAGTGAAGAAACTCTATGCCCTCGGTCGGACCAATCCGGCCAGGACCGACGACCCGCACGGGCATGGGACGCATGTGGCCGGCTCAGCCTTGGGCGACGGCCACTCGGCCACCATGGGTGGCGCGATCCTCGGCACCGCGCCGATGGCGGAGTTGGTACTCCAGTCCACACTCGACTCCGCTGGAAGACTGGGCGGGCTGCCGGTTGATCTGCACGACTTGTTCCGGCCACCGTATGACAACGACGGTGCCCGGGTGCACACCAACTCCTGGGGCGCCGTGGAACCCGGGTTGCCGTACGATGCGTCAGCCTTTGAGATCGACGACTTCGTATGGAACAACCAGGATATGGTGATCTGCTTCGCAGCCGGCAACGACGGCCGGGACGGCAATAGCAACGGGGTGGTCGATGCGGGCTCGATCGGCTCGCAGTCAGCCGCCAAGAACTGCATCACGGTCGGGGCGAGCGAAAGCCAACGGCCATTCGCGCCGACGTACGGCGAGTTCTGGCCCGGCGACTTTCCGGCCGACCCGCTCAACTCGGATCAACAGGCTGACGATCCGGATGGCATGGTCGCGTTCAGCAGTCGTGGCCCGACCAAGGAGCTGCGATCCAAGCCGGACGTGGTGGCTCCGGGCACCTGCATCCTGTCGGCCTTGTCCCGCAAAGTGACGTCGCCTCCGACGACATTCGGGCCATCGTCAGACCCGCTGTACTTCTTCGACAGCGGCACGAGTATGGCCACCCCGCTCGTTGCCGGGTGCGCGGCCGTGCTGCGCGAGACACTCATCAAGAACGGTACGCCCAAGCCATCAGCCGCTCTGGTCAAGGCGCTACTGATCAATGGTGCGGTCGAACTGTCAGGCCAGTACTCACCGACCGAGGCCGGACCGTCGCCCAATAACAACTCCGGCTTCGGTCGCGTAAACCTGGCCAACTCGTTGATCATTCCAGGTCCGAACCCGGATGGTGGTTTCGGAGAGGGTGGCCCACTGGAGCAGGGCGATGAAGACGGCATCACGATCGATATCCCAAGGGAGCCGCCGCACCGACCCGGGACGCACGTGCCCACCGCTCCCGGCGTGAACTTCAAGATGACGCTCACGTGGACGGATCCACCCGGACCCGCCCTGCAGAACGACTTGGACCTCATCGTGGTTGCGGCGGACGGCAGCGAGCGGCACGGCAACATGGGAACGTCAGCCAAGTTCGACCGAACGAACAATGTCGAGCAGGTGCTCTGGACGAATATGCCTCCTGGGCAGGCGACGATCACGTTCCGCGCGTTCCGGATCACCCAGGTTCCGCAGCCTTACGCCTACGCCTGGCGGATCACCTGACCTGACGGCTGAGTCGTGCTCGATGGGTTCGTTGACCTTGATGGTGTGCGGCACGGGCTCGGGTCCTCCTTCGGTCAGGTGTCGTTGCCTGCCGAACCCAGGTCGTGTCCGCGTCCTGAGCAACGGAAAGTCCCCCGGACGGTAGCGCCCGGGGGACATCCCTTGGTCAGACTCGCCGATGCCTCGTTGATCTCAACGTGCCCCTGGAGGGGACACACTGAGAATGGTCACACTCAGCTGCAGCCGCTGGTGGAGCCGCAGCCCTCGCACACGTAGCAGCTGCCGGCGGGGCGCATCTTCGTGCCGCAGGTGAAGCACAGCGGCGCGTCGGCGGCCTTGCCCTGGACCAGTTCGAGCAGCTCGGTCGACGAGCCCACCTTGCGCGGCGCCGGCGTCTCGACCTCGACCGGCTTCGCCACCGGCTTCGTGGTGGCCGCGACCGGGGCGGAGTTGCGCATCTCGGTGAGGTCGACGTCCGGCTCGCCCGCCTCGGCCCGCAGCTGTGCGGCCCGCTCGGCGCTCGTGAGGATGCCCAGCTCCGAGCGGGTGTCGAAGTCCAGGAAGTCCAGCGCCAGCCGCCGGAAGATGTAGTCCATCACCGACGAGGCCAGGCGGATGTCCGGGTCGTCGGTCATGCCCGCCGGCTCGAACCGCATGTTGACGAACTTGCTGACGTAGGTCTCCAGCGGGACGCCGTACTGCAGGCCGATGGAGATCGCCACGGAGAAGGCGTCCATGACGCCGGCCAGGGTCGAGCCCTGCTTCGACATCTTCAGGAAGACCTCGCCGAGGCCGTCGTCCGGGTACGACGACGCGGTCAGGTACCCCTCGGCGCCGGCGACGGAGAACGACACGGTCGAGCTGGGGCGCTTCTTCGGCAGCCGCTTGCGGACCGGGCGGTACTCGATGACCTTCTCGGTCTTGACGACCTCCTGCACGACGGGCGCTTCCGCGACCGGCTCTTCCTTCTTCGACTTGCTGACAGCCGACAGGGGCTGGCCGACCTTGCAGTTGTCGCGGTAGATCGCGAGGGCCTTGAGGCCGAGCTTCCAGCCCTGGAAGTAGATCTCCTCGACGTCCTCGACGGTGGCCGCCTCCGGCATGTTGACCGTCTTGGAGATGGCGCCGGAGATGAACGGCTGGATCGCCGACATCATCCGTACGTGACCCATGGGGGCGATGGTCCGCTCACCCATGGCGCAGTCGAAGACGCTGTAGTGCTCGGCGCGGAGGCCGGGGGCGTCGACGACGTGGCCGTGCTCGGAGATGTGCTCGACGATCGCCTCGACCTGCTCCTCCTGGTAGCCCAGGTTGCGCAGGGCGCGCGGGACGGTCTGGTTGACGATCTGCATCGAGCCGCCGCCGACGAGCTTCTTGAACTTGACCAGCGCCAGGTCCGGCTCGACGCCCGTGGTGTCGCAGTCCATCATCAGGCCGATGGTGCCGGTCGGGGCGAGGACGCTGGCCTGCGAGTTGCGCCAGCCGTGCCGGGCGCCGATCTCGTTGCCCCGGGCCCACTCCGCCGTCGCGGCGACCTTGATGGCCACGTCGACCCCGCCGACGGTGGTGATGGCGTCGTTGGCCGTGGCGTGCTGCTGCATGACCCGCTGGTGCGGCAGGGCGTTGCGGGCGTAGCCGTCGTAGGCGCCGACGATCCCGGCCAGCTCGGCCGAGCGCCGGTACGCGGTGCCCGACATGAGGCTGCTGATCGTCGCGGCGACCGCGCGGCCACCGTCGGAGTCGTACGCGAGGCCGCTGGCCATGAGCAGCGCGCCGAGGTTGGCGTAGCCGATGCCGAGCTGCCGGTACGCACGGGTGGTCGCGCCGATCTTCTCGGTCGGGAAGTCGGCGAAGCAGATCGAGATGTCCATCGCGGTGATGACGAACTCGACCGACTTGACGAACTTCTCCACCGCGAACGAGCCGTCGGCGTTGAGGTACTTCATCAGGTTGAGCGAGGCGAGGTTGCAGCTGGAGTTGTCCAGGTGCATGTACTCGCTGCACGGGTTGGACGCGGTGATCCGCCCGGTCTCCGGGCAGGTGTGCCACTCGTTGATCGTGTCGTCGTACTGGATGCCGGGGTCGGCGCACTCCCACGCGGCCTGGGCGAGCTTGCGGAAGAGCTCACGGCCCTTGACCGTCGACACGACGCTGCCGTCGAGGCGGGAGCGGAGCGCGAACTCCGCGTCTTCCTCGATCGACTGCATGAACTCCGCGGAGACCCGGATGGAGTTGTTGGCGTTCTGGTACTGGACGCTGACGATGTCCTTGCCGCCGAGGTCCATGTCGAAGCCGGCGTCGCGCAGGGCGCGGATCTTGTCCTCTTCGCGCGCCTTGGTCTCGATGAACTCCTCGACGTCCGGGTGGTCGACGTCCAGGATGACCATCTTCGCGGCGCGGCGGGTCGCGCCGCCGCTCTTGATCGTCCCGGCGGACGCGTCGGCGCCGCGCATGAAGCTGACCGGGCCGCTGGCGGTGCCGCCGCTGCTGAGCAGCTCCTTCGAGGAGCGGATCCGGGACAGGTTCACGCCCGAGCCCGACCCGCCCTTGAAGATCAGCCCCTCTTCCTTGTACCAGTCGAGGATGCTGTCCATCGAGTCGTCGACGGCGAGGATGAAGCAGGCGCTCACCTGCTGCGGCGACTGGGTGCCGACGTTGAACCACACCGGCGAGTTGAAGCTGAACACCTGGTGCAGCAGCATCCAGGTCAGCTCGTGGGCGAACACCTCGGCGTCGGCGGACGTCGCGAAGTACCCGTGGTCCTCGCCGGCCTTGCGGTACACCGTCACGACGCGGTCGATCAGCTCCTTCAGCGACCGCTCGCGGGCGTCGGTGCCGACGGCGCCGCGGAAGTACTTGGTGGTGACGATGTTCGCCGCGTTCACGGACCAGAAGTCGGGGAACTCGACGCCGCGCTGCTCGAAGTTGATCGAGCCGTCGCGCCAGTTGGTCATGACGATGTCGCGACGCTCCCACGTCACCTCGTCGTAAGGGTGGACCCCCTCGGTCGTCCACACCCGCTCGACGCGCAGGCCCTGTGCCTCTTTGCGCGACGCTGCCTTGGTCTTCGTCTCCCCCGCCATCCGCGGCCCCCTCATTGTCTTCGGTGGTGTTCTGGTTCGTGTCTCGTCGCTTGTACTGGCGCCGCTCAGCCGACCGGTTCGGCGGCGCGCTCCCCCTGTGGCGGCGCCGCCTGGTGCTGCGGGGCGCCCTGTGCGGTGCTCTGGTGCTGTGTCGCGCTGGCCGGGCGGTTCGAGGCCGCGCGCAGCGACGCGATCTCACGCTCGAAGTCCTGCAGCGAGTCGAACGATCGGTAGACGCTCGCGAAGCGGAGATACGCCACCTCGTCGAGCTCCCGCAGCGGCGCCAGGATGGCGAGGCCGACCTCGTGGCTCGGCAGCTCGGCGGCACCCCTGGCGCGCACGGTCTCCTCGACCTTCTGCGCGAGGACGGCGATCGCGTCCTCGTCGACCGGCCGGCCCTGGCAGGCCTTCCGGACCCCGGCGACGATCTTGCTTCGGCTGAACGGCTCGGTCACTCCGCTGCGCTTGACGACCGCGAGGACGGCCTCCTCGACGGTGGTGAACCGCCGACTGCACTCGGGACAGGACCTCCGCCGGCGGATGATCTGGCCGTCCTCGGCCTCCCGGGAGTCGACCACCCGGGAGTCGGCGTGGCGGCAGTACGGGCAGCGCATGCGATGGCCTTCCAGTCTACGTCGGATATGTCCTGACAAAACGCACGCGAATGCCCAACGGTCGGCCTTGGATGCTGGCCTCCGCTGGTTCTTCACCGTAAGTAAGGGTGATTGCCGAATCCACAACCTGTGGACGACTTACAGCCCTGTAACTACTACATCTAGGGGTAGACGCTATGCCTGACCGCTACGTGGACGCAAGTTGAACGGAGATTTCCGCCCCCTGCGTGTCGCGGCTCTCAGTGGCCGCAGCACATTTGTCCTGATCAGCGCTGCCGGGGCAGGGTAAGCCGCTGTCCGGCGTCGACACTGTAGCCGTCCAAGTTGTTGAGACGGCGGATCTCCTCCATGGTCGCGTCGCGCCCACGGCCCCCCGCGTGACGGGTCGCGATGTCCCACAGCGTGTCGCCCGGCTGCACGATCACCACGGGCGCCGGTCCCGGCTGGTCGGCCGCCTGCCCGGGCACCGCGACGAGCGTGAACAGCCCGCCGGCGACCACCAGCAGCAGACAGAAGAGCACGACACGGCCGCGCCGGGTGAGCCGGATGGGTGGGTTTCGCGGGTGCTGTCGCATCTCAGCCCTCGATTCCGTACAGCCGTTCGATCGAACGGACGTACGATGGTCTACCAGAGCGGGAAGACCCGAGTCCAGCAACACGCCGAAAAATCGGCGCGCCACGTAGTACAGATGTTTGAAACTGTCACACCTCGGCGATACGGTGATCCACACACGATCGAGACGATTGATCGGGATACCCGAAATTTGCGACAGCCGGCGCCGTCACACCCGGTGGCGGTCAGGTGGCGGGCCCCTCAAGGCCCGTCCGCACCCGCGGCCTTCCCACCGCGGGTGCCAACAAGAGGGAGGACGACGTGTCAGCCGACGACCGCACCGACGAATCCGCCGAATCCGCCGAGGTCACCGCGATCGGCAGCGGCAGCAGCCGCCGGGCCGGCACCCGCCGCCGCGGAGGCGAGCCGGAGATGCGCGCGGTCACCGCGGTGGTCAGCGCCTTCCCCGACCTGTTCGCCGCCGACCTGACCGTCCGCCAGCGGCGCATCCTGGAGTTCATCCGCAGCGCCGTCGACCGCAACGGCTATCCCCCGAGCGTCCGCGAGATCGGCGAGGCCGTCGGCCTGGTCTCCCCCTCCAGCGTCGCCTACCAGCTGAAGGAGCTGGAGCGGAAGGGCTATCTGCGCCGCGACCCCAACCGTCCCCGCGCCGTCGACGTCCGCCCCCCGAGCGAGCTCGTCGCCGTCGACGAGGAGGCCGAGCGCGCCGCCCGCCCCGCCCCCGCCTACGTGCCGGTCCTGGGCCGCATCGCCGCCGGTGGCCCCATCCTGGCCGAGCAGGCCGTCGAGGACGTCTTCCCTCTCCCCCGCGAGCTCGTCGGCGAGGGCACCCTCTTCATGCTCCAGGTCAAGGGCTCCTCGATGATCGAGGCCGCCATCTGCGACGGCGACTGGGTCGTCGTCCGCCAGCAGCCGACGGCCAACAACGGCGACATCGTCGCCGCCATGATCGACGGCGAAGCCACCGTGAAGACCTACCGCAACCGCGACGGCCACGTCTGGCTCATGCCGCAGAACCCCGCCTTCGACCCGATCGAGGGCGACCACGCCACCATCCTCGGCCGCGTCGTCACCGTCGTCCGCCGCATCTGACCTCCCTCCCCCTTCCCGCACCACCCCGCCTCAGGGCCCGCCCAGCCACCCGGCTGAGCGGGCCTTCGCCTTGCTCCCCTTCGTCTCCGCTCCCCCACCTACAGCCGCCCTCTCTCATGATCCCGAAGACTTGTTGTTGCCTGAGCGACCAAAACCCTTCCGGATCACGGAAAAACCCCGCCCGGGCCGGCCAGCACCCACCACACCCCGCCGACCACCGCGGGACATCACCACCCCGGCACACGAGCAGCCCACCCTCATGATCCCGAAGACTTATTGCCGCCCAAGCAACCAAAACCCTTCCGGATCACGGAAAACCCCGTCCGGGCCGGCCAGCACCCACCACACCCCGCCGACTGCCGGGGGACATCACCACCCCCACATGCGAGCAGCCCACCCCTCATGATCCCGAAGACTTGTTGTTGCCTGAGCGAGCACAACTCTTCCGGATCACGGAAAGAGCGCCTGCCGGTCAGCATCCACCGACACCCCGCCGCCAGCGGCACCTCGGCAGGCAAGCGGCCCGCGGAGCCATTTCTCGTGATCCGGAAGACTTATTGCTGCTCCGGCGACCAGAAGTTTTCCGGATCATCGCGGGGGCATAAACGACGTTGACCACTACACGCCGCGGCGTGTAGTGGTCAACTTTCTATGTCGGACGGGCTCGGGGGCCCGTCACTGGAGAAGTCTCGAGGGTCAGCCGGTGTGCTCGGCCATCGCCAGGAACTTGCGCTTGCTCTCCAGAGCCTTCTCGGCCTCCTTGATGCGGCGCTGGTCGCCGGCGGCCTGGGCCGAGGCCAGCTGCTGCTCGGCGCGGGCCACCTGCTCCCGCATCTGGGCGAGCAGGGGGCTCGCCTCCGGCGGGGTGCGGCGCCAGGCGGCGTCCATCGCGGTCTTCACCTTGTCCTCGACCACCCGGAGGCGCCGGTCCAGACCGGTCTGCGCCTCGCGGGGCACGCGGCCGACCTCGTGCCAGGCCGCCTGGATGTCGCGGAGCTTCGCCTGGGCACCCTTCGGGTCGGCGTCGACGTCGAGCGCCTCCGCCTGGACCAGGAGGGCCTGCTTGGCGTCCAGGTTGCCCTTGAACTCGGCGTCGCGGGCGCTGAAGACCTCGCTGCGGCGCTTGAAGAACGAGTCCTGGGCGGCGCGGAACCGCTCCCAGAGCTTCTGCTCGGTCTCCTTCGCGGCGCGGGGCGCGGTCTTCCACTCGGTCATGAGCTCCTTGAGGCGGGCGGCCGTCGCGTTCCACTCAGTGGACTCGGCGATCTGCTCGGCCTCGACGACGAGCTCCTCCTTGCGACCCTGGGCCTGCTTGCGGCTGGCGTCGAGGGTCGCGAAGTGGGCGCCGCGGCGGCGGGTGAAGGCGTCGCGGGCTGCCGCGTACCGCTTCCACAGCTCGCTCTCGGCCTTCTTCTCGACGCCGTGGATGGACTTCCACTCGTCGAGGATCTCCTTGAGGCGGTCGCCCGCGGTCTTCCAGCCGGTCGCGTCGGCCGCGATCTGCTCGGCCTCCTCGACCAGGGTGGTCTTGCGGGTGAGCGCCTCGGCGCGAGCGGCGTCGCGGGCCGCGCGGGCAGCGCCTGCCTTCTCCTCGGCGATCGAGGTCAGCTTGTCGAGGCGGGCGGCGAGCCCGTCGATGTCGCCGACCACGTGGGCCTCGTCGAGGCCGCTGCGCAGCCGCTTGATGGTGGACAGCGACTGGCCGGCGTCGGCGGCGCCGCTGCCGAGGCGGGCCTCGATCAGGTCGACCTCGGTCATCAGGTCGGCGAACCGGCGGGCGAAGTGGGCAAGGCCCTCCTCCGGTGTGCCGGCCTGCCACGATCCGATGGCCCGCTCTCCGGCTGCCGTCTTCACGAAGACGTTGCCGTCAGCGTCGATCCGTCCAAACGTCGTAGGCTCGCTCATCTGCCATCCTCGCTCCCGGCGTCCGTGGGATCGGGTATCCCACTGTCACGCCGCCATCGCACAGCAAAGTTCCCCAGGGCATTCTCACAGGTGCGCCCCGGGGGCGGTCGAGGGCCTGCGGCCGAACCGTGACCATTCCGGTGCCGAACGGGCCGCAGGATGCCACAAAGACCGTCCCCGATAACGTTAAGACCGTGCCACTCGTCGCCGCCGCCGTCTGCCCACATCCGCCGATGCTCGTGCCGGAGGTGGCCGCGGGGGCCGCCGGGGAGCTCGACGAGCTGCGGGCCGCCTGCCGCGTGGCGGTGGCGCACCTGTCCGGCGCCGAGTCCCTGGTCGTGGTCGGTGCCGACACGTCGACGGTACGCCGTGAGCCACCGTTCGGGGGGACCCTGGCCCCGTGGGGCATCGACAAACGGATCGGCGAGGAGACCAGTAGCCCCCTGCCGCTCAGCCTGCTCATCGGCGCCTGGCTGCTCCAGGACGTACATTTCGGAAATATCCAGTTCTACAGCGTCGCCGCCGACGCGACCCCCGGCGAGTGCGCAGCACTGGGGCAGCAGCTGACCAGTACCGACGCCGCGCTCTTGATCCTCGGAGACGGATCCGCGTGCCACGGCGAGAAGTCGCCCGGCTACGACGACCCGCGGGCCGAGGGCTTCGACGCGGCCGTCGCCGACGCCCTCGCCAAGGGTGACACCGCGGCCCTGCTCGACCTGGACGCCGCCCTCGCCATCGAGCTGCTCGCGGTCGGCCGGGCGCCGTGGCAGGTCCTCGCGGGCGCGGCCGGCAGGCCTGAGACGACCGAGCTGCTGCACCGCTCCGCCCCGTACGGCGTCGGCTACCTCGTCGCGAGCTGGCGGTGACCCGGGTCGTCGCGGTCGTCGGCCCGACCGCAGCCGGCAAGTCGGCGCTCAGCCTCCGGCTCGCCCACGAGCTCGGCGGCGAGGTGGTCAACGCGGACTCGATGCAGCTGTACCGCGGCATGGACATCGGCACCGCGAAACTTTCCGTCACCGAGCGTGACGGGGTGCCGCACCACGTGCTGGACATCTGGGACGTGACGGAGCCGGCGAGCGTCGCGGTGTACCAGCGGCTCGCCCGCGCCGCGATCGACGACATCGCCGCCCGCGGACGGGTTCCGCTGCTGGTCGGCGGCTCGGGCCTCTACGTGCGGGCCGTGCTGGAGGACTTCGACTTCCCGGGCACGGACGCGGCGCTGCGGGCGGCGCTCGAGCAGGAGCTCGCCGAGGTGGGCCCGGAGGCGCTGCACGCCCGGCTCAGGAGCACCGACCCGGAGGCCGCGGAGCGCATCCTGCCCGGCAACGGCCGCCGGATCGTCCGCGCGCTGGAGGTCAACGCGCTGACCGGCACCACGTTCACCGCACGCCTGCCGTCACAACCGCGTCCCGTGTACGAGTCGCTGCAGCTCGGCGTGGACGTCGACACGGCGGTGCTCGACGAGCGCATCGAGGCGCGGGTGGACACGATGTGGGCGGCGGGGCTGGTCGACGAGGTGCGCGCCCTGGAGAAGGTCGGCCTGCGCGACGGCCGGACCGCCGGCGCCGCGCTGGGCTACAAACAGGTATTGGACCACTTTTCCGGTTTGTCGGATGAGCCGGAGGCCAAGGCCGAGACGGTCCGGGCCACCAGGCGGTTCGTCCGGCGGCAGCGGTCATGGTTCCGCCGGGATGACCGGATCGTGTGGCTCGATGGTGGTGCTGGTGACATCACTGCGACGGCGCTGGAGCTCGTGCGGCAAGATTGACGCCATGCGCTTCGCCAAGGGACATGGAACGGGCAACGACTTCGTCATCCTGCCCGACCCCGACGGCGTGCTGCCGTTGACGCCCACGTTCGTCGCCGCGCTCTGCGACCGCCGGCGGGGCATCGGCGCCGACGGCGTCCTGCGCGTGGTCCGCAGCGCCGCCCACCCCGACGCCGAGGCGTCCGCGGGGACGGCCGAGTGGTTCATGGACTACTGGAACGCGGACGGCTCCCAGTCCGAGATGTGCGGCAACGGTGTGCGCGTCTACGCCCGCTACCTCGCCGAGGCCGGCCTGGTCGCGCCGGAGGGGTCGTTCAACCTGGTCACCCGCGCGGGGGTGGTGCCGGTCACCATCGGTGAGGAGATCGCCGCCGGGATGCCGATGCCGCGGGTGTACGTGCAGAGCGAGGCCACCAGCGAGGGACGCGTGTTCGAGGGCACGGCCGTGGACGTCGGCAACCCGCACCTGGTGTGCCCGGTCGACGAGCCGACCCTGGAGCGGCTCGACCTGAGCCACGCCCCCGGGATCGATCCGCTGATCTTCCCCGCCGGCGTCAACGTCGAGTTCGCCGCGGCCGGGTCGCCTCCGGCCGGCGCCGACCTGTACCGGCGGATGCGCGTCTACGAGCGCGGCTCCGGCGAGACCCAGTCGTGCGGCTCCGGCGCGTGCGCGGTGGCGGCGGTCGCCCTCGAGCACGCCGGCCTGGAGACCGGCGTGGTCGTCGTGGACGTGGCGGGCGGCCGGCTGACGATCACGCAGACCGGCTCGGAGTTCCTGCTCGCCGGGCCGGCCGTGATCGTCGCGCACGGTGACGTCGACGCCCAGGCGATCCGGCAGCTGGCCCCGACCTTCTGACCCCGCTCCGCCGGCTCCGCGGCCGTTGAGCCGGCCCAGGGGCGGTTCGCCCCGGGCCGGCCCTGGCGGCCTTACGGCTGCTCGACGGGCGTCGGCTCCGCCTCCGCCGCACCGTCGACGGTGCTGTCCAGGTGGACGCCCTTGGCGGCGGCCCTGACGGCGGCGGCGACGGCCGGGGCGACCCTCGCGTCGAAGACGCTGGGCACGATGACGCTCGGGTTGAGCTTGTCCTCGCCGACGGTGTCCGCGATCGCCTGCGCCGCCGCGATCGCCATCGCCTCGGTGAACTCGCGCGCCTGCGCGTCGAGCATCCCGCGGAAGACGCCCGGGAAGGCGAGCACGTTGTTGATCTGGTTCGGCTGGTCGGAGCGGCCGGTCGCGACGATCGCCGCGTGCTCGCGGGCCTCCCGCGGGTCGACCTCCGGGTCGGGGTTGGCCAGGGCGAACACGATCGAGCCGGGCGCCATGGTCGCGATGTCGTCGCCGGTGAGCAGGTTCGGGGCGCTGACCCCGATGAACACGTCGGCGCCCCGGAGCGCGCCCTTGAGGTCGCCCGAGTAGCCGGACTTGTTGGTGTTGTCGACGAGCCACTGCCACGCGCCCGACAGGCCGGACATGCCGCGGTGCAGGGCGCCCGGCCGGTCGGTGGCGATCACGTCGCCGACGCCCTGGTGCAGGAGCAGCTTGATGATGGCCGTGCCGGCCGCGCCGGCACCGCTCACGACGACCCTGATGTCACCGATGGACTTGCCGACCACCCGCAGCGCGTTGGTGAGCGCGGCGAGGACGCAGATCGCGGTGCCGTGCTGGTCGTCGTGGAACACGGGGATGTCCAGCATCGCCCGCAGCCGCTCCTCGATCTCGAAGCAGCGGGGCGCGGCGATGTCCTCGAGGTTGATGCCGCCGTACGCGGGGGCGATCGCCCGCACGATCGCGATGATCTCCTCGGTGTCCTGGGTGTCGAGGGCGACCGGCCACGCGTCGACGCCGCCGAACCGCTTGAACAGCGCCGCCTTGCCCTCCATGACGGGCATGGCGGCGGCCGGGCCGATGTTGCCGAGGCCGAGCACGGCGGAGCCGTCGGTGACGACCGCCACCGTGTTGCGCTTGATGGTGAGGCGGCGGGCGTCGTCCGGGTTCTCCGCGATCGCGAGGCAGACCCTGGCCACCCCGGGCGTGTACGCCCGTGACAGCTCGTCACGGTTGCGCAGGGCGACCTTCGGGGTGACCTCGATCTTACCGCCGAGGTGCAGCAGGAACGTGCGGTCGGACACCTTCCGCACGTCGACGCCGTCGAGCTTCTCGAGGCAGGAGACGACCTGCTCGGCGTGCGCGGAGTCGGCGGTGTCGCAGGTCAGGTCGACCACGACGGCGGTGCTGTCGGAGTCGACTACGTCGACCGCGGTGACGACACCCCCTGCCTCGCCGACCGCGGTGGTGAGGCGCCCGATCGCCGAGGCGTCGGCACGGACGGAGACACGGATCGTGATTGAGAACCCGGCGCTGGGCAATCGGTGCGTGGCAGTCGTCACGTACCCCATTCTCACTCGCACGTTCACCCGGCGGCGCACCGGGACATATCAAGTGCCGTATGGCCGATGAAGTGTCACGATTGGAGGGTTGTACTGATCGACTTTAGGAGAACATGTTGCGAGTGACTGCCGCAGAATCCTGGGATCTCGCCGAGGACGGCGACGGCCTGGAGCTCGAGGAGCGGCATGCGCTTCGCCGTGTCGCAGGTCTGTCGACCGAGCTCGCCGACGTCACCGAGGTCGAATACCGCCAACTGCGCCTCGAGCGGGTCGTGCTCGTCGGGGTGTGGACCGAAGGCACCGCCACCGACGCCGAGAACTCCCTCGCGGAGCTCGCCGCGCTCGCCGAGACCGCCGGGTCGCAGGTCCTCGACGGGCTGATCCAGCGCCGCAGCCGGCCTGACTCCAGCACCTACATCGGCTCCGGCAAGGTCGACGAGCTGCGGGCCGTGGTGCAGAGCAGCGGCGCCGACACCGTCATCTGCGACGGGGAGCTGTCCCCCTCGCAGCTGCGGACCCTGGAGGCGAAGGTCAACGTCAAGGTCATCGACCGGACCGCGCTGATCCTGGACATCTTCGCCCAGCACGCGAAGAGCAAGGAGGGCAAGGCCCAGGTCGAGCTCGCGCAGCTGCAGTACTTCCTGCCGCGGCTGCGAGGCTGGGGTGAGGCGCTGAGCCGGCAGGCCGGTGGCTCCGCCAGCGGCAACGGCGGCGTGGGCCTCCGCGGCCCCGGTGAGACCAAGATCGAGACCGACCGGCGCCGGATCCGCACGAAGATCAGCCGGCTCAAGCGCGAGATCGCCGCGATGGCGACGATCCGCGACACCAAGCGCGCCACCCGGCGCCGCAACCGGGTGCCCAGCGTCGCGATCGCCGGGTACACCAACGCCGGAAAGTCGAGCCTGCTCAACCGGCTCACCGGCGCCGGCGTGCTGGTGGAGGACGCGCTGTTCGCCACCCTGGACACGACGACCAGGCGGTCCCGCACCGACGACGGCAGGCTCTACACCCTGTCGGACACGGTCGGGTTCGTCCGGCACCTGCCGCACCAGCTGATCGAGGCGTTCCGCTCCACGCTCGAGGAGGTCGCCGAGGCCGACCTGGTCCTGCACGTCGTGGACGGCTCGCACGCCGACCCCGAGGAGCAGGTCCGCGCGGTCCGCGAGGTGCTCGCCGAGGTGGGCGCCGACGCCGTGCCGGAGCTGCTCGTCGTCAACAAGATCGACGCCGCCGACGAGGAGACCCAGCTGCGGCTGAAGTCACTCTGGCCGGACGCCGTGTTCGCCTCCGCGCGCACCGGCTCGGGCATCGACGCGGTCAAGGCCGCGCTCGAGCAGCGGCTGCCGTGGCCGGCGATCGAGCTGACCGCCGTCGTGCCGTACGAGCGGGGCGACCTGGTCGCCAGGGTCCACACCATCGGTGAGGTGCTGGAGACCGCCCACCTGGCGGAGGGCACGCGGATCCGGGCGCGGATCAATGACGCCCTTGCAGCGGAGTTGGCCCCATTTGCCGTGAAGTAATAGGTTTATCCGATCACTGCGAGTGAGAGCCGGACCGGGCGCACCCACATCTGGTCCGGCTCTGCCAAACTTGTGCGATGCGACAGCGGGTGGGCCTGGCTTTGAGTGCGGCTTGTGGCGTGGTGACGAGTCAGCTCCTGGGGCTCGGAGCCCCCGCCGCGGCCGCTCCGAGCCCGTCCGCCACCACCGGCCAGTCCGCGGCCGCGGGCGCGGGCCAGCCCATCTGCACCCCAGACTCCTCGAAGATCAACGAGATCTCCGGTCTCGTCGCGACCGCCACCGGCTACTACGCGATCAACGACAGTGCCCCCGCCGGCGGCAAGGCCAGGATCTTCACCCTCGACGCGAGCTGCAAGGTCGTCGGCACCCCGATCAACTACGACCCGGTCGCCCGCGACCCCGAGGACCTCGCGATCGACAAGAACGAGACGCTGTGGATCGCCGACATCGGTGACAACACGGAAGCGTCCGGCGGCAGCGCCGCGCCGCGCCCCACGGTCGCGGTCTGGACCTTGGCGAAGGGCGCGAAGGCCCCGGTCATCAACCGCCTCGCGTACCCCGACGGCAAGAAGCGCGACGCCGAAGCCCTGCTGCTCAACGGCGACGGCACGCCGATCATCATCACCAAGGAGCCCGTCGGCGAGGTCTGGGTGCCCGAGGGCCCCCTGCAGCCCAACACCACCAAGGGCGTCAAGCTCAAGCAGGTGGGCACGTTCACGCCCCAGGAGACGAAGACGCCCAACCCGCTCTCCTTCCTCGGCTATAAGGCGATCACCGGCGCCGCCTCCTCCCCCGACGGCACCCGCGTCGTCATCCGCACCTACTCCGACGCCTACGAGTTCGACGTCAAGGACGGCGACGTCGTCAAGGCGATCACCAGCGGCAAGCCCCGCATCACCCCGCTGCCCAACGAGGCCCGCGGTGAGGCGATCACCTACTCGACCGACGGCAAGCAGTACATCACCGCCTCCGACGTCCCCGCCGACGTCAGGGCGCCGATCCTCCGGTACACCCCGCAGAACGTCACGCCCGGCAAGGCCGGCGGCGCGGTCCTGCCGACCCCGAAGCCCGACGACCGGTCGTTCCTGGAAGACCTGACGCTGCAGGACATCACGTACATGGTGGCCGCGATCGGCATCCTCGGCCTGATCCTCGTGGTCGCCGGCATCATCGGCATCCGCCGCTCCCGCGCCGCCCGCCGCCTCGCGGCCGCGACCTCCGGCCCGATCCGCGGCTCCGCTCCCCGCCCCGGCGACGACGACGCCCCGCCGTCCGACGACAACACCACCGGCACCGTCTACGGCGCCCGCCCCGGCGCCTCCGCCGCCCGCGGCGCCTCCGCCCCCGGCGGCACGGTCTACGGCGCGTCCGGCCCCGCCGGCGCCTTCTCCAACGACCCCGGCCCCTTCGGCGGCAACGACGGCGGCTTCGGTGGCGGCGGCAACGCGGGCAACGGCGGCTTCGGTGGCGGCTCGCACCCGTCCGACCCGCGCGACTTCAACCACCAGCCCGGCTTCGCCCCGCCGTCCTACGACCAGCCCCGCGGCTTCCCGCCTCCGGCCCCGCAGGGCGGCGGCATGTACGGCGCCCCCCAGCCCGGCTACGACCAGCGCGGCGCCTACGGCTCCGGCCACCCAGGCGACCACGACGGCTACGAGCGCGGCTACGCCCCCCACCGCTGACCCCGCGCGCTCCTGCCCTTTGCTCCCCTGATCCCGAGTGATTCCGGTAACCCGCACGGGATCACAGAACACAACCCGTCGACCGCTCAACCGGTTGCCACCAGGCCCATCTCCCCTGATCCCGAATGATTCCGGTAGCCCTGGCCACCAGAACCGCACAGGATCATGAGAGCGGCGGCCGGTCGACCAGTGCGCCGGCACTCCGGTGAGCACTTCCGTGGTCGCCCGGCCGCGGCACCGCCCTCACACGATCAAGCACCTTCGAGGGCGCGCCTCGGTGCTCCCACCACGCCAAACCGCCCCATGCCACAACCCGTCGACCGCTCAACCGGGCGGCACCAGGCCCGTCTCCCATGATCTGAATGGTTTCGTGCGGTCCTGGCTACCAGAACCGCACGGGATCATGGGAGAGCCAACTTGCCGAGTGCGGGGGGTGGGCGGGTTCTCGTGATCCGGAAGAGTTGTTGTGGCTATGGCGACAAGAAGTCTTCCGGATCATGAGCGAGCGGCATCGGGGTCAGCAGGAGCTGGCCGGGGAGGGGGACGGGGGTGGGGTGCCGATGGTGGGCATGCCGAGGGAGACGCCGGGGGTGCGGGTGACGCGGCCGGCCTCCCAGGCGTCGCCGGCGCGGGTGCGGCGGTGGGACAGCAGGGGGCCGTCGGCGTTGAGGTGGTGCGGGGCGGCATACGTGACGGTGGTGTGCACGATGTCGCCGGGGCGCAGCGTCACCGACGGGTCGGTGGCGAAGTGCACGAGGCGCCCGTCGCGCGCGCGGCCCGACATGCGGCCGGTGGCGCCGTCCTTGCGGCCCTCGCCGACGGCGACCAGGACCTCGACCGGGGTGCCGACGAGCTTCTTGTTCTCGTCCCAGCTGATCTCTTCCAGGGTGGCGATCAGCCGGTCGTACCGCTCCTGCACGACCGCCTTCGGGACCTGCTCGTCCATGGTGGCGGCGGGGGTGCCGGGGCGCTTGGAGTACTGGAAGGTGAAGGCGCTGGAGTAGCGGGCGGCGCGGACCACGTCGAGAGTGCGCTCGAAGTCGGCATCGGTCTCGCCGGGGAAGCCGACGATGATGTCGGTGGTGATGGCGGCGTCGGGCATGGCGTCGCGCACCTTGGAGATGATGCCCAGGTAGCGGTCCGCGCGGTACGAGCGGCGCATCGCCTTCAAAACAGCGTCGGAGCCGGACTGCAGGGGCATGTGCAGCGAGTGGCAGACGTTGGGCGTCTCGGCCATCGCGGCGATGACGTCGTCGGTGAAGTCCTTCGGGTGCGGGCTGGTGAAGCGGACCCGCTCCAGGCCCTCGACGTCGCCGCAGGCCCGCAGCAGCTTGCCGAAGGCGAGCCGGTCGCCGAACTCGACGCCGTAGGAGTTCACGTTCTGCCCGAGGAGGGTGACCTCCAGGACCCCTTCAAGAGCCAGGGCCCGGACCTCGGCGAGGATGTCGCCGGGGCGGCGGTCCTTCTCCTTGCCGCGCAGGGCCGGGACGATGCAGAAGGTGCAGGTGTTGTTGCAGCCGACGGAGATGGAGACCCAGCCGGCGTAGGTGGACTCCCGCCGGGTCGGCAGCGTGGAGGGGAAGACCTCCAGTGACTCGAGGATCTCCACCTCGGCGGCGGCGTTGTGGCGGGCGCGCTCCAGCAGCACCGGCAGCGAGCCGATGTTGTGGGTGCCGAAGACGACGTCGACCCAGGGGGCCTTCTTGACGATGTCGCCGCGGTCCTTCTGCGCCAGGCAGCCGCCGACGGCGATCTGCATGCCGGGCTGGGCGAGCTTCGTCGGGCGCAGGTGGCCGAGGTTGCCGTAGAGGCGATTGTCGGCGTTCTCGCGCACGGCGCACGTGTTGAACACGACGACGTCGGGTTCTGCGTCGGCGGGCACCGGGACGTAGCCGGCGTCCTCGAGAAGGCCGGAGATGCGCTCGGAGTCGTGCGCGTTCATCTGGCAGCCGTAGGTGATGACCTTGAAGCTGCGAGGGGTCTCAGTCATAGCAGCGAGAAGTCTAGCCGCCGACGTGCTCTCCGGCGGTATCCACCAGCCCCGGCAGGAGCACGTCGCGGGCCTCGTGCGGCGGGCGGATCGGCGTGACCGCGACATAGCCGTCCAGCAGCCACGCGTCGTCGCTGCCGGGCTCCGCGCCGTGGTCGCTCTGTTCGAGGGACATCCGCACGTACCCGTGGCCCTGCTCCATCAGGACCATCTGCACCGTGCCGAACTGGGCCAGGGTCGCCCGGCGGATGCCGCGCAGGTCGCCGGCGTCCAGGTTGGGCACGTTGACGTTGAGCACGAACCCCGGCGCCAGCAGCGGCAGCAGGTCGCCGGCGACCTCGGCGGCGGTGTCCCAGCGTTCCTCGAGCTCGCCGGAGGTCGCGCGGAACGGCACGTCCAGGGAGACCGCCATGGCGCGGCAGCCGTTCGCGACGGCGGTGAACGCGGCGCCGACCGTGCCGGAGTGCAGGACCGCGGCGCCGGTGTTGGGGCCGCGGTTGATCCCGGAGAGCACGACGTCCGGCTCCGGCCCGTACGCGCCGCGCGTCGCCATCAGCGCGATGAACGCGGGCGACGCGGAGACGGCGTACGTCGGTACATCGGCGAACAACGCGGCACGTGTCTCGGTGGCGATGCGGCCGTCGGCCTCCACACCGGTGAGCGAGCTGCCCGCGCCGCTGGCCTCACGGGCCGGCGCCGCGATCACCACGTCGTGGCCTTGGCGGACGGCCATCGCGGCGAGCGCGTGCAGGCCAGGGCTGTCGATGCCGTCGTCGTTGGTCACCAGGATACGCATGGTCATCATTGTGACAACCACCGGCCGTTATCCGTCCGTGACCGCTATGCGGCTGTTCGTGGGTATGAGCACCGCTAACGTCGAGCGCACCGACGGAGCCAAGCACTGCGATGGGGCGGATGATGACGAACGAGCCTTTGATCGTGCTCAGCGGCGTCAACAAATGGTTCGGCGAGCTGCACGTCCTCAAGGACGTCAACCTGTCGATCGCCCGGGGCGAGGTCGTGGTCGTGATCGGCCCGTCCGGCTCCGGCAAGTCGACGCTGTGCCGGGCGATCAACCGCCTGGAGCCGATCAACAACGGCGACATCGTCTTCGACGGCACCCGCCTGCCGCAGGAGGGCCGGCCGCTGGCGCGGCTGCGCAGCGAGGTCGGCATGGTGTTCCAGTCGTTCAACCTGTTCGCGCACAAGACCATTCTCGAGAACGTGATGCTCGGCCCGGTGAAGGTCCGCAAGGAGAAGCCGGCGGTCGTGCGGGAGCGCGCGCTCGGGCTGCTCGACCGGGTGGGGATCGCCGCGCAGGCGGAGAAGTACCCGGCGCAGCTGTCCGGCGGTCAGCAGCAGCGCGCCGCGATCGCCCGGGCCCTCGCCATGCAGCCCAAGGCGATGCTCTTCGACGAGCCGACGAGCGCGCTGGACCCGGAGATGGTCGGCGAGGTGCTCGAGGTCATGACGGGCCTCGCGAGCGAGGGCATGACGATGGTCGTCGTCACGCACGAGATGGGCTTCGCGCGGCACGCCGCCAACCGGGTCGTGTTCATGGCCGACGGCCAGCTGGTCGAGGAGGCGGACCCGAAGACGTTCTTCGCCAGCCCGCGCACCGACCGCGCCAAAGACTTCCTGTCAAAGATCCTGACGCACTAGAAACCCACGAAAGGGGATAGCGACCATCATGCGCATCACGCGGATCGCAGCGGCAGCCGCCGCCGTCACGCTCGCGCTCGGCCTGGCCGCCTGCGGCAAGGACGGCACGCCCACGCCGTCGGCCGAGGGCGGTAGCTCCGGCGCGGCGGCACCGGCCAGCGACACCTGCACCTCGTCCGGCACCACGTTCACGCCGGCCACCGGCGTGGCGATCACGGGCAGCCCGACGTTCGACCGCATCAAGGCGGCCGGCAAGGTCGTCATCGGTGTCAAGTTCGACCAGCCCAACCTGGGCTACAAGGACGCCGCCGGCAAGCGCTGCGGCTTCGACATCGAGATCGCCCAGCTGATCGCGTCGAAGCTCGGCATCGACCCGGCGAAGATCGAGTACAAGGAGATCGCCTCCGCCAACCGCGAGACGGCGATCAAGGGCGGCGAGGTCGACTACTACGTCGGCACCTACTCGATCACCGACAAGCGCAAGGCGGACGTGTCGTTCGCCGGCCCGTACTTCGTCGCCGCGCAGGACCTGCTGGTCCGCAAGGACGACTCGTCGATCACGGGCTCCGACAGCATCAAGGGCAAGACGGTCTGCTCCGCGACCGGCTCCACGCCGATCCAGCGGGTCCGTGACCAGAAGCTGACCGACAAGATCGTGGAGTTCAAGACCTACTCCGAGTGCGTGTCGCAGCTGCTGGACAAGAAGGTCGACGCGGTCACCACCGACGACGCGATCCTGAAGGGCTTCGCGGCGCAGGCGCCGTCGCAGCTGAAGGTCGTCGGCAAGCCGTTCCTCGACCCGGCCACCGGCAAGGCCTACCCGGAGAAGTACGGCATCGGCCTCGGGCACGACGACAAGGCCCTGCGCGACTTCGTGAACGCCTCGCTGGAGGCCGCGTTCGGCGACGGCACCTGGCAGAAGATCTACGACGGCACGCTCGGCAAGTCGGGCTCGGCGGGCAGCCCGCCCACCCTCGAGAAGTACTGATCCAGCCACAGACGGGGCGCCGCCAATCCGAACGGCGGCGCCCCGTCCCATGAACTCAAGCGCGTCCCATGAACTAAAGCGCGTCCCGCGAACAAAGCGCGTGCCGTGGACGAGCAACAAAGGGCGGAAGTGGAGGTCACCCCGGCGTGAGCGACTTTTTTCATGTCCTGACGGACAACTGGGACGTCATCGGCTCCCACTTCTGGGAGACGGTGAAGCTCTTTCTGATCTCCGCCGTCGGATCGATCGTCCTCGGCACGCTGCTGGTGGCGATGCGGGTCTCCCCCATCCCGGCGCTGCGCGCGTTCGGCAGCTCCTACGTGCTGCTGCTGCGCAACACACCACTCACCCTGATCTTCGCGCTGCAGGTCTTCGCGCTGCCGAAGCTCGGCGTCAACTTCGAGTTCTTCACCGGCGCGTGCGTGGCGCTGACCGCGTACACGAGCGCGTTCGTGTGTGAGGCGCTGCGCTCCGGCATCAACACGGTGCCCGTCGGGCAGGCCGAGGCGGCCCGCGCGCTGGGCATGACGTTCCTGCAGGTGCTCACCAACGTGGTGCTGCCGCAGGCGTTCCGCACCGTCGTGCCGCCGCTGGTCAGCGTGCTCAACGCCATGCTGAAGAACACCACCGTCGCGGCCGGCTTCTCCGTCGCCGAGGCCGGCGCGATCACGTTCTACCTCTCGGAGCGCGGCGAGAACCAGATCTACGGCCTGCTGTGGATCACGATCGGGTTCCTGATCCTCGTGGTGCCGCTGGTGACCCTGCAACGGATGCTCGAACGACGCTGGAAGGTCGCCCGATGAGCAACGTCCTCTACGACCTGCCCGGCCCTAAGGCCCGCGTGCGGTACCGCATCATCGGCATCGTCAGCGCACTCGGCATCGTCGCGCTGCTCGCGTACGTCGTCTGGCGCTTCTACGACACCGGCCAGTTCGAGGCGCTCCGCTGGGAGCAGTTCCAGTACACGAAGATCCAGCAGGACCTCCTCGACGGCTACCTCACCACGTTGCGCGCCGCCGGCGCCGCGGCCGTGCTCGCGCTGCTCCTCGGCGCGCTGCTGGCGACCGCGCGCCTGAGCGACCACGCGGTCTTCCGCGCGCCGGCGTCGGGCTTCGTCGAGCTGTTCCGCGCCATCCCGCTGCTGATCCTGATCTTCTTCGCGTACTACGGCCCGATCCAGCTCGGCTACAAGGTCGGCCCGTTCTGGCCGCTCGTGATCGGCCTCACGCTGTACAACGGCGCGGTCCTGTCCGAGATCTTCCGGGCCGGCATCCTCGCCGTGCACCGCGGGCAGTCCGAGGCCGCGTACGCGCTGGGCATGCGCAAGTCGCAGGTCATGACGTCGATCCTGCTGCCGCAGGCGGTCCGGGCCATGCTCCCGGCGATCGTCAGCCAGCTGGTCGTACTGCTGAAGGACACCGCGCTCGGGTTCATCATCCAGCTGCCGGAGCTGCTGTACTACGGCAAGCAGTTCGGCGGCCGGCTGCTCTTCGGCTTCCCGTACGTCCCCGGGTACCTCGTCGTCGCCGCCGTCTACATCGGCACCTGCGGCCTGCTGTCGTGGTTCGCCTTCTGGCTGCAGAAGCGGCTCATGGGCGGCCCCAAGCAGGTGAAGACGGCCGCGCGCCCCGTCAAGCTGGCCGACGTCAACCAGGCCGTGTGAGCTAGGCCGTTGGTTGATTGGCAACGTTGCGCGTAGTACGTACGCTGCGCGGGTGGCGGACACCGGCTTTCGTTTGGGCATCGACTTCGGCACCTCGAACACCGTCGCCGTCCTCCGCTGGCCGGACGGGCGCACGAAGCCGCTGCTGTTCGACGGCTCGCCGCTGCTGCCCTCCGCCGTGTACGTCAACGCCGACGGCACCATCCTCACGGGCCGTGACGCGGTGCACTCGGCGCGCCTGCAGCCGCACCGCTTCGAGCCGTACCCGAAGCGCCGCGTCGAGGAAGGCACCGTCTGGCTCGGCGAGCAGGACGTCCCGGTCCTCGACCTCGTCACGACCGTCCTGCGCCGGGTCGCCGCCGAGACGTACCGGGTCGCCGGCGCGTACCCCAACGAGGTCAACCTGACCCACCCGGCGACCTGGCCGCCGCAGCGCCGCCAGACGCTGTCGCAGGCGGCCGTCGCCGCGGGCTTCCCGAGCCCCTTCCTCTCGTCGGAGCCGGTCGCCGCCGCGTCCTATTTCGTCGGTACCGTCGGCACCCACGTCCCTGTCGGCGGCATCGCCGTCGTGTACGACTTCGGCGCCGGCACCTTCGACGCGAGCGTGGTCCGCCGCAACGCCGGCGGTGGCTTCGACGTCCTCGCCAGCGAGGGCCTTCCCGACGCGGGCGGGCTGGACGTGGACGCCGCGGTCGTGGCATACCTGGGCCGCGCGTTCACCGGCCGCGAGGGCGACCAGTGGCGCCGCCTCACCAACCCCGAGAGCGAGTCCGACCGGCGCGCCGCCTGGCAGCTGTGGGAGGACGCCAGGCTCGCCAAGGAGATGCTCAGCCGCGCCGCGACCACGTATGTGCATGTGCCGCTGTACGACGAGAGCGTGCCGATCGGGCGCGAGCAGCTCGAGCAGCTCGCACGGCCGATCCTCGACCGGACCGTGACGGCGACGCAGCTCGCGGTGTCGTCGGCGGGCGTCGCCGGGCAGCCCCTGGCGGCGGTGTTCCTGGTCGGCGGCTCGTCGCGCATCCCGCTCGCCGCGACGCTGCTTCACCGGGCGTTCGGGCTGGCACCGACGGCGATCGAGCAGCCCGAGCTGGTGGTGGCCGAGGGTGCGCTGCACCTCGCGCCGCCGACGGGGCGGGCGCACGTCGGGGGCGCGCCGACGCCGGTCGCGTCGGGGCCGTTCGGCCCGGTGCCGGTCCCGTCCTCTGGCGGGCCGTCCTCTGGCGGGCCGTCGTCCGGTGCTCCCTCGTCCGGTGCTCCCTCGTCCGGTGCTCCCTCGTCCGGTGCTCCCTCGTCCGGTGCTCCCTCGTCCGGTGCGCCGTCCTCCGGTGGGCCGACTTCTGGTGGGCCTTCGCATGAGGTCAGCGGGGACGTCTCGGCGCAGCCCGTGTCGGCGACGCCGGTGTCCCCGGGGTTCAGCATGCCGTCGATGAACCCGGGGTTGCCGCCGCTGCTGCAGACCGGATCGATGCCGGTGGTGCCGAGCCGTCAGCAGCCGCCGCAGGTGTACCAGCAGCCGCAGCCACCGCAGCAGCGACCGCCCGTGCCGCAGCAGCCGGTCCAGCAGCCGGTCCAGCGGCCGCCGGTGCCGCAGCAGCCGGTCCAGCGGCCGCCGGTGCCGCAGCAGCCGGTCCAGCGGCCGCCGGTCGGTCAGCCCGTGCCGCAGCAGCCCGCGCAGTACCAGCAGCCGATGCAGCCTGTTCCGCCGGTTGTCCCGCAGCAGCCCGTGCCGCCGGTTCCTCAGCAGCCCGTGCCGCCGGTCGTTCCGCAGCAGGCGCCCGCGCAGTACCAGCAGCCGGTCCAGCCGCAGGTGCAGCAGCGGCCGCCGGTCGTCCCGCCGGCGCAGTTCCAGCAGGCGCCGCCTGTACAGCGGCCGCAGGTGAGCGCGCCGCCCGCGGCTGGGCCTCCGGTCAACGCCGTGCAGGGCTGGGCGCCCACGTCGGGTCCGCCGGCGTCCGGGCCGCCCGCCTACCCGTCGTCCGCGCCACCCTCGGCGAACGGCCGGGGCGGCAAGACGCTCGTCGCCGCCGTCGGTGGCGGGGTGCTCGCCCTGCTGCTGGTCGTCGCGGGCATCGTCTGGGCCGTCAACCGCAACGGTGACGACGTCGAGCCGGGCGGCGGCGGCAGCAGCCCGACCAACCAGGCGGGGCCCGCGGCCTCGCCGGCCTGCGGGCACAAGGTCGGGTTCCTCGGCATCCTGGCCGGGACCGGCTCCAAGGACAGCAACGGCATGCGCAACGCGACCAAGCTGGCCGTCGACGACTACAACGCCAAGCACGCCGGCTGCAACGTCGGGTTCGTCGAGTTCGACACGAAGGGCACCGAGGAGGGCAGCAAGGCCGCCGCGGAGAGCCTGGTCGCCGACAGCGAGGTGATCGGCGTCGTCGGTCCCTCGTACCGCACGGAGGTCCTCGGCGCCGCCTCCGTCCTGGAGAAGGCCGGCATCCCGTTCTTCACGACGTACGCGCCCGACGTCGACCTCGCCGCGAAGGGCTGGTCCACGTTCCACCGGCTCATCGCCAACGACAAGGACCAGGCGGCGGCCGGCGCACGGTACATCAAGAACACGCTGCGCGCCTCGAAGGTCGTCCTGGTCTACGACGACTCCGACTTCGGCGGCGTCGCCCGGCAGGCGGTCAGCGCCACGCTCGGCAGCAGCGTCACCACGAGCGTCTCGATCCGCCGCACCGCCACCGACTTCTCCGCCGCCGTCACCCAGGTCACGAACGCCGCCCCCGAGGCCGTGTACTACGCGGGCGAGGCCGATGACGGCACCGCGTTCCTGAAGGCCCTGCGCGCCGCGAAGCCCGCCATCGCGGTCGTCGTCAGCGACCGGCTCTTCACCCAGCTGTTCGTCGACACGCTCGGCAAGGCCGCCGACGGCATCGTCGTCACCTGCCCCTGCATCCCGAGCGACCACGCCGGCAACGACTACGCGTCGCGCTACCAGGCCGCGTACAAGACCAGCGCCGGCTACTACGGCCCCGAGGCCTACGACGGCGCGAGCATCATCCTGGCCGGCTTCACGGCCGGCAAGGCCACCCGCGAGGACATGCTCGCCTTCGTCAACAAGTACGACGCGAAGGGCATCGCCCGGTCGTACAAGTTCGCCTCGAACGGCGACCTCTCGGTCCCCGACCCCCTGATCTGGTCCTACAAGATCGGCGGCGGCTACGCGTCGTCGGAGAGCTCGATCGCCCCGTAACGGCACGCTGCGGGCGTCCGCGGCGTCCCCCGCCCACGTCCGGCCGCCGGCACCCCACACAGCCGGCGGCCTGTGTCGGGGGATGCAGGGGCGCTTTCGGCAGGCCGTTCCTTCGGCGGGCCGGGGCCATGCCCCTCCGCTCTCGGTTCTTCCTAGCGGGCGATCTCGGTGACGCGCGATTCGCGGACGACGGTGACGCGGATCTGGCCGGGGTAGGTCAGCTCCTCCTCGATCTGCTTCGCGACATCGCGGGCGAGGACGGCGGCGCCGATGTCGTCGACGTCGTCGGGGCGGACCATGACCCGGATCTCGCGGCCGGCCTGCATCGCGAAGACCTTCTCGACGCCCGACTTGCCGGCGGCGATCTCCTCGATGCGTTCGAGGCGCTTGACGTACGCCTCCAGGCTCTCGCGGCGGGCGCCGGGACGGCCACCGGAGCAGGCGTCGGAGGCCTGGGTGAGGACGGCCTCGATCGTCTGCGGGAGGACCTCGTTGTGGTGGGCCTCGATGGCGTGCACGACGTCCTCGGACTCGCCGTACTTGCGGGCGACGTCGGCGCCGATCAGGGCGTGGCTGCCCTCGACCTCGTGCGTGAGCGCCTTGCCGATGTCGTGCAGGAACGCGCTGCGCTTGATGAGCTTCGGGTCGAGGCGCAGCTCGCTGGCCATGATGCCGGCGATGTGGGCGGTCTCGACGAGGTGCTTGAGGACGTTCTGGCCGTAGGAGGTGCGGTAGCGCAGCCGTCCCAGCAGTGTCATCAGCTCCGGGTGCAGGTCGGTGATCCCCACCTCGACCAGGGCGTCCTCGGCGGCGCGCAGGCAGAGGCGCTCGACCTCGTGCTTCGCCTGCTCGAACACCTCCTCGATCCGGTGCGGGTGGATCCGGCCGTCGAGGACGAGCTTCTCCAGCGTGAGCCGGCCGATCTCGCGCCGGACCGGGTCGAAGCACGACAGCAGGACCGCCTCGGGCGTGTCGTCGATGATCAGGTTGACCCCGGTCGTCGACTCGAACGCGCGGATGTTGCGCCCCTCGCGGCCGATGATCCGGCCCTTCATCTCGTCGCTGGGCAGGTGCAGGACGCTGACGACGCTCTCCGCGGTCTGCTCGCTGGCGACCCGCTGGATGGCGTCGACGACGATGTGCCGGGCCCGCTGGTCGGCGGTGTTGCGGGCGTCGTTCTCGATGTCGCGGACGAGGAGGGCGGCCTCCCGCTTCGCCTGCGCCTCGATCGTCTCGATGACCTCGACCCGGGCGGCGTCGGTCGTCAGGCCCGCGACCCGTTCGAGCTCCTCGCGGTGCCGCTCCTCGCCGGCGGCGATCTCGACCTCGCGGCGGGTGAAGGCCGCCTCGCGTTCGAGCAGGTCGGCCTCGGTGCTGGTGATGCGCCGGTCACGCTCGGCGAGCCGCTCGGCCTCCTCGGCGAGCAGTCGCTCCCGTTCGTCGAGCCGGCGCTGGCGCCGCTCCGCGTCCTGCGACTGCTCCTTCGCGACCGTGGTCAGCTGGCTGACCTCCCGCTCCCCCGCCCGGCGCGCGGCCGCCCTGGCCTGCTCCGCGTCGACCTCGGCCTGCCGGTGCGCCCGCTCCAGCAGCGAGTCGGCCTCGGCCCGCGCCGCGTCGAGGATGCGTCGCGCCTCCGACCTGGCGGAGCTGGCCTCCGCTTTCGCGGCGGCGGCTTCGGTACGCGCAGCGGCCGCCACGGCCCTCGCCTCGTCCACGGCGGCGGTGGCGTCCTCGGCGGCGGTGCGCAGGGATGCGAGCGAGTGCTCCTGCCGGTCCTTCTCGGCGAGGAACGCGGGATCTTCGGCGACAGGCTGAGCGGGCGCGGCGGCCGTGGTGTGCAGCCGGCGCATGATCTTCAGCGAGACCAACAGCGCGGCGAGGACGCCGAGGCCGATGACGACGACCACGACGAGGAGCACGACCTGAAGGCCGGTCACGCGGTCACCTCGGCGGCACTGGTCGCGTGCTGACGACCTGCGAGTCGTTCGCGGAGGATGGCAGGGGCGCACTCCGTCACGACGTCACCTCGCTCCGCTCGGCGCTGCGCAGGGTGGCGCAACGCGGGATGTTGTGGAGGAGACGCCCGACCACAGCCTGCCATCAAGATGTATCAATATCGAGACACAGGGTGCCCCGAAGACCGGTCGACACCACACCTCCCGCAAGGCGTGGCGCTTATATGTCGTGCATAAACGTTGCTGATCTGTGACGCGATCTATGTTGTGCGGTAAACCCGCGGTGGTTGGGCGGTCTCCATCTGGTAACGCCGAGGCTAGGTCGTGAAGGGCGCTTCGGTCAAGGACTCATGATCGGGCACCATACGGGACTTAAGTCCGTCAAGACCCCCGCCAGGCGAAACACCCTACCAGTGACATTTGACCAGACCTTTCCGGCATGTCGGTCGCACTCACCCCAAAATTGTCGACCGCCAGTAGTCGTCTGTTCGCAAGCTGCTCAACCTCGGCATCAGCCCTGCTGCAATCATTCCACCACACACCGTGCGCCCACCAACCACACCATCGAAGCTCGTCGCACTCCACCCTCTCGCCACGCCGCCGACGCCAGGTGGCGTTCTGCCAGCTGCCCTCACCTCGCCGACTCCCGGACCACACCGGGTGCCCCGCTCGTACCCTCCGGCGTCCGTTTCTACGCGGTGACGCTTCTCTCGGGGTGGCGACCGGGCCGGGGCGCGTGATCAACGGAGGGATCTGGCCGTGATCGCGGCCAGCCCCGTCCTTCGATCAAGCCGACCGCACGGGGCGCTCCCGGGCCAGCCGACCTCGTGGGTGGTGCTCCCGGGCTTCAGCTTTCAGCGCGGGCTGAGGCGCCATCAGCTTTGATGCCGGCGCCTCTCCGGCGGGCTCAGCGTTTGGTCGGGGTTGAGAGCAGCGTCGGCGGGGCGTCCGGGTCAGCTCCGTCCGCGGGCTCAGCGGTGCCCCTCGCGTGCGGGCTCAGCGTTGGTCGGGGTCGAGGGCGGCGTCGGCCAGGGCGTCGGCGTCGATGCCGTCGGCGAACTCGGCGGCGTCGTCCCGGGCCGCCAGGCCTTCCTTGACCAGGCGGATGGCCATACCCGGGGGGTACCCCTTCCTCGCCAGCATCCCGACCAGCCGGCGGAACACCGCCTCGGGTGGGGCGTTGGACTCGACGCGGAGGCGCCTGGCGACCAGAGCCCTCGCGGTCTGCTCCTCGACGTCGGGGTCGAGCTCGTCGAGCGCCTCACCGACCTCGTCGGACGAGACGCCCTTGCGGCGCAGCTCCCCCGCCAGCGCCCTGCGGGACAGTCCCTTCCCGTGGTGCCGACTGGCCACCCACGCCCGGGCGAACGCGGCGTCGTCGATGATGCCGACCTCGTCATACCGGTCGAGGATCTCGTCGGCGATCTCGTCCTCGACGCCACGTTTGCGCATGGCGGTGGCGAGCTCGAGCCTGGTCCTCGGCCGGACGGCGAGTTGCCGCAGGCAGATCTCGCGGGCCGCCTCCCTCGGATCGAGCGGCGCCGCCGGCTGTCCACCTCGGCGGGAGCCGCCCCGCCGGCCCGACCGGCCTTCCGAACCGTCGCCCCGCTGCCCGGACCCGTCCTGAGGATCGGACTGAGGCCCGGCCTCCGCAGGGTCTCCCCACAGCGCTGACTCGCCCTGCCGCTCCGGGATGGAGTCGTGCCCGGGACCGTCCTGGGACTGCCTGCGCGCCCCGCGCTTCTGACCCGATCGGCGACCGCGACCGGAGCCGCCACTGGTGTCGCGGTCCGAAGCGGGTGCGGTGGTGGACGGCAGGTCCTCGGTAAGACTGCCGCTCCAGGGATCCCCGGCGGCGTCAAGCGGAGACGTGGCCGGGCGCTCCCCGGCGGCACCACGCGGCGCGGCGGATGCCCGGCCGCGCCGGGCGCCGCGCTCAAAGCCAGAGCCAGAGCCAGAGCCAGAGCCAGAGCTGGAGCTGGAGCTGGAGCCGGAGCCCGAGCCCGAGCTGGAGGTCTGACCAGGTGGAGCACCGGCCGGAGCCGCCGGCCAGCCCGGCGGGAGCTCGCCGGCGGGAACCCCGCGCCCCGGAGCGGTCGGCCAGCCGGGCGGAAGCTCCCGGGCGGTCGTCGGCCACGGCGGCGGAGCGCTGTCAGTGCTCACACCCGGCCCGGCTGAGGTCGAGGCGTCGCCGGACGGGTCTCGTGGCGTCGTTCCTGCCATGGGCGCCGGTGGCGCGGCCACGGCGCCGCCCGGCTGAGCCTCGGCGGACAGCCACGGGTTGTCGTCGCTCATGTCGGCGAGGATCCAAGGCACGCCACTCGCCGCCGGATCAGGACCAGCGGACGCACCCGCCGACGGGTCGGGACCGGCGAAGGAGGGCTCAGCGTCCTCGGGTTCCGTTGACTGCTGGCTGGGATCGTCGGATCGCCGCCTGCCCGGCACGAGCACACCTCCGAAAACCATGAACAGCGCGGGCGGGCCGGCCGTGGGACGGACCTCCAAACCAGGAGACCCTCCCACGAACCGGCACCGATCGCCGCGTGAGCCGCGCTAAACCGGACGTAAAGCCCCCGAGCGCGTGGGACCCAGCGCCAGGGGAACAGCGCCCGGAACGGTCAGAAGTCGACCGGAGCCACCTCGGGGCCGCCGGCGGCGTCCGTGGCCTGGCCGACACCCACGCCCAGCTTCTCCTTGATCTTCTTCTCGATCTCGGCGGCGACGTCGGGGTTCTCCCGCAGGAACTTGCGGGAGTTCTCCTTGCCCTGGCCGAGCTGGTCGCCGTCGTAGGTATACCAGGCGCCGGCCTTGCGGATGATCGTCTGCTCGACACCCACGTCGATGAGGGAGCCCTCGCGGGAGATGCCCTTGCCGTACATGATGTCGAACTCGGCCTGCTTGAACGGCGAGGCCACCTTGTTCTTCACGACCTTGACGCGGGTCCGGTTGCCCACGACGTCGGTGCCGTCCTTGAGGCTCTCGATGCGCCGCACGTCGAGGCGGACCGACGAGTAGAACTTCAGCGCGCGACCACCCGTGGTGGTCTCCGGGCTGCCGAACATGACGCCGATCTTCTCGCGGAGCTGGTTGATGAAGATCGCGGTGGTGCCGGAGTTGTTGAGGGCACCGGTGATCTTCCGCAGGGCCTGGCTCATGAGGCGGGCCTGCAGACCGACGTGGCTGTCGCCCATCTCGCCCTCGATCTCGGCGCGGGGCACGAGGGCCGCGACGGAGTCGATGACGATGATGTCGAGCGCGCCGGAGCGGACCAGCATGTCGACGATCTCGAGGGCCTGCTCACCGGTGTCCGGCTGGGAGACGAGCAGCGCGTCGGTGTCGACGCCGAGGGCCTTGGCGTAGTCGGGGTCGAGGGCGTGCTCGGCGTCGATGAACGCCGCGATGCCACCCTGGGCCTGCGCGTTCGCGATCGCGTGGAGCGCGACGGTCGTCTTACCGCTGGACTCAGGCCCGAAGACCTCGATGACCCGGCCGCGGGGCAGCCCGCCGATGCCGAGCGCCACGTCGAGAGCGATGGATCCGGTCGGGATCACGGACATCGGCGCGATGACCCGCTCACCGAGCCGCATGACCGAGCCCTTGCCGAACTGCTTGTCGATCTGCGAGAGGGCGAGCCCGAGCGCCTTCTCCCGGTCAGGTTGCACTGCCATGTCCGTCACCCCTGAGTTCGCGGTCTTCGTCGGCGTTCGTTTATTCACGCTGACAAGGTAAGCGCCGGGTATGACAAAAAATCGGCGCCGACGCCTGAGGAGATTACCCGTACATCTGTACGATCAACGAGCCGACACGCCAAAAAGTCACCTTAACCTGCTAGGAACACGCTCCGGGTATGCGGCGACTACGGCGCGCCACACCACGGCCACATCCTCGCCACCTGCGAGGGCTTCCTTGATCGTCCTGCCGCCGAGCTGGGTCAGCACCTGATCGTTGGCGATGCTGCCGGCGTACGCCGCGCCGAACGCCTCTTCCAACCGCTGCCAGAAATCCGTCAGTCGCACGCGGCCAAGACTAAGACCTCCGCAGCGCCAGCGCGGCCAGCGGCACCACGGCGATCCCCGCCAGCACCGACAAGGTGGCGAACCCGAACAGGTCGACCACGACCCCCGCGAGCGCGCCCGCGGTGGCCGCCGACACGCCCATGATGACGTCCGACAGCCCCTGCACGCCGGCGCGCTCCCCGACGGGCACGGACTCCGACAGCAGCGTGGATCCGGCCACCATCGTGCAGCCCCAACCCACCCCGAGCAGGCCCATCCCGACCGCCAGCCGGACCGTGTCGTCGCCGGCGGTGCCGCTCAGGGCGCACGCCGACGCCAGGAGCACGACGCCCGCCAGGATCACCGGGCGGCGGCCGAACCGGTCGGCGGCCCAGCCGACGACGGGCGACAGCGCGTACATGCCGGTGATGTGGATGCTGATCACCAGCCCGACGATGCGCAGCAGGTCACCGTGCGCGTGCACGTACTCACCGATGTGCACCGGGGTCATCGACATGACGCCGACCATCACCACGTGCCCGACCGCGACGGCGGAGACGCCGAGCCGCGCGCCGACACTGGCCCGGATCGCCGCGAAGGCCGACGACCAGGAAGACGACTTGTCCGATGAATCCGACAAGGACATCGATCGTGCCGTCAGCAGCGGATCGGGCCGCAGCAGCACGAACAGCGTGACGGCGCCGGCAAGGAACGCCAGCGCGCTGAACAGGTACGGCCCCGCGTACTCGGGCGCACCCCACGGCATCGTCACCCTGTCCGCGAACGGTGCCAGGTTCGGGCCGACCACCGCGCCCAGCGTCGTCGCCCACACGACCAGCGACAGGTGCCGCGCCCGGCGGTCGTTGTCGGCGAGGTCGACGGCCGCGTACCGCGACTGCAGGTTGGCCGCCGAAGCCCCGCCGAACAGGAACGTGCCCACGAACAGCAGCGGCACGAGCCGCCACGACACCGCGGCCACCACCAGGAGCGAGCCGAGCACGCCCACGCCGTACGCGAACACCAGCCCCGGCCGCCGGCCGCCGGTGCGCATCAGTCGCGTCGCCGGGATCGCGATCAGCGCCGCCCCGATGACCGCGGCGCTGCCGGAGAGTCCCGCGGCGCTCGGGCCGGCCATGTCGGCGGCGAGCAGCGCACCGATCGACACCCCGCTGGCGACGCCGAGCCCGCCGATCACTTGCGTGGACACGAGCAGGCCCAGGGTGCGCCGCTGGAGGACGGCGGGTGCGTCGATCACGCCGTCATCCTGGCGTAGGCACCGCAGCCCGCACCACTCCTTACCGCGGAGGCGGACGGCTACTCGTACTCCGCCAGCAGCGCCGCCAGGGCGGATACCGCGTCGGCCGCGTCGGCGCCTGTGGCGGACACCACCACCGAGGAGCCCGCGCGGGCGTTCAGCCCCATCACGCCGAGCACGCTGCGGGCATTCACCCGCCGCTCGCCTGCGGTGATCTCGACGGTACTGGTGAACCCCGCAGCTGCCCGCACCAGCGCGCCGGCGGGGCGTGCGTGCAGGTCCGCCGGCAACACCACCGTCGCCTCAGAGCTTGCGGACATCGCGGGCCTCCGTCGCCGCCCGGATGCATTCCGCGAGGTCGGCACCGGCGCCGGCCAGTACCGCCGAAGCCACCGCTCCCTCGACGAACGGCGCGTCCACCAGGGTGGCCGTGTTGGCGACCCGGTCCTCGAGCACGGTCTGCGCGGTGAGGACGGCGCTGCCCAGGTCCGTCAGGACCAGCACCCCGGCGCCCCGGTCGGCCCGGTCGATCGCGACCAGGATCCGGTCGTAGCTCGTGCCGAGCCCGCCGTCGTCCGTGCCACCCGCCGCCTCGATCGGCACCTCCTCCCCCGCGACCTGCACGAGCATGTCCCGCAACCCGTGCGCGAGCCGTTCGCTGTGTGAAACCAGCACGATTCCCACCATGTGTGCCACGTGAGCAATGCTATGCAGCCGCTGTACCGCCAAAATGCTAGGCATGAAGAAGTTCATCAACGATCCGGACGACGTGGTCCGGGAAGCGCTCGCCGGGATGGCCGCCGCGCACCCTGAGCTGCGCGTGGACCTCGACGAGCAGATCATCGTCCGGGCCGACGCGCCCCGCCCCGGCAAGGTCGGCCTCGTCTCGGGCGGTGGCTCCGGCCACGAGCCGCTGCACGGAGGGTTCGTCGGGCTCGGGATGCTCGACGCCGCGTGCCCCGGCGAGATCTTCACCTCCCCCGTCCCCGACCAGATCCTGGCCGCCACCAGGGCCGTCGACGGCGGCGCGGGGGTCCTGCACATCGTCAAGAACTACACCGGCGACGTCATGAACTTCGAGATGGCCGCGGAGGACGCCGAAACCCCGATCGAGAGCGTCCTCGTCGACGACGACGTCGCGGTCGACGGCTCCACCTGGACCGCGGGCCGCCGCGGTACGGGCGCCACCCTGCTGGTCGAGAAGATCGCCGGGGCGCTCGCGGAGCAGGGCGCGGCACTCGCCGAGGTCGCCGCCGTGGCGCGTGACGTCAACGAGCGGTCGGCCTCGTTCGCGATCGCCCTCACCGCCGGCACGACCCCGGCCGCCGGCAAGCCCGGGTTCGACCTGCCGGAGGACGAGATCGAGGTCGGCGTCGGCATCCACGGCGAGCCCGGCCGCGCCCGCGAGCAGCTGCGCCCCGCCCGTGACCTCGCCGCCCGCATCGTCGAGCCGATCCTCACCGCCAAGCCGCTCGCGCCCGGCAGCGAGGTGATCATGCTGGTCAACGGGCTGGGCGGGACACCGCTGCTGGAGCTCTACCTCATGTTCAACGAGGTCAGCCGTCTGCTGGCCGATGCTGGTGTACAGGTGGCCCGCAGCCTCGTCGGCAACTACGTCACCAGCCTGGACATGGCCGGGATCTCGCTCACGGTGTGCCGCGCCGACGAGCGGCTCCTGCGCCTCTGGGACGCCCCGGTCCGCACCCCCGGCCTGCGGTGGGGTGCCTGACATGGATGCCACCCCGACCTCCGGTGGCGTGCCCGGCGGGGACGCCACCCCGGCCTCCGGCGGCCTGACGTCCGGCACCGACGCGGCCCCGCCGTCCGGCACCGACACCGCCCCGCCGTCCGGCTCTGACGCCGCACCGCCGTCCGGCTCCGACGTGGCACCGCCGTCCGGTGGGGCGGCCGGGGTGGACGCCGCGCTGGCTCGTGCGTGGGTCGCGGCCGTCGCCGCCTCCGTCACCGCGCACGCCGCCGAGCTGACCGACCTCGACGCCGCCATCGGCGACGGCGACCACGGCGTCAACCTGCGCCGCGGGTTCGACGCGGTGGTCGCGGCCCTCGCCACGTTGGAGGCGGACACGGCCGGCGCGGTCCTGACGAAGACCGGCACGACCCTGGTGTCGAAGGTCGGCGGCGCCTCCGGCCCCCTGTACGGCAGCCTCTTCCGCGCCCTCGGCAAGACCCTGTCCGACGACTCGTCCGTCACCACCTTCGGTGCCGGCCTGCGAGCGGGCCTGGACGCGATCGTGCGGCTCGGCAAGGCCGAGCCCGGCGACAAGACCATGGTCGACGCGCTCACCCCGGCCGTCGCGGCGTTCGAGGCCGCGACCTCGTCCGGTCTCGTGGCCGCCGCCACCGCGGCGGCCACGGCGGCGGCGGACGGGGCGGCCGCGACGACGCCGCTGCAGGCCCGCAAGGGCAGGGCGTCCTACCTCGGCGAACGCAGCGTCGGCCACCAGGACCCGGGCGCCACGTCCACCGCGCTGATCTTCGCCGCTCTCGCCGATGTGACCTAGACCCCGAGGCTGCGCCCGATGATCTCCTTCATGATCTCGGTCGTGCCGCCGTAGATCGTCTGGACGCGGCTGTTCAGCCAGGCCTTCGCGACCGGGTACTCCATCATGAAGCCGTACCCGCCGTGCAGCTGGACGCAGCGGTCCGCCACCTTGTTCTGCAGCTCCGTGGTCCACCACTTCGCCTTGGCCGCGTCGGCGACCGTGAGCCGCCCCGCGTTCTGCTCGACGATGCACTGGTTCAGGAACGTCCTGGCGATCGTCACCTCCGTGTCGAGCTCGGCGAGCACGAACCGGTTGTGCTGGAACGACCCGATCGGCTTGCCGAACGCCTGCCGCGTCTTCGCGTAGTCGAGCGTGATCGCGAGCACCTGCTCGGCCGACGCCACGGCGGCGACGGCGATGCCGAGCCGCTCCCGCGGCAGGTTCGCCATCAGGTGGTAGAAGCCCGCGTTCTCCTGCCCGAGCAGGTGGTCGGCGGGGATGCGGCAGTCGTCGAAGAACAGCTCGGCGGTGTCGTTGGCCTTGAGGCCCACCTTCTCCAGGCGGCGCCCCCGCGTGAACCCGGGCGTCCCCGACTCGACCACGAACAGGCTGATGCCGTGCGCCCCGAGCGCGGGATCGGTCTTCGCCACCACGACGACGAGGTCCGCCAGCTCACCGTTCGTGATGAACGTCTTCTGCCCGTTGAGGACCCACTCGTCCCCGTCCCGCACCGCCGAGGTCCGCACCCCGGCGAGGTCGCTCCCGGCGCCCGGCTCGCTCATCGCGATGGCGGTCACGATGTCTCCGGAGCAGAACCCGGGCAGCCACCGCTTCCGCTGCTCCTCCGTCGCCAGGTCCGTCAGGTACGGCGCCACGACGTCGTTGTGCAGCCCGAACCCGAGCCCGGACGCCCCCGCCGCGACGATCTCCTCGACGAGCACGGCGTTGAAGCGGAAGTCCTTCTGCCCGCCGCCCCCGTGCTCCTCGTCGACGTCCATCCCGAGCAGCCCGGCCGCGCCCGCCTTCCGCCAGACCTCCCGGTCGACGATGCCGGCCTTGTCCCACTCGTCGTTGTACGGCACCGCCTCGCGGGCCAGGAACGCCTTGCACAGTTCCCGGAAGGCTTCGTGCTCGGCTTCGTACAGGTGCTGTTCCATGACGTGCAGTGTTCTCCGTGAGACGCGGTCTCGCCTACCCCCATCGTGCTCTGCCGGGCGGGCGGGAATCAGAGGCCGAGCATGCCGTACAGGTGGTCCGGTAACGGCTCGGCGCCGGCCGGCGCGGTGGTGGTCAGGCTGGTGCCGAAGTCGGTGTAGGTGGCGGTGACGGGGTTGTCGGGGATCTCGACCGTCATCGCGACGAGACGGTCGTGGTCGTCGACCGTCGCCTCGAACGGGATCCTGGTGGCCGCCTGCCCCAGCTGCATCACCTGCGGGATGTTGACAGGCCCCCAGGTGGTCACGCGGGTCATGTCGACGGTGCCGTTGTAGGAGCGGTCCTCGCGGCGTACGTCGTGCGTCGCGGCGATCAGCGCCTGGATGCCGGTCGGGTCCTTGACGGCGCTGAGACCGAGCGAGCCGGGCCGCGTGATGCGGGCGGGATCGACGCGGAACCAGGTGGCGCCGTCGAAGCCCGGCAGGGGCAGGCCGGTGAGCCGGGTGTACGCGGTCCCGCGCACCGCCACGGTGTCGATCTTCAGGGTGGCGCCGTCGGAGGTGACGCTGACCGTGGCGTCGAGCAGGTCCGCGACGGGGTCGATGCCGCCGGTGTAGCTGCCCTCCTTGGCCACCACCTTGAACCGGTAGCCGCCGTTGATCAGCGCGCCGAGGCTCTTCGCCAGCTCGCTCTGCGAGGGCGCGACCGACGGGCCGGCGGTCGGCTTCGGCGGGTCGCTCTTGCCGAACGAGCACCCCGCCAACGCCACCGCCGCGACCAGCCCCACCGCCAGCGCGCCCACCAGCCTGCCGCGCCGCACACCACCCCGCGAACCCGTCGGCCGAACGCTCCACGCACCGCCCGGCAGGCCCGCAGTGCGAACGCTCCACCCACCACCTGGCAGGCCCGCAGCCCGAACGAGCCGCCCGCCACCCGGCAGGCCCGCAGCCCGAACGAGCCGCGCGGACAGGCGGGCCGGTGCAGGCGACTGGCCCGGGGCGGATGGCCGGAGTGGCTGTTGTCGTGACATGGAGGTCAGCCGTTGAGCAGGCCGTAGACGGCGGCGGGGGCGGCGGCGACGTCGGCGGTCTTGGGCGCGGCGACCGCGACCGGCTGTCCGTGGCCGGTGTAGTCGACCGTCAGGGCCTGCTCGGCGACCGTGCCGTAGGCCGGGACCGTGATCTTCAAGGAGACCAGGTGCTTGCCGTCGAGGGTCGCGGTGAACGGGGCCGACTTGGCCTTGTCGCCGAGGGCCTGCAGCACCGCGGCGTCGTCGATGCCGAGGTCGCCGCCGCTGCTGAGGTCATAAGTGCCGGTGACGGTGGCCGGGTCGCTCTGCGTGGCGGTGGCGACGCGGGACATGAGGCCCTGGCTGACGGTCGGGTCCTTCGCCTCGATCAGCCCGATGATCGCGTCCTTCTTGACCTTCGATCGATCTAGCTTGTACCACTTCTTGGCGTTGATGCCCGTGGTCGGGATGCTGGTCTTGAAGTAGTAGTCGGTGCCGAGCGTGATGCCCTCGATCGTGTACTTGACGCCGCCGGCGGCAACCCCGTCGACCTTCACCTGCTGCTTGCCGGCGGGGTCGATCGAGCCCGTGAACGTGCCTTCGGGGATCTTCATCGTGTAGCTGTAGGCGCCCGCGTTGAGGTCCTTGACGGCCGCGGCGAGCGTGTCCTTCGCGGACGGTGCCTGCGACGCGCTGCCGCTGGAGCCCTTCGAGGCGTTGCTGGTCGTGTTGTCGTCGCCGCCCCCGCAGGCTGTCACCAGTGCCAGTGCGACCGTCGCGACGGCGATGCCGAACGTCCTGAACGTGCTGCTGCGCATGCCATTCCCTCCTTGATGACGCGCCCTGAGAACGCTGCTCCCTGCCCAACAGCGCGCAGACGACTTCGGGTGCGTCGATGGCCGCAGAACCCCGCAGCCACCCACGGAGACTAACCGCCGGGTCCGACAATTCCGCCCCGCGGGTCACGCCTGCAGCCGGGAGGTGCCGGCCAGGCGGCGCATCACCGCGTCGGCCACCCGTCCGGCGTCACGGGGGTCGAGGCAGGCCGTCGTGATACGGATCCCAGGGGGTGTGAGCAGCCGATACATGGATCCTGGCGCCACGGCGATGCCGTCCTCGCGCAGCCCTGCAACCATCGACGTCTCGTCCGGCACGGGGAGCCAGACATTGATGCCGCTGACGCCGCGGGCCGGCAGATCGCCGAGCGCGGCGCGCATCGCCTCCCGGCGGGTCGCGTAGACGTCGCGGGCGCGGTCGACCGTCGCGGTGGCGTCCGGGTCCTTCCACAGCTCGACGACCAGGCGCTGCAGGACGGTGGAGACCCAGCCCGCGCCGAGTCGCATTCGCCCTTCGATCCTTGCGATGGTCACCTCGTCGCCGACGACCGCCGCGACGCGGAGATCCGGCCCGTACGGCTTGGACAGCGACCGAACGTATGCCCATGCACCAGTCGAGCCGGCCAACGGGTGCGCCCGGTCGTGCGCGAGCTCCGCCGCGTGGTCGTCCTCCAGGACCAGCAGCTGCCGGTACATGCTGAGCTGACGCCGCAACGCAGCGGATCGCCGCCCGGAGATCACCGCTCCGGTGGGGTTCTGGGCGCGGGACGTCACGACCAGTCCGGCCACCCCCGCGCTCAGCGCCGCCCGCAGTCCTTCCTCGGTAGGGCCCTCGTCGTCGACGGGCACGGACACGGGCGTGTAGCCGAGCGCCGCGACCAGGTCCAGGAGGTTTGCCCAGCCCGGATCCTCGACCGCGACCTTGTCGCCGGGGCGCAGGTGCGCGACGAGGGCGCGCTCGATCGCGTCGAGGGCCCCGCCCGCGACGGTGAGGCGCCCGGACGGGATGCCGTCGGCGGCGAACCGCTCACCGGCCAGGTCGAGCAGCTCAGGCAGAGGGCCTCCCCCGGAGTAGCCGACCGCGGGCATGGTCTCGGCCAATCGGATCAGATGCGGCGCGTACATCGGCAGCAGCGCCCGATCGGGGGCACCGCTGGCCAGGTCGAGGCCGCCGGCGGGCACCGCCAACCCGTGCTGGCCGCGCCTGGCCACAGGGGGGCGCGGGCGGACCCGCGTGCCGCCGCGGCCCGCCGTCTCGACCAGGCCCCGCTCGCGTAACGACCGATAGGCGGCCGCGACGGTGGCGGGGCTCACACCGAGGTCTGCCGCGAGCGCGCGGACGGACGGCAGCGCCGCGCCAGGATCGAGCTCGCCGGTGCGGATGCCGCGCTCGACGCTGGCCGAAATCTGGGCTGCCGTCGCACCTGTCGGCTGGTACTGTACTGCCACAGTTCAGGGATTGTACTAGAACAAACGAGGTCATGGTGGAAACCTACCTGCGAACGCCGAAAACGACGCCGAGACGGATGAGCGAGCGCGCGTCGTACGACGCCGATCTGGTGCACTCGGTCCTCGATGAGGGATATGTCTGCCACGTCGGATTCGTCGTCGACGGCGAGCCGCGGGTCCTGCCGAACCTGCACGCGCGCATCGGCGACACGGTCTACCTGCACGGCTCGACCGGGAGCAGTTCGGCGCTCGCGGCCCGCCCCGGCGGCCTGCCGATCTGCGTGACGGTGACGCTGATCGACGGGCTGGTCCTCGCGCGCTCGCAGTTCCACCACAGCGCCAACTACCGCTCCGTGGTCGCGCACGGCGCCGCGCGGCTGGTCACCGACCCCGGCGAGCGCGACCGGGCGTTCGCGGCGCTGGTCGACAAGATCATGCCCGGCCGCGCCGCCGACAGCCGCCCGCCAGACACGAAGGAGCTGGCCAAGACCGCGGTGCTGGCCCTGACGCTGCAGGAAGTCTCGGCGAAGGTCCGCACCGGCGGCGTCGGCGACGACGAGGAAGACCTGCTCTTGCCGCATTGGGCGGGTGTTGTACCGCTGAAGCTCGTCACCGGGCAGCCAGAGCCCGCACCCGGCGTGCTCGTGCCGCTGCCCGGCTATCTTCGCCCCGCCGAGGACGGCTGGCGGGGCGCGCCGGCGCTGCGGGGACGGCACGTCGTGCTGGAGCGGCTCGACCACGTGCACACGGAGGGCCTGTTCGCGGCGCTCGACGACGCCGAGGTCTGGACGCACCTCACCGTCGCCCGACCCGCCTCGGCCGCCGGGATGGCCGCGATCGTGGACGCGGCGATCAAGGATCCGGCGCGGACTCCCTTCGTACAGCGGAATCCGTCGACCGGAGAGATCCTCGGCAGCACCTCCTTCTACGCGATCGACGAGGCGCGCCGCTCGATCGCGATCGGGCACACGATGCTCGGCCGCCCGCACTGGCGCACGGCGATCAACACCGAGTCGAAGCTGCTGCTCATGGCGCACGCGTTCGACACGTTGGGCGCGGTCCGGCTCGAGTGGCACACCGACATCCGCAACGAGCGCTCACAGCAGGCGATCGCGCGGCTCGGCGCGCAGCGCGAGGGTCTGCTGCGCGCGCACCGGCAGCGTCCCGACGGCAGCTGGCGCGACACGGTCTGCTTCTCGATGCTCGCCGACGAGTGGCCCGCGGCGCGGGACCGGCTGACCGCGGCGCTGGAAGCGGGCGGGCGCTGATGCTCGGCGTGACCAACCCCTGGACGTATCTGCTGGGCACGGCCGCGATCGTGCTCCTGCCCGGCCCCAACTCGCTGTACGTGCTGTCCGTCGCCGCCCGTCGCGGCGTGCGGGACGGATATCGGGGCGCGGCCGGGGTCTGGCTCGGTGACGCGGTGCTCATGGTCCTTTCGGCCGGTGGCGTCGCCTCGCTGCTGCACACGTATCCCTGGCTGTTTCTCCTGGTGAAGTACGCGGGTGCCGGCTACCTGGCCTATCTCGGCATCCGCCTGGTGGTCGACACCGTCCGGCGGTTACGGGCACCCGCCTCGGCGCCGCAGCCCGAGGCGCCGGCCGACCGCCCGTTCCGGCGCGCGCTGGTGATCAGCCTGCTCAACCCGAAGGCGATCCTGTTCTTCGTGTCGTTCTTCATCCAGTTCGTCGACCCCGGCTATGCCCACCCGGCGGTGAGCTTCCTGCTGCTCGGGATCGTCGCCGAGGTGCTGAGCGCGATCTATCTGTCCGTGCTCATCTTCGCCGGGCGGTATCTGGCCGAGCAGTTCCGCTCCCGGCGGAAGCTCGCCGCGGGGCTGAGCACCTCGGTCGGCGGCCTGTTCCTGGCGTTCAGCATCAAGCTGGCGACGGCCAGCATCTCCTAGCGCTGCGACTGGTCCCGTAACGCATGGAGGGTCCCCCACTGGTTATGGGGGACCCTCTTCGCTGCCCGGCCAGGCAAGTCATCAGTGCTCGACTATCAGGTCGGCGCGACCGAGGTCGCGGAGCAGGTCGTTGACGACGCGGTCGTCGTCACCCTGACGGCGCCGGTCGGCGGGGGCCCGTCCGCCGGTCAGCAGCGCCAGCCTGGCGCCACCGCCGGTCCGGGCCGGGCCGTCGCCGGCGGCGCCGCGGTAGACGAAGTAGTGCACGGCGGCGCGGACGCGGGCCCGGTCGACCGCGCTCGACCTGGCGGTGTCGGCGATCAGGCGGCGCAGCGCCTCAGCCATCCGCTCGGCATGCCCGACGTCCGTGGTGCCGCATCCGGTGCGCAGGGCGGCCAGGTATGCGTCCAGCTGGCGCAGCAGCACTTCCGACTCCTGGCGGATCGCCCGCTGGGCGATCGTGCGCTGTGCTGCCACCGGCTGCTCCTGTGTTCTGGGGATTGGTGCATCTTAGCCAAATTCCCCCTTTCGTACAAATCGGACTAATCCGATCGGCGGCGCCGGCCGGGCGGGGGAAAGTGTCGTACCCCGGGGGCAGGATGGAGGCATGGATGAGCTGGGTCGGTTCGGTGCGGCGACGCGGGAGTGGTTCGGTGCGGCGTTCGCGGCGCCCACCGCCGCGCAGGCGGGCGCGTGGCAGGCGATCAGCGCCGGCCGGCACGCCCTCGTGGTCGCGCCGACCGGCTCCGGCAAGACCCTGGCCGCGTTCCTGTGGTCCCTCGATCAGTTGGCGGCCCGACCAGACGTCGAGGCGGCGAAGCGCTGCCGGGTGCTGTATGTCAGCCCTCTGAAGGCGCTGGCGGTCGACGTCGAGCGCAACCTGCGGGCCCCCCTCGCCGGCATCAGGCAGGCGGCGGCGCGACTCGGGCAGGAGCCGCCCGACATCAGGGTCGGCATGCGCACCGGTGACACCCCGGCCGACGAGCGGCGCGCGTTCACCAAGACCCCGCCCGACATCCTGATCACCACGCCCGAGTCGCTCTTCCTGCTGCTCACCTCGCAGGCCAGGGAGTCGCTGCGCAGCGTCGAGACGGTGATCGTCGACGAGGTCCACGCGGTCTGCGCGACGAAGCGCGGCGCGCACCTGGCGCTGTCGCTGGAGCGGCTCGACGCCCTGCTGGAGCGGCCCGCGCAACGGATCGGCCTGTCCGCGACCGTCCGCCCGATCGAGGAGACCGCCAGGTTCCTCGGCGGGTCAGCGCCCGTCGAGGTCGTGCAGCCGCCCAGTGCCAAGACCATCCAGGTCGAGGTGCAGGTGCCCGTCGAGGACATGACCGCCCTCGGCGAGGCCGACCCCTCGCAGGACGACGACGGGGCGCCCAGGCAGGCGTCGATCTGGCCCGCCGTGGAGGAGCGGGTCCTCGACCTGATCGAGGGCCACCGCTCCACGATCGTGTTCACCAACTCTCGACGCGGCGCGGAGCGCCTCTGCGCCAGGATCAACGAGCTGTCCTCTGCCCGTGCCGGTGTCCCCGCACCCACCCCGCCACGGACGCCGGCGGAGATGATGGCGCAGGCCGGCACCGCCAACGGTGCCGCGCCCGTCGTGGCGCGCGCCCACCACGGCAGCGTCTCCCGCGAGGAGCGCAAGCACATCGAGGAGGCGCTCAAGTCCGGCCAGCTGCCGGCGGTCGTCGCCACCTCCAGCCTGGAGCTCGGCATCGACATGGGCTCCGTCGACCTGGTCGTGCAGATCGAGGCGCCGCCGAGCGTCGCCGCCGGCCTGCAGCGGGTCGGGCGCGCCGGGCACCAGGTCGGCGCCGTGTCCCGCGGCGTGGTGTTCCCGAAGCACCGCGGCGACCTCGTCTCGTGCGCCGTGGTCGCCGAGCGGATGGTCGAGGGCGGCATCGAGGAGCTGCGCTATCCGCGCAACCCGCTGGACGTGCTCGCCCAGCAGATCATCGCGATGGTCGCCATGGAGCCGTGGCACGTCGACGAGCTGGCGGCCCTGGTGCGCCGCACCGCCGTGTTCGCCGAGCTGCCCGAGTCGGCGCTGTTCGCGGTGCTCGACATGCTCGCCGGGCGCTATCCGTCGACCGCGTTCGCCGAGCTGCGCCCACGCATCGTGTGGGACCGCACCGACGGGGTCCTCACCGCCCGCCCCGGCGCCCAGCGCCTCGCCGTCACCAGCGGCGGCACCATCCCCGACCGCGGGCTCTTCGGCGTGTTCCTGGCCGGCGCGGAGAAGGCCGCCCGCGTCGGCGAGCTCGACGAGGAGATGGTCTACGAGTCCCGCGTCGGCGACGTGTTCCTGCTCGGCTCGACCTCGTGGCGCATCGAGGACATCACCCCCGACCGGGTGCTGGTCTCTCCCGCGCCGGGCGCCGCCGCGAAGATGCCGTTCTGGAAGGGTGACTCCCCCGGCCGCCCCGTCGAGCTCGGCCGCGCGATCGGCGCCCGCCTGCGCGGCTTCGTCAAGGCTGGCGACGAGGTCGCCCACCAGCAGCTGCGCAGCGGCGGGCTCGACGAGTGGGCCGCCGACAACCTCCTGGCCTACCTGCGCGAGCAGCGCGAAGCGACGCGTCACCTGCCCGACGACCGCACCGTGCTGGTCGAGCGGTTCCGCGACGAGCTCGGCGACTGGCGGATGACCGTCCACTGTGTCCTCGGTGCCCGGGTCAACGCGCCGTGGGCCCTGGCGATCACCCGCCGGCTCAACGAGCGCTATGGCGTCGACGCGCAGGTCATGCCCAGCGACGACGGCATCGTGGTCCGCCTGCCCGACGTCGCCGACGAGCCGCCCGGCGCCGACCTGGTCGCGTTCGACCCCGACGAGATCGCCGGCATCGTCGAGGAGACCGTCGGCACGTCGGCCATGTTCGCCGCCCGGTTCCGCGAGTGCGCCGCCCGTGCCCTGCTCCTGCCCCGCCGCGACCCGCGCCGCCGCCAGCCGCTGTGGCAGCAGCGGCAGCGCTCCGCCCAGCTGCTCGACGTCGCCCGCGACTACGCCGACTTCCCGATCACCCTCGAGGCCGCGCGGGAGTGCCTGCAGGACGTGTTCGACGTCGCCGGGCTCGTCGGCGTCATGCGCGACATCGCCGGGCGCAAGCTGCGCCTCGTCGAGGTGGAGACGCCACGGCCGTCACCGTTCGCCCGGTCGCTGCTCTTCGGCTATGTCGGCGCCTTCCTGTATGAGGGCGACTCACCGCTCGCCGAGCGCCGGGCCGCCGCGCTCGCCCTCGACCCGACGCTGCTCGCCGAGCTCCTCGGCCGGGTCGAGCTGCGCGACCTCCTCGACCCCGAGGTCGTCTCCGAGACCGAGCGCACCCTGCAGTGGCTCGGCGACCAGCGCACCCCGCGCGACGCCGAGGACGTCGCCGAGATGCTCCGCGTCCTGGGCGACCTGTCCGACGCCGAGCTCACCGCCCGCGGCGCCGACCCCGCGTGGGCGGCGGAGCTGGGCGCGCAGCGCCGCGCCATCCAGGTCCGCGTCGCCAGGGAGCCCCGCTGGATCGCGGTCGAGGACGCGGCCCGCTTCCGCGACGCCCTCGGCGTCGCGCTGCCCGTCGGCCTCCCCACTGCTTACCTGGAGCCGGTCGCGGACCCGCTCGGCGACCTCGTCACCCGCTATGGCCGCACGCACGCACCGTTCACCGCGGCGACCTGCGCGGCCCGCCTCGGGCTCGGCGTCTTCGTCGTCGAGCAGGCGCTGCGCCGCCTGCCGGCGATGGTCTCCGGCGAGTTCACGCCCGGCGGCGCCGGCACCGAGTGGTGCGACGCCGAGATCCTGCGGTTGCTGCGCCGCCGGTCCCTGGCCGCGCTGCGCCGCGAGATCGAGCCCGTGCCGCCCCGCGCGCTGGCCCGCTTCCTGCCGCAGTGGCACCAGGTCGGCTCGTCCCGGGCCCGGGGCATCGACGCCGTCGCCGCCGCGGTCGAGCAGCTCCAGGGCATCGCCATGCCGGCATCCGCCCTGGAGCGGCTGATCCTGCCTGCCCGCGTCGCCGACTACACGCCCGCCTACCTCGACGAGCTGTGCGCGTCCGGCGACCTGCTCTGGTCCGGGGGCGGCGCCATCGGCGAGCACGACGGGTGGGTCAGTCTCGCGTTCGCCGACACCGCGTCGCTGCTCCTCCCGCCGCCCGCCGACGTCGGCGGCCCTGTCCACGCCGCGATCCTCACCGCGCTCGCGGGTGGGCAGGCCTTGTTCCTGCGGACGCTGGCGGAGCGGGTCAACGAGATCCTCGCCTCCGCTCCGCCACCTTCCGCGGTGGGCAGGGAGCTGCCGCCCGCGGCCGGGTCGTCGCCGAAGGGAGGCGCGAGTTCGCCCTCTGCGGCTGGGTCGTCGTCCAGGGGCGGCGCGAGCTCGTCGTCCGTGGCTGGGGCCTCCGCGACCGAGGGCCGGGCGCGTCCGGGCGGGAAGGGTGTCAGGTCATCGACATCCGGTGGCGAGTCGACGCCGTGGTCGGTGTCCGGCGGCGGGTCCGTGGCGTTGCCAGCATCCAGCGGCGATGTCGGGGCGATGCCGGCGCCAGGCGACGGGTCCGTGGCGAGGCCGGCGCCAGGCGACGGGTCCGTGGCGAGGCCGGCGCCAAGCGGCGAATTCGGGGCGGCGTCGGCATCCGGTGACGGGTCCGTGGTGTCGTCGGGGGCCGGCGGGCCAGCGCCTTTGTCGGAGCCTGACAACGGAGCCGTGGCCTTGCCCGCAGCGGACGACGAGGCCACCACGCGGAGGCGTGCGGGCAGTTCCGCCGGTGGCGCGGAGCCTGATGCGGTCGTGCCGCCGCCGGTTCCAGTCGCCAGGCTGCGGAGGGCGAAGGCGGCACCCGGCTCGATCAGCGAAACCCTGCGCGGCGTCGAAGCGTCGCTCCACGCCGGGTCGGCTGGCTCACGCGACGCCGGCGGTCCGGGTGGGGACTCGGACGGTTGGGGTGCGCCGGGGTTCGTCAGCGAGGCGGAGGTGCTCGACGCTGTCTGGGATCTGGTGTGGGCCGGGCAGCTGTCCAACGACACGCTCGGTCCTCTGCGGGCGAAGCTCGGTGGTGGTGGAGCGCACAAGGCGAAGCCGGCGGCGCCGCGGTCGCGGTACCGGCGCGCTGGCATCGCGGCGGCGCGGGCGGCGCTCGCCGGTGGGCGGTCAGGGCCGCCGACCGGTGCCGGGCGGTGGCACCGGCTGCCCGATCGGGACCTCGACCCGACCCGCCGGGCGACCGCCAACGCCGAGCTGCTCCTGGACCGGCACGGGATCGTCACCCGTGGGGCGGTGATGGCCGAGGATCTGCCGGGGGCGTTCGCCGGCGTGTATCCCGTGCTCGCGGCGATGGAGGAGCGGGGCGCCGCCCGGCGGGGCTACTTCGTCGAAGGTCTGGGCGCGGCACAGTTCGCGCTGCCGGGGGCCGTCGACCGGTTGCGCGGCGGCACCGACACCCGCGACGCGTTGGTGCTCGCCTCGACCGATCCAGCCAATCCGTACGGGGCCGCGCTGCCCTGGCCCGAGCGGGTCGTCGACGCCGGTGACGGTGAGCGCTCCGGGCACCGGCCGGGGCGCAAGGCGGGCGCGCTCGTCGTCACGGTCGGCGGTGACCTCGTCATCTATGTGGAGCGCGGAGGGCGGACGCTGCTGTCGTACGTCGAGGACACCGAGCTGCTCGCGCTCGCCGCGAAGGCCCTCGCCGACGCCGTCCACGGCGGTGCGCTCGGCGCGATGTCGGTCGAGCGTGCCGACGGGGAGTCCATCCACGCGTCGGCGCTCGGCGACGCGCTGTCGGCAGCAGGGTTCCGGACCACCCCGAAGGGACTCCGCCTGCGGAACTGATCCACACCCGATCAAGCGCTCCACCCACGGAGCTGAGCCACACACCCGACCGAACGCTCCCCCGCGGAGCTGAGCCACACGCCCGACCGAACGCTCCACCCACGGAACTGAGCCACACGCCCGACCGAACGCTCCACCCACGGAACTGAGCCACACACCAGATCAGGCGCTCCACCCGCAGAGCTGAACCGCACCCAGCTGGACGCTTCGGCTGCGGAGCTGGCGACCGGCACGCGACCATCGCGTGTGACCGCGGAAGGAGACGGCGCGATGAGTGAACTCGCAGGCGAGCGGCGGGTCTCGCTGTTCGAGCACGCCGGTGGCGCTCCGGCGTTCCAGGCGCTGGCGGCGGCGTTGCATGAGCGGTGCCTTGCGGATCCGGTGCTCAACCATCCGTTCGGGCATCCGGGGCAGCATCCTGAGCATGTGCAGCGGCTCGGGACGTACCTGGCCGAGGTGTTCGGCGGTCCGCCCGCGTACTCGCAGACGTGCGGCACCCACTTCGGCGTGCTCGACCTGCACGCGCGGATGGGCGCCGAGGACGACCTCGGGGAGCGGTTCGTGCGTTGCTTCGTGCTCGCGTGCGACGACGCCGGCCTGCCCGCGGACCCGGAGTTCCGGGCGGCCCTGCGTGACTACATGACCTGGGCGGCGGCGGACGTCATGCAGTACTCGCCGCCGGACTCCCAGGTGCCCGCCGACGTCACGATGCCGCACTGGACCTGGGACGGACCGCGGTGAGCCGGCCCGGCGGCACGGGTCAGACCGGCTCGGCGCGGCGCTCCAACTGGATGATCTCGTCGCCGTCGAGGAGGTGGGTGGTGCGGCCGTTCGGGACGTAGCCGGCGGCGGCGTAGAGACGCTGGGCGCGTTCGTTGGATCGGCGGGTCCACAGCGTCGTGCGGGTGTAGCCGAGGGCGTGGACCGCGCGGAGGAGGTGCTGTCCGTAGCCGTTCGACCAGTGGGAGGGGTGGACGAACACCATCGACACGTGACCGTACCCGGGAATCAACGTACCCTCGCCGTCGTCGGCGCGCCCCGGCTCGACCAGGGCCATGCCGACCACCGTCCCGGCCTCGGCAGGCATCGCCCCGGGTCCGCTCGTCGCCGCCGCGACCCGCGCCGGAGCGACCTCGGACTCACCCCGTCCGGCCGTCGAACCAGCGGGTGCCGACCCGTCCGCAGCACCCGTGCGTCCAGTCGGGGGACAGGCAGGTCCGGCGAGTGGCGGTGCGGGCTCGGACGGAGCTGGAACAGCCACCGGTCCAGCAGGTCCGGGCGCGGCGAGCACGTCCGCCGGAGCCACAGATTCCGTCGGGGAATGGGCAGATCCGGCCACGGAACCGGCGAGGTGCGGTGCGGGCTCGGTGGGCGCCGACCCGAATGAAGCTGGAGCAGCCACCGGACCGGCAGGCCCAGGCTCGGGCAGGGTGGCGATCAGGACCTGAGCGTCCGGGGCGGCCAGTTTCTCGCGGACGCGGGCGAGGCGTTGTGGGGTTGGCGGGAGGCCGCGGGCGGCGTTCGCCGCGTGCCAGACGTCGGCTGCGGCGGGCAGGTCGGCGGGGTGGGCAGAGCGGACGGCGATCACTCGGACGATTGAAGCACCTGACGGGTCAGTGGGGTCAGTCGCTGGCAGAGGGTGGGATGGGGCCAGGTGACGTCGCGGAGCTCGTCTGTGTAGGAGCTCCAGTAGTGGCCGCTGCCGTCGTGGTCGAAGTAGGCGTGGGACTCGTACGCGACGCGGTGCAGCGGGTCGTGGATCCAGGCTCGCGGGTGCATGAGGCCCCACGAGGGCGGGCCCATCGGCATGTAGCCGCTGACGAGCAGGGCGCGGCGGTCGCCGATGGCGCGGAGGGCGTCGACGGTCTGCTGGGCGGCGCGTTCCCAGATCAGGGCGCCGGCGCGGCCGTCGGCGGCGAGGCGGGTGGGTTCGTTGAGGAGGCCCAGGCCGATGACGGCGGGGTTGTCGGCGGCGGGGGCCATGCGGCGCCAGAAGTCCGCCAGCGCGGTGGTCGGCAGGCCGGGGGCGCCGAGACGCAGCAGGGTCTGCTGGTGGCGGCCGCCGCCGAGAGCGAAGTCGCCGTACCCGTGCAGGTCCAGTACGACGAGGAGGCCGGCGGCGCTGGCGTGGTCGAGCGCGAGGCGGACCCGGGCGACCTCCTCGGAGGACAAAGGCCCGAAGGGGACGGGCTGGAGGCGTTCCCAGTTGACGGCGAGGCGGACGAGGCGGATGCCGCGCGAGGCCAGGAACTCGTAGCTGGAGGGGGTCTCGTACGTGTAGTCGTCGCCGTACCGGCCGGGGTTGGCGCTGCCGAAGCCGCCGTTGACCTCGGAGGTGGCGAAGGAGCCGGCGGCCAGGTTGACGCCGCGGAGGTAGCCGGCGGAGGTGCCGTGGCGCTCGACGACGTGGGCCTGCGGGCCGACGACGTCGACGTCCATGCCGTGCGCGACCGGGCGGTAGACGGCCATCGGGTAGTTGGCCGGCCAGGTGCCGGCCGCCCAGGCGGTGACGGGCAGCCCGACGGCGTCGGCGGCGGTGTACCAGGCCTCGGCGACCGCGGACCACTGCGCCGCGTCGCGGTCGGCGGGCCAGCCGATCTCCCCGATGAACCCGGTCGCGTTGTTGCGGCGCAGCCAGGCGGAGAAGTTGGCCAGCCCGGCGACGGCCCTGGCCTGGACGATGTCCGTGGTGCACACCGTCTGCAGCGCGCGCGGCCACGACACCGGCACCACCAGCGCCGTCACGAGCAGCAGCAGCACCATCGCCAGCGCCGGAGCTTTGCGAGCCACCGCACGCCACTGCCCGACCGCCCCCGGGTCACACCCCCGGGAACCCCGAAAAGCGGCTCACAGGCAGGGCCTAGGCCTTCCTGGCCACACCCCCGTAGACGGAGACCTGGGTGTCGGTGACGTCGGGTGAGACCTCGGCGTCGGGGCGCCACTTCGTGACGAGCGGCAGGCCGGGGTCGACGAGCTCCAGCCCGGTGAAGAACCGGGCGATGTCGGCGTGCGGGCGGACCTGCATCGTCACGCCCTGGCGGGCGTAGATGGCGGCGACGTGCTCCCAGGCGACGGGGTCGAAGTCGCCGGTGAGGTGCGACAGCGCGAGGTAGCTGCCGGACGGCAGGGCGTCGACGAGCTCCTGCACGATCCGGTACGGCTCGTCGGCGTCGCCCACGAAGTGCAGGATCGCGATCAGCAGCAGGCCCACCGGCTGGTCGAAGTCGATGACCTCGCGCAGCTGCGGCGAGTCCAGGATCCGGCGGGTGTCGCGCAGGTCGGCGTCGATGTACTCGGTGCGGCCCTCGGGCTTGCTGGTCAGCAGCGCGCGGGCGTGGGCGAGGACGATCGGGTCGTTGTCGACGTAGACGATCCGGGAGTCGGGCGCGATCGCCTGGGCGACCTCGTGCACGTTGGGTGACGTCGGGATGCCGGTGCCGATGTCGAGGAACTGCCGGATGCCCGCCTCGCGGGCCAGGTGCTCCACCGCGCGGCGCAGGAACGCCCGGTTCTCGCGCGGGGGGATGCGGCTGTTGGGGTTGGCCCGCAGGCCGGCCTCGGCGGCGCCCCGGTCGGCGGGGAAGTTGTCCTTGCCGCCCAACAGAAAGTCGTAGACCCGGGCCGGGTGTGGCCGGTCCGTCTGCAGGTCGACCGGCTCGCGGGCCTCGTCGGGCTTGGGCTTCATCCAGTCGGCGCCTGACATGTCCCACTCTCCGCCAGTTGTGATGCCATGTGTGATCGATCGGACGGCTGGATCATATGCCGGGACATCACCCTCCGTCACTCTCGACCACGTGCGGCGACGATGCGGCTACGTGGCGTGAACGATGGTCACGCGGTCGCCGGCCCGGACGCCGAGCAGCTCGGCGGCGCTGCCACCGTTGACCGCGACGGCCAGGTAGTCGGCGGAGTCGGTGAACACCACGAGCCCGCCGGCGGGCGCGTCGCCGAAGGTGCCGCCCGAGACGGCCGGCGCACCGTTGACGGTGACCACGCCCCCGGGGAAGGAACCGGGCGAAGCCAGCTGCAGGTTGCCGAACCGGTCGACCGTCAGTACCGAGGCCACCACACCGGACGGCGTCACCTCGAGGAACGGCGGCGGTAGTCGTACAAGAGCCGCGGTGGCACTTCCTGCCAGGGACAGGTCGGCGCCGGCGGCGAGGCGGGCGGCCACCGGGGCGAACACGTCGCGGCCGTGGAAGGTGCGCGACACGTCCGGCGCGAACCACGCCGCGTTGGTGAGGTGGACGGCGCGACGGATGCCGCCGAGGGCCTCCGCCGCCGGGATCAGCAGGCCGTTGTCCGGCCCGACGAGGAACCCGCCGTCCGCGGCCTCGATCGCGATCGGCCGGCGTGCGGTGCCGACCCCGGGATCGACGACGGCGAGGTGTACGCCACGCGGCAGCGACGGCACGGTCTGTGCCAGCACGTGCGCCCCTCGGCCGATGTCGCCGGGCGGCACGAGGTGCGTCACGTCGATGACCCGCGCGGCGGGCGCCAGGCGGGCGATCACCCCGTGGCAGGCGGCGACGAACCCGTCCTCGAGCCCGTAGTCGGTGGTGAAGGAGATCCAGGGGTCCATCAGGATAGTGTCGGACGCATGCGGCTCTGCGTGTTCATCGAACCTCAGCTCGGCGCCACGTACGAGGACCAGCTCGCCTTCGCGCAGCACGCCGAGCGGCTCGGCTTCGAGGGCTTCTTCCGCTCGGACCACTACATGGCGACCCGCGGCGGGGCGCCCGGCCCGACCGACTCGTGGGTGACGCTCGGCGCGCTCGCCCGCGAGACGTCCACGATCCGCCTCGGCACGCTGGTGTCCTCGGCGACGTTCCGGCTTCCGGGGCCGCTCGCGGTGGCGGTGGCGCAGGTCGACGCGATGAGCGGTGGCCGGGTCGAGCTGGGGCTCGGCACCGGATGGTACGAGCGGGAGCACCTGGCGTACGGGGTTCCGTTCCCCCCGGTCGGCGAACGGTTCGACCGGCTGGAGGAGCAGCTGGAGATCGTGACCGGGCTGTGGGCGACGCCGGACGGCGCCACGTTCAGCTACCAGGGCCGCCACTACGACCTCATCGACTCGCCCGCGCTGCCGAAGCCCGCGCAGCGGCCCGGCCCGCCGATCATCGTGGGCGGCAAGGGCCTCAAGCGGACCCCGCTGCTGGCGGCGCGGTTCGCCGACGAGTTCAACGTGCCGTTCTCGAGCCTGGCGGAGACCACCGCGTCCTACGACCGGGTCGTCGCCGCGATCGAGGCCGAGGGGCGCGACGGGCGGGCGCCGATCGTGTTCTCGTTCGCGCAGACGATCGTGTGCGGCGCGACCGAGGCGGAGGTCCGGCGGCGGGCGGAGGCGTCCGGGCTCGACCCGAAGGGGCCGCCGGCGTCGGGCGGGCAGTTGTACGGCACGCCGGCGCGGGTGGCGGAGCAGCTGGCCGACTTCATGAAGGCGGGCGCGTCGCGGGCGTTCCTGCAGGTGCTCGACCTGCACGACCTGGAGCACCTCGACCTGCTCGCCACGGAAGTCGCGCCGCTGCTCCCATAAGCTAGGCCGGTGCCCGAAGGCGACACCGTCTGGAACACCGCCCGCGTGCTCGCCGACGCCCTGGACGGTCACGAGCTGACCCGCAGCGACTTCCGGGTGCCGAAGCTCGCGACCACGGACCTCGCCGGCTGGCGGGTGCACGAGTCCGCCAGCTACGGCAAGCACCTGCTGCTCCGCCTGACCCGCGAGCCCGACCGCGCCTACACGCTGCACTCGCATCTGCGGATGGACGGGGCGTGGCGCACGTACCGTCCGGGCGAGCGCTGGACCGGCCGCCCCGCGCACCTGATCCGGGTCGCGCTGCACACCCCGACGGCCGTCGCCGTCGGCTTCCACCTGCACGAGCTCGCGCTGGTGGCGACCAGGGACGAGCGCCAGTTGATCGGGCACCTCGGGCCCGACCTGATGGGCGACGGCTGGGACCCGGCGGAGGCGGTCGCGCGGCTCGCCGCCAGGCCCGACCGGCACATCGCCGACGCCCTGCTCGACCAGCGCAATCTCGCCGGCATCGGCAACCTGTACAAGGCGGAGGTCCTGTTCCTCAGGGGTGTCAACCCGTGGACCGAGGTCGGCGCGGTGCCGGACCTGCCCGCGATGGTGGACCTGGCGCACCGGCTGCTGAACTCCAACCGGGGCCGCTGGACGCAGACGACGACCGGTTCGCTGCGCCGCGGCGAGACCAACTGGGTGTTCGAGCGCGCCGGGAGGGAATGCCGTCGATGCGGCACCCGGATCGAGCGCTGGACCGGCGGCGACCACGACCGGATCACGTACTGGTGCCCGCGCTGCCAGCCGGTTGTCTCCGCGACACCTGGCCCGTAGGCTGCGAACTCGCTGGTCAGGCGAGGGAGTGCTGGGCGTGCACGGAGTTCACCGGTTGGGTCCGACGGATCGGACGCTGCTGTGGGGCACGGCGGCGCTGATCGTGTTCACGCTGGGTGCCGTCACGGTCGCGCGTTCGAACGGCGGACCGGTCGTGGGCGCCGACGACACCCACCTCTGCTACAACTCCGCGGGCGTCGGGGCCGCCTGCCTGCCGCCGGCTCCCACCGGTTTCGGCGATGCCACTGTACCGTCAGCGCCGACATCGTCACCCATCGTCACGACCTCGTCAGCGGCGCCACCACCGGTGGTGCCGTCAGTGGTGCCGCCGGTGGTGCCTCCGACCACCTCGAAGCCGCCCTCATCCACCGCCGTCTCGCGGTCGCCGGCGGCGAAGAAGACCGTCCCGGCGTGGGCGGTGGGCGTCGCCTACAAGGTCGGGGCGCAGGTGACGTACCAGGGCGGCGTCTATGCGTGCAGGCAGGCGCACAGATCACAGTCGGACTGGTCACCGCCCGCCGCTCCCGCGCTGTGGAGTCGGCTGTCGTGAGGCTCACGCCCGCGCACTGATCGTTGCGGGCACGCGGTAGGGTCTTGGGCGTGACGCTGGGTGTGGTGTTGTACCGGTGCATCACCGGCTGAGCCGGCGGGGGCTGTTCGCCGCCTCGGCCGCCGCGCTCGTGGCTTCCGCGCTCGGCGCCTGCGACGGCACTCCGCTCGCCTCCGCGACCCCGGTCCCGACCCTGCGACCGCCCGACGGCACGCCGCTGGCCGTCTGGGAGCTGACCGGCGGCCTGGTCGGCACGGCGATGCTCGCCCTGCGCGCGCCCCGCCTCGTCGTCTTCGGTGACGGCGACGCGATCGCCGACGCCGCGTACCGGTCCCGCCTCGACCCGGACGCGCTGCAGAGCCTCGCCGCGGGCCTGCTCGCCGACCTGGGCTCCAGCGACGCGCAGAAGCCGCGGTCCGCGGCGCCGACGATCCTCAACGCGCCCGTGACGAGGGTGAGCACGTGGTCGCCGTCGGGGCCGCTCGCGTTCACCGCCGAGGGGTTCGACGAGCTGAAGACCGACCACGTCTACGCCGACGTCCTCTACAACGCCCGCGACCGCCTCGCCGCCGTGCACAAGTCGGTGGCGGCGACGGCCCAGCCGTACCTGGCGGACCGGGTGAGGCTGGTCGCGATGCCGGTCGACGGCGAGCCCGCCACCGTGAACCCGTGGCCGGCAGACGTGAAGCTGCCCACCCCCGACGCCGGCGGCCTCCGCAAGGCGGACCTGTCCGGCGAGGACGCGCGGGCCGTGGTCCGCACCCTGACCCGCGACCTGGACCAGCGCGGCGCCTGGCCCGCGTACACGTCGGCGTCCGGCGACACGGTCAGAGCCAGCTGGCGCTACCTGCTCCCCAACGAGTAACCGCCGCGCGGCGCACGGGACGCGGCGCGCTTCAGGCGGTGCTGGCCCGCGGGGTCGAGCGCAGGTCCGACATCGCCTCGGCGACGCCCTTCAGGAACGCTGTCGCATCCGCCAGGTTGCCGATCGTGGCGCTGTCCTCGGCGACGCAGCCGGCCGCCGCCGTGACGAACTGCTCATACGCCGACACGCCCTGCTCCAACTGCGCCGCCAGGGACGCGTGGGCGGGCCGGAGCGAGTCGCCGGCCGGGCCCAGGCTCATGGCACGCTCGACGGACGCGGTCCGCTGGGCCAGGTCGCGCAGCGACTGCTCGGCGACGGTCGCGTCCAGCACGGCGGCCTCCGCGTGCGGGCCGAGCCGGCCGACCAGCCCGGCGAGCATGGCCGAGGCGCGGTCGAGGCGCCGCCACGGCTCGGCGACCGTCAGGCCGCGGAGCTTGAACGACTCGCGCTGCCGGCCGAACTCCGCGATCGCCGTGCGCCCCGCGGGCAGCTTGGCGACGATCCCGACGAGCTTCTCCCGGGCCTGGGCACCGACGAGGGCCGGGTCGGGCTCGGGCGGCACCGGCAGGGCCCGGAAGGCCCGCAGGTCCATCCAGCGCCAGATGGCGATCGCGATGGAGCCGCCGGCACCGGCCGCCCAGAAGGCGTCGGGCAGCCCGAGGCCGCTGTACGGCACGAGAATCGCGGTGGCGCCGGTCAGCAGGCCGGCCCGCACGGACCAGCCACGCGCGGAGCGGTGCAGCCGCCGCAGTCGCTTCAGATGCTTCGCCCGCTCCGACGCCATGACCGGCACTCCCCCCAATAGACCTTGAACTCGTCAGCCGGCGCTGGCGGTGTCCCCCGCTTGCTTGTCCTTCAGGCTCGCCCGGATCTCGTCGAGGCGGGCGACGCCGGCGTCCCGCGGGCCCGGGGAGGCCGCGGCGGGCGTGCTGGGCGTCGCGGGCGCGGCGGCGAGCTGGTCGCCGGCCATGCTCGCGCGGATCTGGTCGAGGCGGGAGCTGCCGGCCATGTCGAGCGTGGTGCGCTGGACCTCCAGCATGCGGCCCTCGACGGAGTTGGAGGCGAGCTCGGCGCGGCCCATCGCGTTGGCGTAGCGGCGCTCGATCTTCTCGCGCACCTCGTCGAGCGACGGCGTGTTGCCCGGCGCGGCGAGGCCGCTCATCGACTCGAGGGACTTGGCGACGGTCTCCTGCATCTTGGCCTGCTCGAGCTGGCTGAGCAGCTTGGTGCGCTCGGCGAGGCGCTGCTGCAGCAGCATCGCGTTGTTCTCGACCGCGCGGCGGGCCTGGGCGGCCGCGTTGAGCGACTGGTCGTGCAGCGTCTTCATGTCTTCCATGCCCTGCTCGGCCGCGACGAGCTGGGTGGCGAAGATCTGCGCGGTCTGCTCGTACTCCACGGCCTTGGTCTCGTTGCCCTCGGCGCGGGCCTTGTCGGCGAGGGTGAGCGCCTGCCGGGCCGAGGCCTGCAGCTTCTCGACCTCACCCATCTGCCGGGACAGCCGCATCTCGAGCTGCCGCTGGTTGCCGATCACGGCCGCGGCCTGCTGCACCAGGGCCTGGTGCTGGCGCTGCGCCTCCTCGATCGCCTGCTGGATCTGCACCTTCGGATCGGCGTGCTCGTCGATCTTGGCGCCGAAGAGCGCCATCAGGTACTTCCAGCCCTTCACGGCGGGATTCGCCATCTCGCGGTCCTCTCTGCGCCGGCACTACAAACGTGCGGCTTCCATCGTGTCAGGCGAGCGCGAGAGCGTCACGCCCAGCGTCAACTCAAACGGTGGGATAATGCGGACAAAGCGGTGTGAAACACGTGCGACTCAGGGTGATCTCAGGGATGCGCACTACTGCACCTGCTCCCCGGTGAGCGCCGAGCGTGACAGCCGCTCCGCCTCCGCCAGACCGTCGCGCATGCCCTCCAGTCCCGCGGCGAGCTCTGCCACCTTCACCGCCGTGAGCGACGTGCCGACGTCGGACGCCGCGTGGAGGGCCAGCAGCTCGGCCATCCGCGCGACCAGCCCTTCGAGACCCAGTACAGCGGACTGCATCCGCGCGAGCAGCATCTCGCGGGCGTCGTGCAGCCGCCGTGCCACACCGAGCTGGTCGGTCACCGCCCGCAGGGCCCGCTCCCGCTCCGCCCGCAACGGCCCCGCCGGCAGCCCGTCGATCCCCTGCGTCAACTGCGCCCGGTCGTGCTCGAGCCGGGCGACGTCGATGCCCGCCGACGTCCGCTCGATCAGCGTCACCTGACCGGCGAACCTGATCAGATCTCCCAGCGCCTCGGCCGCCCGCTCGTCGACCCCGGCCACCTGCACCCGCAGGACGGCGTCGGAGGGCGTCTCCGCTTGCCGATGCAGCGTCTGTACCGCCGACTCTGCCCTCCGCAACCACCGCTCAGCGTCCCCACCACGCGCCGGCACCGGCAGATGCCGCGCGGACCGCCTACCCGGCCCCCGCCCGAACAGCGCACCGACGCCGATCCGGACGCCGTACACGACGCCGGCAACGGCAAGCCCCACCGGAATCCCGGCAAGCACCCCAGCCGGAGCGAGCGCGGCGCCGACCGCCCCACCCACTCCACCCAGCACACCGGCCGCGACGAGCCCCCAGGGCTCGGTCAGCTGCTCCTTCACACCCACAACTGCAAGTCTGCCTTCCACTGACGAGCACCGAACAAGACCGAAGTCAATCCGACTGTCAGAAGCCACCAAGCACACCCGGCCCCCAGTGTGGCAGGCCCGATCGAGTCCGCCACGCCTCCCGTTTCGCCGCGGCGTCGCCGGTACGGCCCGCCGCCCCTCACCCTCCGCCCGCAGCCGGACGGGGCACCCAAGCAACGGCCGAAACGCACGGCCGGCGGCCCGACGGCGATGGGCGAGCGGCGGCGGCACAGCGGAGACACGGGCGGCGGCTCGACGGAGGCACGACAGGGACCCGAACGGCGCCTACGGCGCGGCCGACGGGCCAGTGGCCCTCTGGCTATGGGCAGCATGGAGGGACGGGTGGTCGCGGAAACGACCGGTGGCGCGCGAAGGCGTCAGGCGGCGTAGACGACTTCGCGCGGGTTGCGGGTCGCGCGCAGTGTCGTGCGGAGCGGGCCGTCGTGGCGCACCGCTACCGACAGCTTCGCGTCGGTGGTGACCTTGGTCTTCGGGCCGCTGCGGCCGGACAGCCGGGCTTCCGGCGCGGACGGGCCTGCTCCCGCGGCGGCTGGGTCGGATGCGGGCGCGGCGTCCTGCGTGGACTCGGGCGCACCGACCGGGACGAGCACGCGTGGCAGGTCCTCCGCGGTGGCGAGCGTGTCGCTCACGTCGCGCAGCACCTCGGACAGCGCGGCACCGAGCGCCTCACAGATGGCGGCCAGCAGCTCGCTGGACGCCTCCTTCTGCCCGCGCTCGATCTCGGACAAATAGCCGAGACTGACGTTGGCGGCGGTCGACACCTCGCGCAGGGTCCGGTGCTGGGCCTGCCGCCGCGCACGCAGCGCGTCACCGATCACTCGACGAAGCAGCACCTTGGCACCCCCTCTGAGGCAGTCCGCGAATGGGTTCCCCGCGAAAACTGGTACCCGCCACGGTACCTGGTGCGGCGCCGATCGACACCCTACCCCGCCGTTATCGCGAGGTGATGGTGGTCGCCAGCACCTCGGCGAGGAGCGTGACGGCCGCTTCGACGGCGCCCGCGCGGACCTCGGAGCGGTCACCCGGCAGGGTGAGCTCCCGGACGGCGGCGTGCTCGGGCAGGGGTCCGGCGACGGCGACGTACACCCTGCCGACAGGCTGGCCACCCTGCGGATCCGGGCCCGCGACGCCGGTCGTGGCGGCCGCCCAGTCGGCGTCGCAACGCTCCCGCGCCCCGGCGGCCATGGCGGCCGCGACGGACGGATCCACCGGTCCATGCGAGTTCAGCAGCGGCGGCGGTACATCCAGCAACGCCGCCTTCAAATCCGTCGCATACGCGACCATCCCGCCGCGGAACACCACGCTCGCCCCGGGCACGGCGACGAACTCGGCGGCCAGCAACCCTCCGGTCAGCGACTCGGCGACCGCGAGCGTCTCGCCCCGCCCCTGCAGCGTCGTCAGCACCTCAGCCGCACTCACGCCGTCACCTCCGCCACGTCCCGGCGCCGCGCGCACCGAAGGCGAGCCCGCGTACACCGAGGGCGAGTTTGCGTGGGTCCAGGGCGAACGGTCCGCTCATGCGACCGGCTCGTCCGCCACGGGCGCGACCGCCGGCGCGGCGATCGGCGTGCTCAGCATCTGGTCCTGGGCGGCCAGCCGGTCGGCCTCGCCGAACGTGTCCGGCCCGCCACTCGCGACGCTCGCGCGGCGGCGGCGCAGGGAGTCGCGGCGCACCCGGTACGCCCGCACGACGTAATCCAATCCAGTGACGACCGTCACGATGAGGGCGCCCGCCATCAGCCACGGTCCCACGGCGGCGAGCCCGTCCGGCAGCGGCGTGAGGTACCAGCCGATCGCCAGGATCTGCAGGGCCGTCTTCGCCTTGCCGCCCCGGCTCGCGGGGATGACGCCGTGCCTGATCACCCACAGGCGCAGGGCGGTGACCCCCCACTCGCGCACGAGGATGAGCACGGTCACCCACCAGGGCAGCCGGTCGTACAGCGACAGCAGCACCAACGCCGCGCCGGTCAGCGCCTTGTCGGCGATCGGGTCGACGACCTTCCCGAAGGAGGTGACCAGGTTGTACGTGCGGGCGATCCACCCGTCGACGTAGTCGGTCGCCGACGCGACGACGAACGTGATGCCCGCCGCGAGCTGCCAGCCGGTGTCGGTCAGCCCGCCCGCCACGACGAAGAAGACGAAGACCGGGACGAGCACCATCCGCACGACGGTCAGGACGTTGGCCGCGTTGAGCAACGGGACGGGCTTGAGAACGGTCATGAGGCCGCCGGACTGATCATCTCGATCGGGACGGCGACCAGGTCGACGCCGACGCTGTCGACGACCCTGGCCCGGACGAGGTCACCGGGGCGCAGCGAGAACGGGTCGAGCCCGTCGCCGACGACGAGGGTCGTGGAGCCGTCGACCTCGGGCGCCTGGTGCCCGGCGCGCCCCTCGACCGAGTCGTCGAGGAGATAGTCGACGAGGACGTCGACCTGGGATCCGATCCGGTCGGAGGCACGCTGCGCGCAGAGCTCCTCGGCGAGGGCGCTCATCCAGTCGTACCGCTTCTTGATGTCGCTCTCGGACACCTTGTCGGGCAGGTCGGCGGCCTCGGTGCCGTCCTCGTCGCTGTAGTCGAACACGCCGACCGCGTCGAGGCGGGCCTCGGTGAGGAAGCGGGCCAGCTCGTCGACGTCCTCGCGGGTCTCGCCCGGGAAGCCGACGATCACGTTGCTGCGGGCGCCGGCCTCCGGGTCGAGCTTGCGCACCGACTCGAGCAGCTCCAGGAACCGCTCGGTCGACCCGAAGCGCCGCATCCGCCGCAGGACCGGCTCGCTGGAGTGCTGGAACGACAGATCGAAGTACGGCGCGACGCCCGGCGTGGTCGCGATCGCCTCGACCAGCCCCGGCCGGGTCTCGGCCGGCTGCAGGTACGACACCCGCACCCGCACGATGCCGCTGACCGCCGCCAGCTGCGGCAGCAGGCGCTCCAGCAGGCGCGGGTCGCCGAGGTCCTTGCCATACGAGGTGGAGTTCTCGCTGACGAGCACCAGCTCGCGGACGCCGGTGGACGCCAGCCACTCCGCCTCGGCGAGCACCTCGTCCGGGGTCCGGGACACGAACGCGCCGCGGAACGACGGGATCGCGCAGAACGAGCAGCGCCGGTCACAGCCGCTGGCCAGCTTGAGGGGCGCGACGGGCCCCTTCTCGAGCCGCTGCCGCATCACGCCGCGCAGGTGCGCCGGCAGGTGGCCCGGCACGACCACCTCGACCGCCTCGCGGCGCGCCACCGGGGTCAGCGGCAGCAGCGTGCGCCGGTCGCGCGGCGCGTGCGAGGCGATGGTCTCGCCGGCCATGATCGCGTCGAGGCGCGCCGCCATGTCCGGGTAGTGGTCGAAGCCGAGCACCGCGTGCGCCTCGGGCAGCTCACCGGCCAGCTGTTCGCCGTACCGCTCGGCGAGGCACCCGGTCGCGACGACCTTGGCGCCCGTGTCGGCGGCGGCGAGCAGCGTGTCGATCGAGTCCTGCTTGGCCTTGGCGACGAACCCGCAGGTGTTGACGACGACCACGTCCGCGTCGGTGCCGTCGGTGGTGACCGCCCAGCCGCCGGCCGCGAGGCGGGCGGCCAGCTCCTCGGAGTCCACCTCGTTACGAGCGCAGCCGAGGGTGAGCAGGGCGACGCGACGGTCAGCATTGGCGGGCATGCTCCGAGGGTACCGGGCCGATCGGGGCTCAGGCTGCGGGGAAGGGGTCGCGGAACGTGAACGCATCGGATGACGGGCCCTCGCGTCGCAGCAGGTCCAGCCGCTCTCCCGCCTCCTCGACCGTCGGGATGTGCCCCGCCGGGATCCACCAGTTGACGGCGTACACGTCCCCGAGTGGCACGAACCACTCGCGCCGCCGTCGCAGCACGTCGAGGTGACCGCTGCGGAACGTGAAGTCCCGCAGCGTCTCGAGGCTCTCCCACACGGACAGGTTGACGAGCAGGTCGCCGCCGAACGGGCGCAGCGAGGTCGCGTCGGCCCCGCCGCCGTCGACGAGCCGCCAGACGAACCCCGGCCAGCCGTCGGCGATGGCGTTGATCCGGTCGAGGTCCCCGTAGAAGCCGGCCATGCGGGGGTCTTCCTTCGGCCCGACGGTCCGGCCGACGTTCAGCTGCGCGAGGTGGAAGGTCATGGCGTCATTCTAAAACTAACCGTGGTTATTTTTGGTACCGCCTAACGGTCACACAGCACCCGTCCGGCCGGGGGTCGATCTGGACCCGCTCCCCGAGCGCCCCTTCCAGCAGCGCCAGGTTCGCCCCGCAGACCAGCGCCGCGTGCGTCCTCGCCACCCCGTCGAACGGGCAGTTCCGCAGCCGCCACACCGCACCGTCCTCGTACGGCTCGTACCCCAGCCCCCGCAGCAGCTCCTCGTCGCTGGTCGCGTCCCGCTTCAGGCGCTCGCCCTGCCGCCGCGCCGCCTCGTACAGGACCGGCTCCACCCCGGCCTCCTCGACGGCGTCGGCGAACACCGTGGCCAGGGTCCGGTAGTCCCGCGGCGGCAGGCTCAGCTCATGTTCGGCCGCGGCTCGCCGGTACAGCTTCGACGGCCGCCCCGCGCCGGGCCCGCTGCGCCCGTTGACCCGCGCGAACGACACCTCGACCAGTCCCGCCTCGGCCAGCCGGTCCAGATGGTGCGCGGCCAGGGTCCGCCCGATGCCCAGCCCGTCCGAGACCGCGTTCCGGCTGACCGCCTCCCCGCTGCGGGCGACGTACTCGTACACGGCCCGGCGCTGCGGCTCGGCCAGCGCTGCGATCGCATCGGCATCCACCCGACCAATCATCCCAGCAGGACAGCCACCACGGTCAGCGTCACCATCGACACCGCCGTGGACGCGACGACGGCGTCCCGCGGGAAGCGCCCGTCGACGCCGTACGCACGGGCGAACACGAACGTGTTCTGCGCGGTCGGCAGCGCGGCACACAGCACCGCCGCGAACAGCCCTGCGCCGTGCAGCCCGAGGACGTACCTGGCGAGCAGGAAGCACACGAGCGGCTGGACGCACGACTTGAGCACCACCGACAACGCCACCTCGACCGGGCGGGCGGGCGCCTGGTCGGGGTCGTTCGCGCGTACCAGCGACAACCCCAGCGCCACGAGGGCGGACGGCACCGCGGCGTCGCCGAGCAGCGCCGCGACCCCGGCCAGCAGCGGCGGCAGCTTCAGCCCCGCGGCCCCGAGCGCCACCCCGGCGACGCAGGCCAGCATCACCGGACTCCGCAGCGGCACCGTCACCAGCCGCCGCCACGCCCGCCCATCTGCTGTTTCGATCCGAGCCAGGTCCAGCGTCCCCAGGATCACCGGCGTGAGGATGGTCGTCTGGATGAGCAGCACCACCGCGATGAACGACGCGTCCCCGAGCACCTGCACCGCCACCGGTATGCCGAGGTTCCCCGCGTTGACGTACCCGGCCGCCATGCCCGCGATGGTCTGCTCCCCCAACGACCGCCGGAACCCCCACCGCGCCACCCCGAACCCGACCGCGCCCACCACCACCGTGGCACCCACGAACGCGGCGACCCCCTCCCCCGCGAACCCGGCGACCGGCCGCCGACTCAACGTGTCGAGCAGCGCCGCGGGCATCGCCACGTAGAACACGAACCGCCCGAGCACGTCCACCGCCCCGAGCCCCAGCACCCCGGTCCGCCCGGCGACGTAACCGACAGCGGTAAGCGCCCAGATCGGCACGAACGCCGCTAACACCCCCACCTCACCACGGCGCCCTCCCCCAGCGCGACCACCCTCACCCGCTCACCCATGTCACCCACCCCGTCCCGCGCGCCGGCCCTCCCTCGGACTGTCGCATCGTCCCCTCACCCGCCAGCACCACCCCGCCCGCAGCGTCACCTTGAGCACACGACCCACGACCCACGACCCACGACCGCCGCCTCCGCCCGCCCGTTGATCGAAGGACGGACCTGGCCACGATGGCGACCACCCCCATCCTTCGATCACGCCCACGCCCACGAAGATCAGCGGCCGCCAACCGGCGGCAGCCTGGGGACACCCACCGCACCGCCGCCCCCGACCAACTGGCGCCACCCGAACGCAGCAAGAGCAACACGGCAGCCACCGAGCTCCTCCCGCAGGAACCGCGCGATCACGCCTCGCCCCACACCTCCCGTCCCCGCGCACCATGACTCGCGGCCATGAGGTCCATGAGGCGTCCCGCCTTGGTGAAGCCAACGCGTAACTGAGTCACGCGCCGTCGTCGGAGTCCTGGAGAGCGGCGAGACCTCAGGAACTCATCAGGCCTGACAAGAACGTCGCAGGCCTTGCAACCCTCCAAGAGCCGACGACGCCACGGGTCTCCAGGAACTCCATGAGGCAGCTGGCCGGCCTGGGAGGGGCCGCCGCGCACCTCGCGCGTCCCCAGCCACGAGAGCAGCAGCCGCTTGCGCGACAGCGGGTCAGGCGTCGACTTCGGCGGCCTTGAACGGTGCGGCCCCTCGGAAGCTCGTCAGGGCTTGAGAAGGACGTCACGGCCCTTGGACAGCCCTCGGAAGAGCCGGCGACACCGCACATCTCCATGAAGCCCACGAAAGCGGCCAGCCTTGACGAGGCCGGCGCCGAGCTTGCAGGACCCAGCCGCGGAAGTGACAGCCGCTTGCGCGGCACCGGGGTCAGGCGCCGCCTTCGGAGCCCTTCAAAGCGGTGAGGACCTCAGGGAGAACGTCGCGGACCTTGGAAGCCCCCGGAAGGCCGACAACGCGGCGGGTCTTCACCCAGCCCACATGGCCTGCCGGCCTTGACGAAGCCGACACGCAGCTCACGTGCCCCCGTCGCAGAAGCAGCAGCCGCTTGCGTAGCAGCGGGGTCAGGCGCCGGCTTCGGAGTCCTAAAAAGCGGCGAGGACCTCAGAGCTCGTCAGGCTTGATGAGGACGTCGCGGGCCTTGGAGCCCCCGGAGAGGTCGACAACGCCGCGGGTCTCCGTCAAAGCCCACGTGGACGGCCGGGCTTGACGAGGCCGGCGCGCAGCTTGCAGGGCCCCGCCGCGGGAGTTGCAGCCTCTGCGTGGCAAGCGGGGTCAGGCGTCGTCTTCTGAGTCCTTCAGAGCGGTGAGGACCTCGGGGAGCTCGTCAGGCTTGATGAGGACGTCGCGGGCCTTGGAGCCCTCGGAGGGGCCGACGATGCCGCGGGTCTCCATCAGGTCCATGAGGCGGCCGGCCTTGGCGAAGCCGACGCGCAGCTTGCGTTGCAGCATGGAGGTGGAGCCGAACTGGCTGGTGACGACGAGCTCGATGGCCTGGAGCAGGAGGTCGAGGTCGTCGCCGATCTCCTCGTCGACCTTCTTCTTGGTGTCCTCGGGCTTGGTGGTGACGCCGTCGCGGAACTCGGGCTCGCGCTGCTCCTTGCAGAACTTGACGATGTCGTTGATCTCGGTCTCGCTGACCCAGGCGCCCTGGATGCGGATGGGCTTCGAGGCGCCCATCGGCAGGAAGAGGCCGTCGCCGCGGCCGATGAGCTTCTCGGCGCCCGGCTGGTCGAGGATGACGCGGGAGTCGGCGAGCGACGACGTCGCGAACGCCAGCCGCGACGGCACATTCGCCTTGATGAGACCAGTGACGACGTCGACGCTGGGGCGCTGCGTGGCGAGGACCAGGTGGATGCCGGCCGCGCGGGCCAGCTGCGTGATGCGCACCACCGAGTCCTCGACGTCGCGCGGCGCGACCATCATGAGGTCGGCGAGCTCGTCGACGACGACCAGCAGATACGGGTAAGGGCGGATCACCCGCTCGCTGCCCGGCGGCGCCGTGATCTGCCCGGCGCGGACCTTGCGGTTGTAGTCGTCGATGTGGCGGACGCCGGCGGCGGCCAGGTCGTCATAGCGCATGTCCATCTCGCGCACGACCCAGTCGAGCGCGTCGGCGGCCCGCTTCGGGTTGGTGACGATCGGCGTGACCAGGTGCGGGATGCCTTCATAGCTGGTCAGCTCGACCCGCTTCGGGTCGACCAGCAGCAGCCGCACCTCGTCGGGCGTCGCCCGGGTCAGCAGCGACACGAGCAGCGAGTTGAGGCAGCTCGACTTGCCCGCGCCGGTCGCGCCGGCGATCAGGATGTGCGGCATCTTCGCCAGGTTGGCCAACACATAGCCACCCTCGATGTCCTTGCCGAGGGCCACGATCAGCGGGTGATGGTCGCCGGCCGCGACGCGCGAACGCAGCACGTCGCCGAGCGCGACATTCTCGCGGTCGGGGTTGGGGATCTCGACGCCGACGGCGCTCTTGCCGGGGATCGGGCTCTGGATGCGCACGTCGGGCGACTTCACCGCATAGGCGATGTTGCGCGACAGGGCGGTGATCCGCTCGACCTTGACGCCGTGGCCGACCTCGACCTCATAGCGTGTGACCGTCGGGCCGCGGGTGAAGCCGGTGACGAGCGCGTCGACGCCGAACTGCTCGAACACGCTCTGCAGCGCCGCGGTCACCTCGTCGTTGGCCCGGGTGCGGCCGCGCGGGGCGTCGCCGGTGCCGAGCAGGTCCGGCGGCGGCAGCTTGTAGTCGGTGTCGGTGAGCGCGAGCTGCTCGGCGCGGGTCGGCAGCGGCGAGTGCTCCGGCGGGTCCTTCTCCTTCTCTTTCTCCTTGGCCTTCTTGCGCGAGGCGGCCGCGGGCCGTGGCAGCACGACGGTGTCGTGCACGATCGCGTCGTCGCCGAAGCCCCCGCCGGGGCCTCGGTCGGGGCCTCGGTCGGGGCCTCGGTCGGGCGCCGAGGCGTCGTAGCCGAGCGGGCCCTCCTCGTCGTCGAGCGGGTGCGGCAGCGCGGCCTGCCGGCGGCGGGCCGGTGCGCGGCGCGCCGGGCGCGGCTCCGGCTCCTCGTAGAGCTCCTCGAACTCCTCGTCGACGTCGAGGGTCGGGTCCTCGACGCGCCCGAGCGCGAGGTCGCGCAGCTGCCGCCAGCGCTGCGGGATGCGGCTGATCGGGGTGGCGGTGACGACCAGCAGGCCGAACCCGGCGAGCAGGAGCAGCAGCGGGACCGCGACCCAGGAGGTCACGGCCTTCTCCAGCAGGCCGCCGGCGGCGCGGCCGAGCAGCCCGCCGGCCTTGTCCATGAGCTGGGGGGCCTCGGGGCTGCCTGCCGCGAGGTGCATGAGGCCGGTGCCGCCGAGGAAGAGCGCGCTCCAGCCGACGAGGCCGCGGCCGCGGTGGTCCTCCTCGGGGTCGGAGCGCATGACCCGGATGCCGCCGACGACCAGCAGCACCGGCAGGATCGCCGCGGCGCCGCCGATGAACGTGTGGCAGATGCCGGCGAGCCAGTGCCCGACGGGCCCGGCGGACTGGAACCACAGCGCGGCGGTGAGCAGCACGGCGAGGCCGATGAGGCCCAGGCCGGCGCCGTCGCGGCGGTGCTCGGGGTCGAGCCCGCGCGCGCTGGCCGCCTGGCGGCCCACGGCCCGCGCGGCCCAGCCGACGCCGTGTGCGACACCCATCCAGACCGCGATCATGCCCCGCCCGAGCAGCCCGAGCGGCGTGGCGACCACGGCGCCGCCGCGCCGGCGCGCCCGTGGCGTCACCGTGCGGCGCGCCGCCGGAGCCCGCTTGGCGGCGGCCCGGGAGGTCGAAGCCGAGGTCGAGCGGCCAGTCGAGGCCGCAGCCGTCCGCTTCGCCGGAGTCGTCCGTTTGGACGGCGTGCTCGACCCGCCGCGGGCGCTGGGGGTGCCACCGCGGCCGGCCTGAGAGGTGCGGCCCGCCATGGTCACACCGTAGCGGTAGGCTCCGACATTTCTTCGGAGCGGCGGGTCGTGTTCCGGCGCTTTCTGTAGCGTACGTAGATCCCGACGTAGGACACCGCCACCAGTACACCCACCAACACCTGCAACAGATGGGTGTAGCGCTCCGGATAGAGGACGCCTTCGATGTACTGGTCGATGAAGCCGCGCCCGACGCCGGTCTCGCCGGCCTTGCGGCGGGCCCAGTGCTCGACCAGCGTCAACGGGCAGGTGAGCGGGATGCTCACCACGGCGAGGCCCCAGGCGGCGGCCGCGAGATGCGGCCACAACGCCCTGGGCCAGCGCCAGGCGAGGAACCCGCCCAGCACCACGTACGCGAGATAGCCGAAGTGCACGACGAGCACGGTGGACGCCAGCACCTCGTACATCTCGCTAGACCTCCACCACCGTCGGGACGATCATCGGCCGGCGCCGGTACGCCTCGTTGACCCAGCGTCCGACGGTGCGCCGCACGATCTGCTGCAGCTGGTGCGGATCGGTGATGCCCTCGGTCGCGGCCTTGTTGAGCGCATCGGTGACCAGCGGCAGCACCGCGGCGAACACCGCCGGGTCGTCGGAGAAGCCCTTCGCCGACACGGTCGGGCCGGCGACGACCTTGCCGGTCACCGAGTCGATGACCACGGTCGCCGCGATGAACCCGCCGTCGCCGAGGATGCGGCGCTCGGTGAGCAGCGACTCGCCGACGTCGCCGATGGCGAGGCCGTCGACGTACACGTACCGCGACCGGATGTGACCGACGAGGGAGGCCTTGCCGTCGACGAGGTCGACGACGTCGCCGTCCTCGCAGAGCACGACCCGGTCGTCGGGGACGCCGGCGTCGCGGGCGAGCTGGGCGTGCGCCCGCAGGTGCCGCCACTCGCCGTGGACCGGCATGAAGTTGCGCGGCTGCACCACGTTGAGCAGGTAGAGCAGCTCACCGGCGGGTGCGTGCCCGGACACGTGGACCTTGGCGACGTCCTTGTGCACGACGAGCGCGCCGGCCCGGGACAGCTGGTTGATCACGCGGTACACCGCGGTCTCGTTGCCCGGCACCAGCGACGACGCGAGCACGATCGTGTCGCCCTCGCCGATCTGCACGTGCCGGTGATCGCCGTTGGCCATCCGGCCGAGGGCGCTCATCGGCTCACCCTGCGAGCCGGTCGACATCAGCACGACCCGGTCCTCGGGCAGCCCCATCGCCTCGTCGATCGGCACCAGCAGCCCCGCGGGGATCCGCAGCAGCCCCAGGTCGCGGGCGATGCCCATGTTGCGCACCATGGACCGGCCGATCAGCGCGACCTTGCGGCCGTGCAGGTGCGCGGCGTCGAACACCTGCTGGACCCGGTGCACGTGCGACGCGAACGACGCGACGATGATCCGTCCCTTGGCCCGGCCGAAGGTCCGCTCCAGGACCGGGCCGATCTCCCGCTCCGGGGTGACGAACCCGGGGATCTCCGCGTTGGTCGAGTCGGACAGCAGCAGGTCGACGCCCTTGGCGCCGATCCGGGCGAACCCGGCCAGGTCGGTGATCCGGCCGTCGAGCGGCAGCTGGTCCATCTTGAAGTCACCGGTGTGCAGCACGGTGCCGGCCGTCGTCGTCACGGCCACCGCGAGCGCGTCCGGGATGGAGTGGTTGACCGCGAAGAACTCGCACTCGAACGGCCCGAGCCGCTCGACCTGGCCTTCCTTGACCGTCAGCGTGTACGGCTCGATGCGGCGCTCGGCGAGCTTCGCCTCGACCAGCGCGAGGGTGAACTTCGACCCGACGAGCGGGATGTCGGGCTTGTGGGCGAGCAGATACGGCACGGCACCGATGTGGTCCTCGTGGCCGTGGGTGAGCACGATCGCCTGCACCTGGTCGAGCCGGTCGAGGATCGACGAGAAGTCGGGCAGGATCAGGTCGACACCGGGCTGCTCCACGTCGGGGAAGAGCACCCCGCAGTCGATGATGAGCAGCTTGCCGTCGAGTTCGAACACCGTCATGTTGCGCCCGATGGCGCCCAGCCCGCCCAGCGGCGTGACCCGCAGGGCTCCTGGAGTGAGGGGCGGCGGTGGTTCGAGCTCGATGTGTGCCACCGTCATAGGGCCACTCCGAGGTCGTTGTGATGTGCCATCTGGTCTGCGGTGCCAATCGTGCGGCCCGCCTCAGCGCAATCCTCCCGCAGCCGGCCGAGCTCCGCCGCGTTCGCCGGCACCAGCGGCGGGCGCACCGGCCCGGCGGGCAGGCCCAGCAGCGTCAGGGCGGCCTTGGTGAGGATGACTCCCTGCGTGCGGAAGAACCCGCAGAACGCGGGGAGCAACTGCAGGTGGAGCGCACGGGCGCGGGCGACGTCGCCCTCCTCGTGCGCCAGGATCATCCGCTTCGTCTCCGGCCCGAACACGTGCGTCGGCACGCCGACCACGCCCACGGCACCGACCGACAGCAGCGGCAGGGTCAGCTTGTCTTCACCCGAGTAATACGCCAGATCGGTGCGCTTGATCACCCAGGCGCTCTCGCCGAGGTCGCCCTTGGCGTCCTTCACCGCGACGACCCGGTCGTGCTCGGCGATCCGGCACATGGTGTCGGTCTCGATCGCCACACCGGTCCGGCCGGGGATGTCATACACCATCACCGGCAGCCCGGAGGCGTCGCCGATCGACCGGAAGTGCTGGAGGATGCCCGCCTGCGGGGGTTTGTTGTAGTACGGGGTGACGACGAGCAGTCCGTCGGCGCCCGCCTTCTCCGCGGCGCGGGCCAGCTCGATCGTGTGGTGCGTGTCGTTGGTGCCGACGCCGGCGATCACCGTGGCCCGATCGCCGACGGCCTCGATGACGGCCCGCAGCACCTGGTCCTTCTCGGCGTCGCTGGTGGTCGCCGACTCGCCGGTGGTCCCGTTGACCACCAGGCCGTCATGGTCCTGGTTGTCGACCAGGTGAGCGGCCAGCCGCGCCGCACCGTCGACGTCGAGCGAACCGTCAGCGCGGAATGGCGTGACCATCGCGCTGAGCAGCCGGCCGAACGGCCGGCCGGGGTCGGAACCGGTGCGTGTCATACGCACAACCTAGCGGACGCCTTCCGGTCGCTCAGCTCAAGATTCCCAGCTGTACTGAGCGGCGGCGACCTCGGTGCCGTCAGCCAGCGTACTGATGGTGAAATCCGCGAATACGTTCGGCGCCACGCGCTGCAGCTCCTTGAGGCACGCGATCGCCACCTCACGGATCTCGACGTCCGCCGCCTCCGTCGCCCGCATCGTCACGAAATGCCGCCACGCCCGGTAGTTGCCGGTCACGACGATCTTCGTCTCGGCCGCGTTGGGCAGCACCGACCGCGCCGCCTGCCGGGCCTGCTTGCGCCGGCTGGTGCCGTTCTCGACCTCGCTGAACCTGGCCTCCAGGCCCTCCAGCAGCTCGTTGTACGCGCGCAGCGCCGCCTCGGAGGCCTCGACGAACACCTTGTGCAGCGCCGGGTCCTCGGCGATCACGTCCGGCTCGACCATCTGGGCCTCGCGACCCGGCACATACCGCTGCGACAGCTGCGAGAAGGAGAAGTGCCGGTGCCGGACCAGCTCGTGCGTGAACGACCGGGACACCCCGGTCAGGTAGAACGTGACGGTGCCGTGCTCCAGCACCGACAGGTGCCCGACCTCGAGAATGTGCCGCAGGTAGCCCTCATTGGTCGCGGTCGCCGGGTTGGGCTTCTTCCACGACTGGTAGCACGCCCGGCCCGCGAACTCCGCCAGCGCCTGACCGCCATCCGCGTCCGTGTCCCACGGCACGTCCGCGGGCGGTTCGAAATGGGTCCAGGCGATGGCTTTGGCTTCGAGCATTTCAGGAGCCTACTAAACGAACAGCCAGTCGAATGGCGCCCACGGCAGGTTCCTGACCACTGAGAATATGAGCCACGCCACGAGGAATCCGATCAGCGTGCCGCTGGACAGCTGCATCATCGGCAGCACCTTACGGTTCGCCAGCCGGTTGATGGTCCAGCTCGCGTACATGTACGCGAGGAACGGCGCGGCGAACACCAGCATCGCGTGGTGGTGCGCCGCGGCCGGGATGTCACCGTGCAGCAGATACCAGGCCGCGCGTGTGCCGCCGCACCCCGGGCAGTCGAACCCGGTGAACAGCTTCATCACGCACGTCGGCGCGTCGGTCGCACCCGCCTGCGTCGGCCGCATGAGCAGCGTATAAGCCACCCCGCCGGACACCAGCGCCGTCAGGCCGAGCGGCGACACCCACCTCGGCGTCCGCTCCGCCAGCCTCGCGAGCCGCCCCTTCGGCGGTGTCACGTAGGCATACTGGTAGCCATACGGCGGCACCTCGTGACCACCCGCGCCAGGCTGGACCACGTCCGCGGCGGACCCACCGGGCAGAAGGTGCGCGGCCATCCCGTCACTGGCGGGCACGGCCTGAAGGGGTGACGTCACGCTCTTCACGCTACACCGTCCCAGCCACCATCCCCGCCACCGAGCACGCCCACGATCATGCGGCGGCAGCGCAGTCGTCAGGCCGGGCGGTCAGGCGGTCATCGCCTTGGCCAGGTCCACCGCGAAGTCACCCGCGACCGGTAATTCCACCCGCTCCAGCCCCAACCACCCCGCGAACCGCCGCAGCTCCGCCCACAGCGCCGAAGCCACCTCGAGGCGGGAAGGGGCGCCGCGCCCGGTCAGGGGCTCCACCCACACGGCCGGCACCAGCAGGGTCGAGGAGCGCCGGTCGGCCTTGAGGTCGACGCGGGCCACCAGGCGGTCACCCAGGAGGAACGGCAGGACGTAGTAGCCGTAGAGGCGCTGGAGCGGCGGCACGTAGATCTCGATGCGGTAGGTGAAGCCGAACAGCCGCGCCACGCGGGCCCGCTCCCACATCAGCGGGTCGAAGGGGCTGACGAGGGTGGCGGCGCCGATGCGGCGGGGAGTGGGGGCCTCGTGGTGCAGGTAGGCGCGGGGCTGCCAGCCCTCCACCTCGGTGGGGATGAGCTCGCCGGACTCGACCAGCTCGGCGATCGCGGTGCGGGCGCCGGCCAGGGGCAGGCGGAAGTAGTCGCGCAGCTCGGCCTCCGCGGCGATGCCGAGGGAGCGGGCCGCGACGCGGACCAGGTCGCGGTAGGCGTCGGCCGGGTCGGGGGTGGGGGCGGCGAGGACCGCGGCGGGGAAGATGCGCTCGGGGACGTCATAGACGCGGGCGAAGGACGAGTTGCGGCTGGCGACGCTGACCTCGCCGGTGTAGAAGAGCCACTCGATCGCGGTCTTGGTGTCCGACCAGTTCCACCCCCAGTGGTCCTTGCTGCGGGGCTTGGCCAGGTCACCCTCGACCTCGTTGGCGGTCATGGGGCCCTTCGCGCGGATCTCTTCGAGGACCCGGCGGATCAGGTCGGGCTGCTCGCGGGCCAGGCGGACCATCCGCCCCCACGCGGCGCCGGACTGCATGCGCCAGCGCAGCGCCGGGTGCAGGTGGACCGGGACGAGCGACGCCTCGTGGGCCCAGTATTCGAACAGCTCGCGGGGGCGCCGGTAGGCCATCCTGTCGAGCAGCTCGGTCGGGTAGGGGCCCAGGCGGCTGTAGGCGGGCAGGTAGTGCGCGCGCTGGACGACATTCACCGAGTCGATCTGCAGCAGACCTGTGCGGCCGAGGACCCGCTTCAGGTGGCGCCGCTCGGGGACGCCGGTGGGGACCCTGTCGGCGAAGCCCTGGGCGGCGAGAGCGATCCTCCGCGCCTGCGTAAGTGTCAGCACCCCGCGAGGCTAACCCCGGGGTATGACAAAAAGGGGCGGCCCGAAGGCCGCCCCCTGGAACGAACGATCTATGCGCCGACGAGCGGCCGGGAAGGCTCCCCGGCGTCCTTCGCGTCGAAGGCGGCGCTCACCCGCCGGTCGATCTCGACGAGGTCCGGGTCGGGCACGTCCTCGACGACCGGGCCGGTGGAGGTGGCCGGGTTGGCCCGGCGCGCCGGGCCGGAGCTCTCCGAGGCGGGCTCCCGGATCGGCAGGGTGATCAGCAGGGCGATCATGAGCAGGATGTACGCGTTGCCGCCGATCAGGCCGAGGCCGTCGAACTTCATGTGGAAGGCCCACGGCGTGCGGCTGCACAGCAGCAGGTACGAGAAGATCCCGAAGATCATGATGTGGCGCCGGCGGCGGGCTTCGGTGCTGCGGTCGGTCGCGTGGTCGAGCAGGACCGCCATCGAGGGCAGGACCCACACGAGGTGGTGGATCCAGCTGATCGGGCTGATCATGCAGCCGACGAGACCGGTCAGCGCCAGCCCGGCGAGCTCGTCGCCGGCCTTGACCGCCTTGCGGACCCGCCACGCCCAGACGGCGAGCGCACCGAGCACGAGCAGCGCCCACAGCGGCTTCATCGGGTCCGGGTTGAACAGGCGGGCGACGAGGCCGCTGAGCGCCTGGTTGGACACGAACGTCGCGGAGCCGACGCGGTCGGTGTTCCACATCGCGTCGGTCCAGAAGACCCGCGAGGCGTCCGGCGCGAAGGTCGCCGCGGCCCAGGTCGCGGCGGCCGCGGTGGCCGTGGAGACGGCGGCGGCGCGCCAGCGGCGGGTCACCACGAGGTACAGGATGAACACACCCGGCGTGAGCTTGATCGCGGTGGCCAGGCCGACGCCGATGCCGCCGAGGCGCGAGCCCCCGCGGACCAGCAGCAGCAGGTCACCGACGACCATGAAGAGCAGCAGGATGTTGACCTGGCCGAAGTTGACGGTCTCGCGCACCGGCTCGAAGGCGGCGACGATGCCCATCGCGATGGCGAGGGAGAACCAGAACTGCCAGCCCTGACGCTTGATGACCGGGCCGATGAGCCAGGTGACGATGCAGCCGAGGGCGACGACGTTCATCGTCACGCTGATCGCGATCGCGGTGTGCCACCCGATCAGCGCCATCGGCGACATCAGCGCGGCGGCGAACGGTGGGTAGGTGAAGCCGTACGGCGTGCCGGGCACCAGGTAGTCGTAGATGTCGCCACCCTTGTTCACCCAGTAGTCCATGGCGCCGTAGTAGACCTTGAGGTCGAAATACCCGTTTCTCGCCGCGGCCACGTACAAGAAGGCCCACACGACGGCCCACACGGCCGCCACGATGAGCACCTGCTTGACCCGGGGCCGAAGCTTGGGCCGGACGGCCGTCAACACGGCGACTCGTCCTCGCTCCGCCACTTGTGCTGCCCTCCACTCGCTCGTTGCTGGCTACCTGCTGCCTGACTCAACGGTTGCTCGGGTCCAACTGTGACGAGCCGCCGCTACCCAGCCACGTGGCTCTTCACACAAATTCCGTAGCCACTCCGTGGCGCGGAACACACATCCGTAGGCTGCTGCGTCATGACGCACGGGTTCGTCCGACCGGCGCGACTCGACGACGTCGTCGAGATCACGCGAATCCAACTCACGACCTGGCGGGTCGCCTATCGGCGACTCCTGCCCCAACACATCCTCGACCAACTGGACGAGGACTGGATTACCCGCAGGTGGCGGGACGCAATCACGGAGCCGCCGACCCCCGAGCACCGGGTCCTGGTCGCGGTGGAGCAACAGGAGTCGCCCAGCGCCGGACCGACCTCAGCATACGTCGTGGGTTTTGCCGCGTCAGGTCCGGCAGACGACACCGCACTGGCTCCGGAGGAAGATCACACCGTCTTGACGAAGGCCGCCGCGATCACCGATGTCCTGGTTGAACCGAGGTGGGGACGGCGCGGCCACGGCAGCCGATTGCTGGCGGCTAGTGTGGATTTGTGGCGTACTGACGGATTCACGACAGCGCTTGCCTGGACATTCGCTGAAGACCGTGTTACGCGTCGATTTCTGGAGAGTTCCGGCTGGGCCCCGGACGGGGTCAGCCGGTCACTCGATGTTGATGATCTGCTCGTCCCGCAGGTCCGTTGGCACACGTCGCTCGAGGCCCAGGAAGACCCAGTCGTTACCTCGATGTGACCCTGTTGCGCCCGAATTGGGGCTTCCGGATCCCAGTATCTGGAATCATCAGACGAAACGCGAATCGGTTACGCAACGTGACGCTAGTCGAGCAGCGGGCCGAGCCCGACGGTCAGTCCCGGCCGGGTGACGACGGCGCGGACGGCGAGCAGTACCCCCGGCATGAAGGACTTCCGGTCGAACGAGTCGTGCCGGATGGTGAGCGTCTCCCCTGCGGCGCCGAAGAGCACCTCCTGGTGCGCGACGAGCCCGCGGGCCCGCAGCGAGTGCACCGGGATGCCTTCGACGTCGGTGCCGCGGGCCCCCGCCATCTCCTCAGTGGTGGCGTCGGGCACCGGCCCGAGCCCCGCGGAGGCCCGCGCCGAAGCGATGAGCTGGGCGGTGCGCAGCGCCGTGCCGCTGGGCGCGTCGATCTTCTGCGGGTGGTGCATCTCGACCACCTCGACCGACTCGAAGTAGCGGGCGGCGCGCGCCGAGAACTCCATCATCAGCACCGCGCCGACGGCGAAGTTCGGCGCGACGACGATGCCGACGCCCGGCGCGGACGCCAGCAGGGACCGCACCTCGTCCAGCCGCTCGGTGGTGAAGCCGGAGGTGCCCACCACCGCGTGCACGCCATGCGAGACGCACCACCGCAGCGTGTCCATCACCGCGTCCGGCGTGGTGAAGTCGACGAGCACGTCGAAATCGGGCGCCAAGGCGTCACCGACGTCCAGCGACGCCACGAGCGAGAGATCCGAAGCGGCGGAGACGGCCTGGCAGGCCTCAGTGCCCATACGGCCGCGCGCGCCCAGCACGCCGACCCTGATCTGCGAAGTCACGCGGGATAATTTATCCCAAAGCTCCTGCGAAGGCGTTGTCGTCGAACTCCCCGATCACCGCGAGGGACATCGGGCGCGACAGCAGCTCGCCGGCCACCTGACGGACCATCTCGGGCGTGACGAGGTCGACCCGGCGCAGCACCTCGTCGACGGAGAGCAGCTCGTCATACAGCAGCTCACCCTTGCCGAGACGGCTCATCCGGGACCCGGTGTCCTCCAGGCCCAGCACGACGGCGCCCTTGAGCATGCCCTTGCCGCGCTCGACCTCCACGTCGGTGACGCCCTCCTCCGCGACCCTGGCCAGCTCGTCCCGGGTGATGGCGAGGACCTCCTCGACCTTGCCGGGCGCGCAGCCGGCGTAGACCCCGAAGAGCCCGGCGTCGCTGTACTGCGACGTGAAGGAGTAGACCGAGTAGGCCAGCCCGCGCTGCTCGCGGATCTGCTGGAACAGCCGGCTCGACATGCCGCCGCCGAGCACGTTGTTGAGCGCGCCGAGGGCGAAGCGGTTGTCGTGCTGGCGCGGGTACCCCACGCAGCCGAGCACCACGTGCGCCTGCTCGGTGTCCTTGGCGCGGACCACGATCTGCCCGGACCGGGACGGCACCCTCGTGGTGCGGGAGCGCCGCGGCGCCGGGTCCGTGGCGTCCGACAGGCCCGAGAACGCCGCCCGGACCGCCTTGACGACCTTCGCGTGGTCGAGATTGCCGGCGGCGGCCACGACCATCTGCGACGGCTGGTACCGCCGGCGGTAGAAGCCGTCGATCTGCTTGCGGGTCAGCGCCGAGATGCTCGACACGGTGCCGGAGATCTGCCGGCCCAGCGGGTGGTTGCCGAAGATCGCCTCGGTGAAGACGTCGTGCACCTCGTCGCCGGGCTCGTCGTCGTGCATGGCGATCTCCTCGAGGATCACGCCACGCTCGGTCTCGACGTCCGCGTCGGTCAGCACCGAGTCGATGACCAGGTCACACACCACGTCGATGGCGAGCGGCAGGTCGGCGTCGAGCACGCGCGCGTAGTAGCACGTGTACTCCTTGGCGGTGAACGCGTTGGTCTCCCCGCCGACCGCCTCGATCTGCGAGGAGATCTCCAGCGCGCTGCGCCGCTTGGTGCCCTTGAAGAGCAGGTGCTCCAGGAAGTGGGACACCCCGGACAGTGCCGGGGTCTCGTCCCGTGAGCCGATGCCGACCCAGACGCCGAACGACACGCTTCGCATCGACGGAATTGCCTCGGTCAGGATGCGCAGCCCGTTGGGCAGCACGGTGCGGCGCACCGTGCCACCCAGCGGGTCATCTGCCAACGTCTGGGTCAGCGGTCGACTCACCATGTCTCAGCTGTGCCGGTTCCGCCGACGACGGAACTCGCCACCGTCCTCGCCACCCTCGGCGGAGCCGCCCTCGGCGGAGCCACCCTCGTCCGAGCCGCCCTCCGACGAGGAAGGCGCCGACGACTGACGGGGGCCGCGGTCGCCGCGGTCACCACGGTCGCCGCGCTCACGCGAGCGGGGGCCACGGTCACCACGGTCCCGGCCGGCCGGCCGGTCGCCGCCCGCGGGGGCACCGCCACCCGCCGCCGCGGCCTCGGCCGCCGCGGCGGCCTCCGCCTCGGACAGCACCTTGTCCAGGTAGATCTTGCCGCGGTTGTCGATGTCCGCGATCTGCACCTCGACCTTGTCGCCGACGTTGAGGAAGTCCTCGACCCGGTCGACGCGCTTGCCGTTGCCCACCTTCGAGATGTGCAGCAGGCCGTCGCGCCCCGGCAGCAGCGAGATGAACGCGCCGAACGCGGCCGTCTTCACCACGGTGCCGAGGAACTTGTCGCCGACCTTCGGCATCGTCGGGTTGGCGATGGCGTTGATCCGCTCGACCGCGGCCTCGGCCGACGGGCCGTTGGTCGCGCCGACGTAGATCGTGCCGTCGTCCTCGATGCTGATCTCGGCGCCGGTCTCGTCCTGGATCGCGTTGATGGTCTGGCCCTTGGGCCCGATCACCATGCCGATCTTGTCGACGGGGATCTTGACCGTGGTCACGCGGGGCGCGTACTGGCTCATGCCGGCCGGCGACTCGATCGCCTCGGCCATCACGTCGAGGATGACGTGCCGCGCGTCGTGGGCCTGCTGCAGGGCGCCCGCGAGGACGTCCGACGGGATGCCGTCGAGCTTCGTGTCCAGCTGCAGGGCCGTCACGAAGTCACGGGTGCCGGCGACCTTGAAGTCCATGTCGCCGAAGGCGTCCTCGGCACCGAGGATGTCGGTGAGCGTCACGTACTCGGTCTTGCCGTCGACCTCGTCGGAGATGAGGCCCATCGCGATGCCCGCGACCGGCGCCTTCAGCGGCACACCGGCGGACAGCAGCGCCATCGTCGAGGCGCAGACGGAGCCCATCGAGGTGGAGCCGTTGGAGCCGAGCGCCTCGGAGACCTGACGGATCGCGTAGGGGAACTCCTCGCGGGCCGGCAGCACCGGGATCAGGGCCCGCTCGGCGAGCGCGCCGTGGCCGATCTCGCGCCGCTTCGGCGAGCCCACCCGGCCGGTCTCACCGGTCGAGTACGGCGGGAAGTTGTAGTTGTGCATGTAGCGCTTGGACTTCTCCGGCGCCAGGGTGTCCAGCGTCTGCTCCATGCGCAGCATGTTGAGCGTGGTGACGCCCAGGATCTGGGTCTCGCCGCGCTCGAAGAGGGCCGAGCCGTGCACCCGCGGGAGCACCTGGACCTCGGCGGTCAGCGGACGGATGTCGCGCGGGCCGCGGCCGTCGATGCGGACCTGCTCGCGCAGGACACGGGCGCGGACCTCGTTCTTGGTCAGCGACCGCAGCGCGGCGCCGATCTCCTTCTCGCGACCCTCGAAGCCCTCGGCGAGGCGCTGGAAGGCGGCCTCCTTGATCCGGTCGAGGGCCTCCTCGCGCTCCGCCTTGGAGGAGATGCGCAGCGCCTCGGAGACCTCGTCCTTGACCGCGCCGGCGACGGCCTCGTAGGCGTCGGGCTGGTAGTCGAGGAAGGTCGGGAACTCCTGGACCGGCTTCGCGGCGACGGCCGCCAGCTCGGACTGGGCCCGGCACAGCTCGCGGATGGCGGGCTTGGCGGCCTCGAGGCCACCGGCCACGACCTCCTCGGTCGGCGCGGGCGCGCCGCCGGCGACGAGGGCCACGGTGTGCTCCGTCGCCTCGGCCTCGACCATCATGATCGCGACGTCGCCGTCGGGCAGGGTGCGGCCGGCGACGACCATGTCGAACGTGGCGCGGCCGAGCTCCTCGAGCGTCGGGAACGCGATCCACTGGCCGTCGACGTGGGCCATGCGGGTGGCGCCGATCGGGCCGGAGAACGGCAGACCGGACAGCTTGGTGGACATCGAGGCGGCGTTGATCGCCACGACGTCGTAGGGGTGGGCCGGGTCGAGGGCGAGGATCGTCTCGACCACCTGGACCTCGTTGCGCAGGCCCTTGACGAAGCTGGGGCGCAGCGGCCGGTCGATCAGGCGGCAGGTGAGGATCGCGTCCTCGCTGGGACGGCCCTCGCGGCGGAAGAACGAGCCGGGGATCCGGCCCGCGGCGTACATCCGCTCCTCGACGTCGACCGTCAGCGGGAAGAAGTCGAACTGGTCCTTCGGCGACTTGCCGGCCGTCGTCGCCGACAGCACGACCGTCTCACCCAGCTGGGCGAGCGCGGAACCGGCGGCCTGACGGGCGAGGCGGCCCGTGGAGAACGTGATCTCCCGGGTGCCGAACGCGCCGTTGTCGATGACCGCGGTGCTGGAGTGCGTACCGAGATTGCTCTGCTCGGTCATGTGTTGTGGTGCTCCTTCGGGTTGTGGTGCGCCCAGGCGGAGCTGTCTGCGGCCGGTCTTCGATCGAAGCTCACGGGGCTGATCTGCCCGGAAGCCACTACCGAGGACCGGTGCGCCGACACGCTCGGCGGGGCGACTGCTCCATACCAGTGTGTCACTACACGAAGGGGAGCGACGCATGGACGCCGCTCCCCACCGTGCGAGTCGTTATCGCCGCAGGCCGAGCCGCTCGATCAACGAGCGGTAGCGGGCGATGTCGCTGCGCTGCAGGTAGTTGAGCAGGCGGCGGCGACGGCCGACCAGCAGCAGCAGGCCGCGCCGGCTGTGGTGGTCGTGCTTGTGCTTCTTGAGGTGTTCGGTGAGGTCCGCGATCCGCTTGGTCAGCATCGCGACCTGGACCTCCGGCGAGCCGGTGTCCCCTTCGCCGGTCGCGTACTTGCCCATGATCTCGGTCTTCTGCGCAGAGTCGAGCGCCATGTTCTCCCTTAAAGGTTGGATCTGAACGGGCCAGCCCCGCGGCGTCGTGCAGGCAGCCTGACCCCCGCCGGTCACCCGGCGTCGACACAAGGCTAACAGACGGGACGGTCCAGCACTCGTCTGGCCTGTGCGACGTCGTCGTGGATCTGCTCGACCAGCGGCTCGACGCCGGTGTACACCCGCTGCTCACGGAGGCGTTCGACGAAGTCGACGGCGATCCGCTCGCCGTAGAGGTCGCCGGCGAAGTCGAGCAGGAAGGACTCGACCCGCCGCTCCTTGCCGGAGAACGTCGGGTTGGTGCCGATGGAGACCGCCGCGCGGTGCGGCTCGCCGTCCCGGTCGCGGGTCACCCAGGCGGCGTAGATGCCGTCGGCGGGGACCGCGGCGTTCGGCGCGGTCAGCAGGTTGGCCGTGGGGAAGCCCAGCTCACGGCCGCGCTGGTCGCCCCGCACGACGACGCCCTCGACGCGGTGCGGGCGGCCCAGCGCGCGGGCGGCGGCGACCACGTCACCCGCGTCGACGCAGGCCCGGATGTAGGTCGAGGAGAACACGGTGCCCTCGTCGGCCACCAGCGGCGCGCCCTCCACCCCGAAGCCGAACGTGCGCCCGAGCCGGTGCAGCAGCTGCAGGTCACCGGCGGCCTTGTGGCCGAACCGGAAGTTCTCCCCCACCACGACCAGCGCGGTGTGCAGGTGCTCGACCAGCGCGTCGTGGACGAACGCCTCCGGCGACAGGTGTGAATACTCGACAGTGAACGGGATGACGCACAGCACGTCGACGCCGAGCGCCTCGATCAGCTCCGCCTTGCGGGACGGCTCGCTCAGCACCGCCGGGTGCGACCCGGGCCGGACCACCTCCGACGGGTGAGGGTCGAAGGTCAGCACGACCGACCGCACGCCCAGCTCGCCGGCCCGCTTCACGACGTGCCCGATCACCTGCTGGTGCCCCCGGTGCACGCCGTCGAAGACGCCGATCGTGGTGACCGCGCGCCCCCATCCACCCGGCGCTGCCTGCGTTCCCCGCCACCGCTGCATGGTTGCGAGCCTAACTCTTGTGGCGTTTCCGGCAGGTGTACGGGTGGCGACAGCCGCTCGTGTGACATTTGCGGCGGGTGTACGGGTCGCGGCGGGCGCTCGTTTTACGTTTGCGGCAGGTGTACCGGTGGTGTCAGGGCACGAGCACGATCTCCGGCCGCGCCCGGCCGTCCTTCTCCCGGACGATGGCGAGCACGCTGCCGTCCGGCGCGAAGACCGCGTACGGCTCGGCGACCCCGATCGGGGCGAGCGACCCGCCGTGCGAGAGCGTCTTCGCCTCGACCTCGTCGGCGTCGCGGCGGGGGAAGGACCGTGCGGCGGCGGCCGGCAGCGGCATCGTGACCGGGTCGTCCCGCTCGGCCAGCTCGTCCAGGGTCGCCGCCTCGGCGAGGGTGAACGCGCCGACGGCCGTGCGGCGCAGCGCGGTCAGGTGCCCGCCGACGCCGAGCGCCGCGCCGAGGTCCCGGGCGAGCGCGCGGATGTACGTCCCGGACGAGCACGCGACGTCGACGTCGACGTCGACCCACGTGTCCGAGCGGTTGATGCCGAGCACCTCGAGGCGGGCGACGGTGACCGGCCGGGCCTGCAGCGCGACCTCCTCGCCGGAGCGGACCCGGTGGTAGGAGCGGACCCCGTTCACCTTGATCGCCGACACGGCGCTGGGCACCTGCAGGATCTCCCCGCGCAGCGGGGCGAGCCCGGCGTGCACGTCGCCGTCGGTGACCCCGCTCGCGTCCACAGTGGACACGATCTCGCCCTCGGCGTCGTCGGTGACGGTCGCCTGCCCGAGCCGGATCGTGCCGCGGTACTCCTTGGTGCTGCCGATGACGTACGTGAGCAGCCGGGTCGCCTTCTCCACGCCGATGATGAGCACCCCGGTCGCCATCGGGTCGAGGGTGCCGCCGTGCCCGACCCTGCGGGTCTTCGCCAGCCGCCGCATCCGCGACACCACGTCGTGCGAGGTCATCCCGCCGGGCTTGTCGACGACGACGAGCCCGCCCTGCGTTGCTGCCTTCTGCGCCACGACGGGTCAGCCTAACCGCCGTGCACAGTGAGGGTGTGCCACAGGTACTTCAACAGCTGTAGCCGCTCGGGATCGGCGTGGGCGGCGCGGGCGGCGCGGCCGATCAGCTCGGCGTCGACGAAGGGCCGCGACCAGCGCTCACACAGCAGCACCGCCAGGGGGCGCACCTCGGGACCCCGGAACTCGTCGTCGATCTCGTCCGGGCTCAGGCGCGGCCCCGCCCGCCATTCGAGCTTGATGCCGTACCGGTCCGCGAGCGTCTCCGCGGCGGGCAGGTGGCCGGCGAAGCTGTCGTCGAGGACGAGCGCCGCCACGTCCCGGGCGAGGTCGACGGGGCCGTGGACCTGCGCCTCGACGTAGTCGTCGAGCGGTCCGGCCGCGGCGACGTGGTCGGCGAGGCCCGCCAGTACCGGCGCCAACGCGTCGAACACGCCCGCCTCCCGGGGCTCGTGGAAGCTGTCCCCCAGGGTGAACGTGGCGCGCGTGTTGACCTCTGGGCGCAGGCGCAGGTGGGCGGAGCCGAAGCGGCGGGCGGCGCCGGCCGGGTGGCGGCGCAGGTCGAGGGCGCCGTACTTGGGCCGGTCGGCGGGCACGACGCCGGGCCGCTGGTAGGCGCCGCCGAACATGCGCTCCTCCCAGCGGTCGCGGTCGCCGCCCGGGTGCGCCGTGAGGCCGCCGTTGGAGATTCCGGTCTCGAACTGGCTGCGGAACCGGCCGTCGGCAAGCAGCCCCGCGATCACGGTGCGGCCGCCGGCGTCGATGCGGTCGGGATGGAAGTTGATCGTCACGACGGCGTCGACCGGGTCGGTGCGCGGGCCGGCCGCCGCCCGCACGTGCCCGAGCGCCTCCAGCTGCGCGGCCGTGAGCTGTGCGTCCACGGCGCGCAGTATGTCAGCGGACCGCGCCGGCCACCGCCCATTTGTCGCCGGTGAGGCGCCACAGCAGGCCGCCCAGGCGCAGCGCGATGAACAGGCACAGTGCGACCCACACCCCGCGCAGGCCGGCGTCGAGCAGGTACGCCAGCCAGATGCCGGGCAGGAAGCCGCCGAGCGCCGAGACGAACGTGAGGTTGCGCAGGTACCGCACGTCGCCGGCGCCGAGGAAGACCCCGTCGAGCGCGAAGACCACGCCGGCGGCCGGCATCATCGCGACGAACCACCACCAGGCGGTCTTCGCCTGGGCGTACACCTGATCATCGGCGCCGAACCAGGGCCGGACGGTGGCGAGGGCGGCCGCGACCAGGACCGCGAACACGGCGCCGGAGACCAGCCCGGCGGCGGTGATGCGGCGGGCGAGCAGGCGTGCCTCGTCGACCTGCTCGCCGCCGAGCGCGGCGCCGACGAGGGACTGCGCGGCGATCGCGACAGCGTCCAGGGCGAGCGCGGTGAAGAAGAACAGCTGGATCGCGATGAGGTGCGCGGCGAGGCTGGCGGTGCCGAAGCGGGCCGCGACCGCCGACGCGGACAGGAAGCACGCCTGGAACGCCGCACCGCGCAGCAGCAGGTCGCGGCCGAGCACCAGCTGGTGGCGGATCACGTCCAGGTGCGGCCGCAGCGGGACCCGCTCGGTCAGCAGCGCCCGGACGAACAGCAGGCCGGCCGCCGTCTGCGCGACGACGTTCGCGATCGCGGAGCCGGCCAGGCCGAACCCCAGCGGGTGCACGAGCAGGGGGCAGAGCACGGCCGACAGCGCGTTGGCGCCGAGCACGTAGTAGAGCGGGCGGCGGGTGTCCTGCACGCCGCGCATCCACCCGTTGCCCGCGGTGCCGAGCAGCAGGCCGGGCGCGCCCAGGGCGGCGATGCGCAGCCAGTCGGCGGCGCCGTCGGCGACCGGGCCGGGCGACCCCGCGACGGCACGGGTCAGCGGCCCGGCGAACACCTCGAGGACCACCATGATGACGACCCCGCCGGCGAAGGCCAGCCAGGACGCCTGGACGCCCTCGGCGACCGCGGCACCGCGCTGCCCGGCGCCGAAGCGGCGCGCGGCGCGGCCGGTGGTGCCGTAGGCGAGCACGTTGCCCAGCCAGACGGCGAGCGCCATGATCTGTCCGCCGATGGCGAGCGAACCCAGCTCCTCGCGGCCGAGGTGCCCGACGACCGCCGTGTCGACGAGGACGTAGAGCGGCTCGGCGGCGAGCACCACGAGCGCGGGCAGGGCGAGGGCGGCGACACGACGCATCGGGGTCACCGCGACAGCGTAAGGAGAAGCCTCCCTACACGCTACTTACAGGGTGATCAGCCCCGGCGGTCCATCGACATCTGCAGGGCGGCACGGGCGCGCTCACGCGTCTCGGTGGTGGGCTCCTGCGGCTTGGGCTGGGACTTCGGCTGCTCAGGCATGACGGTCTCCTGACTCGGTGACGCGGTTGGAGTATCGACGGTCCGATCGCAGGGGCGCCGGGGTCACCGGCGGCCACGCCAACACACGACGAGGAGACCGACTGTGGGTGGTGTCGGCCTGCAACGTGGATCGGTGGGTCTGGCGCATCTGTTCCTCGCTTGGCGGCTGTGGTGTTTCCTGGGCCGTGAGACGCCCGCCGCCGGGTTCCGCTGGAAGCGGTCAGCCCCGGGACGGGCAGCGAAGAATTCGTACGATGCGCATATTCCTAAGCTATCGTTCAGTTCCACGATGTGCGACGTCATCCCGCGATCTGGACGCAGTTACCGGCGGGTTCACCTGTCGGAAGTCCGTCAGGGCGTTCGTCGGGGCGTACGGCAGGACGCTCGTCAACGCGCCAGGAAGTGCCAGCCGAGCCACCACCAGAAGCCGAACATCGCGATCCGGCCGACCGGCAGCGGGCCGACCCGGTAGCGCATGACGACGCCGCAGACCTCGCCGAGCGTCGGCACCTTCGAGCCCTCCCGCCGGGCGGCGATCTCGACCACCGCGAAGAGCCCCAGCGACACGGCGAACGCGGCCGCGATGCCCACCTGCGCAACCGTCATCGCCGCACCCCCGCCATCGCTGCCTTCCCCGCCCGCGCGACCGTCATCGCCGCACCATCGCCCAGAAGGCCCACAGCCAGCCGAAGTAGGCGGCGGCGCGGGCCAGGTAGTGCTCCAGCAAGGGGTCGGCGAGGCGGGACAGCGTCGGATAGGCCCGCGACCCGATCAGGAACGTGACGCCCTCGATGACCGCGAAGAGCCCGACCGGCAGCAGCCACCACGCCGCCGCCCGGGGCAGTCGCGCCGGCGCGGGACGCTTCGGCACGGTGGCGGACATGCCGAGCCACAGCAGCGCTCCCCCGGCGCCGAGGACGAGCAGGTTGGCCCGCAGGGAGAACGACGGCAGCGCCCCGCCCACCAGGGCGATCAGGGCGAAGACCGGGGCGAGCACAACCGGGCGGGCCCAGCCCCGGTCGACCTCCGCAACCAGCTCAGGTCGGTCCATCCATCGATTGTCACCGGCGCGACACCCGGTGTGCCAGCGATGTCAGCCCCCGTTTAACCCTGATCTGCCAGGACGACCGATTCCGTGAGCGCGGTGCGGATCGCGGCGATCACCTCGTCGACCGTGCCGGTCGCGCTGAACCCGGCCGCGAAGCGGTGCCCGCCGCCGCCGAGACCGACGGCGACCCGGCTGACGTCGACGGCGCCCTTGCTGCGCAGCGAGACCGACCACTCGTGCGGCCCGATGGGCTTCACCACGCAGGCGACGTCGGCCTCCGCGACGCAGCGCACGGAGTCGATGAGCGCCTCCACCGCGCCCGCGGGCTGGCCGAACTCGGCGAGGTCGTCCAGCGTCACGTAGGTCCACGCGAGGCCGAGCCCGCCGGCGGGCTCGAACGCGGTGCGGGCCAGGGCCACGCCGAAGAGCCGGACCGCGCGGTGGGGCCGGGTGTCGAACAGGCGGCGGGAGATGTCGCCGACGGGGATGCCGGTGGCGATGAGCCGGGCCGCGAGCTCGTGCACCGCCGGCGTGGTCGAGCTGTGCTTGAAAGAGCCCGTGTCGGTGGCGAGCGCCACGTACAGGCACTCGGCGATCTCGGCGTCCAGGGCCACGCCGAGCCGGCCGAGCAGCCCCTCGGCGACGACCGACGTCGCGGCGGCGGACGGGTCGATGAGGTTGACGGCCCCGAAGCCGGGGTTGGACGCGTGATGGTCGAGCACGATGCCGACCGGGGCGGCGGCCAGCACGCCGGCGAGGTCGCCGAGCCGCTCGACGCTGGCGGCGTCGAAGACCAGCATCGCGTCGGGCGTGGGCGCGGGCGGCGTGACGGCGGCCGCCGGCACCAGCATGGACACGCCCGGCAGCTCGTCGAAGGGCGCGGGCACGGTCAGCGGGCCGGGGAAGGTCGCCTCGACGACCAGCGACGGGGCGAAGCGGCGCAGCCCCAGCGCGAAGCCGAGCATGCTGCCGAGGGCGTCACCGTCGGGGTTGACGTGGCAGGCGAGCAGCACGCGAGCGCCCGGGGGCAGGCCGCGCAGCGCTGAGACAGCTGCGGCCCACTCCCCGGGCGACGGTTGCGGTGCGGTCACCGACGGTCCTGGCCGACGACGACCTCGTCGTCGGCGCCTTCGGCCCCCGCCTCGTCGTCGACCTTGTAGGGCTGGGCGTCGCCCGCATAGTGCGCCCCGGCGGCCCGTCGCTGGACCTCCGCGTCGGCGTTGCGCGCGGTCGCCAGCAGGTCGTCGATGTGCTTCACGTGCTCCGTCACGTCGTCGTGCACGAAGGTGAGGCTCGGCGAGTGGCGCAGCCCCAGGGCCTTGCCGACGGTCGAACGCAGCAGCCCCTTGGCGCTCTCCAGCGCCGCCGCGGTGCCCGACTGTGCCGTCGCGTCACCGAGCACCGTGTAGAACACGGTCGCCTCACGCAGATCAGCGGTGATCCGCGCGTCGGTGATCGTGATCATCCCCAGCCGAGGGTCCTTGACCTGCGTCCGCACCACCGATGCGACGAGCTCTTTCACCCGCTCGGCGTGCCGGCGCACCTTTGCCGGATCCGTCATCTCGAACACCTCCGCAGCCAAAACGATCTGACCAACGCTCTGACACTACCCGCGCCGCGACCTGGAGGCCGCGTCCAGCGCCCCGGACCAGGCGCGGGTTTACTCGTCATCGTCACCGTGCAGCCGGCGGCGCACGGAGAGCAACTCGATCTCGGGGCGGCCCGCGACCGCCCGCTCGATGGTGTCCAGGACCTCCCGCACGTGCCCGGCCTCGGCGGCGACCACCGCGACGCCGACCTCGGCGCGTCCGTGCAGGTCGAGGGCGCCGACCTCGGCGACCGACACCTCGAACTTGCGCAGGTAGGCCACCAGCGGCCGCACGTAGGCGCGCTTGGCCTTCAGTGAACGGGAGTCACCGGGCAGAAGCATGTCGAAGACCGCGGTTCCGGTATACACGGCCCAAGATCCTAACGACTCTACGGAAGTCTGGCCACCAAGATAAAAGCAGGTGAGACCGGGAGTGGTGCGGCGTCCTCGACGATCGGGCGCGGGCTGCGCCGGGGCAGCCCGGCGCCGGCGCCGCCGCCGAGGCCCGGGTACACGTAGATCGACGTCGGGTCGACCGCGTCGACGGCGGCGGTCACGGCCGGAAGGCTCCGGAAGCGGTCCCAGTCGCCGGTCTCGGCGAAGCCGAGCTCCAGCACGACCCCGAACGGCTCGGCCTGCCAGATGAAGTCATGCGCCCCGTGCGTCACAGCGGCCTCGAGCAGCGACCGCGACCAGGCGTCCCGCCACTGCCGCGCCGGGGTAGCCCCGTCGCGGACCTCGATCGACCACCAGACGAGGTTCATGACGCATCGACGGTACGCCCGAAACCAACATCAAAGAAAGGGCCGCCGCGAACCCGCGGCGGCCCCTCTCAGCTGGACGGCATCAGCCGCGCGGCTTCTCCCGCAGCTCCCAGGTCTCGATGACGTCACCGAGCTGGATGTCGTTGAAGTTGCCGAGCGTGATACCGCACTCGAAGCCCTCGCGGACCTCGGTGGCGTCGTCCTTGAAGCGGCGCAGGCCCGCGATGGTGAGGTTGTCGGAGATGACAGCCCCGTCGCGGAGCAGGCGCGCCTTGCTGTTGCGCCGGATGAGCCCGGTGCGGACGATGCAGCCCGCGATGTTGCCGAAGCGCGACGAGCGGAAGACCTCGCGGATCTCCGCCGTGCCGAGCTCGACCTCCTCGTAGATGGGCTTGAGCATGCCCTTGAGCGCGGTCTCGATCTCCTCGATGGCCTGGTAGATGACCGTGTAGTACCGGATCTCCACGCCCTCGCGGTCGGCCAGCTCGCGGATGCGACCCTCGGCCCGCACGTTGAACCCGATGACGATCGCGTCGGACGCGCTCGCCAGGTTGACGTCGTCCTGGGTGACGGCGCCCACGCCCCGGTGGATGATCCGGAGCTGGACCTCGTCGGCGACGACGATCTTGACCAGTGCGTCCTCGAGCGCCTCGACCGAACCCGAACCGTCACCCTTGAGGATGAGGTTGAGCGTGGTCTTCTCGCCCTCCTTGAGCTGGTCGAACAGGTTCTCCAGGGTGACCCGGCCGGTGCGCGAGGCCATCTCGGCCGCGCGGCGGCGGGCCTGCCGCTGCTCGGCGATCTGGCGCGCGGTGCGGTCGTCGTCGGTGGCGAGGAACGTGTCACCGGCGCCGGGCACCGAAGTCAGACCGAGCACCAGGACCGGACGGGCCGGCCCCGCGGACGGCACGGGCGTGCCGTTCTCGTCGAGCATCGCCCGGACGCGGCCGTAGGCACGGCCGGCGACGATCGAGTCACCGACGTTGAGCGTGCCCTTCTCCACCAGCACGGTGGCGACGGGACCACGGCCACGGTCGAGGTGCGACTCGATCGCGATGCCCTGCGCCGGACCGTCGATCGGCGCGCGCAGGTCGAGCGCGGCGTCGGCGGTGAGCAGCACGGCCTCGAGGAGACCCTCGATGTTGATGCGGCTCTTCGCGGAGATGTCGACGAACATGGTCTCGCCGCCGTACTCCTCGGCGACCAGGCCGTACTGCGTCAGCTCCTGACGCACCTTGGCCGGGTTGGCGTTCTCCTTGTCGATCTTGTTGACCGCGACCACGATCGGCACCTCGGCCGCCTGGGCGTGGTTCAACGCCTCGATCGTCTGGGGCATGACGCCGTCGTCGGCCGCGACCACCAGGACCACGATGTCCGTGGCCTGCGCACCACGGGCACGCATGGCGGTGAACGCCTCGTGACCCGGGGTGTCGATGAAGGTGATCGCGCGGTCCTCGCCGTCCTCGCCGTGCGGCACGTGCACCTGGTAGGCACCGATGTGCTGGGTGATGCCACCGGCCTCGCCGGCCACGACGTTGGTGGAGCGGATCGCGTCGAGCAGCTTCGTCTTACCGTGGTCGACGTGACCCATGACGGTCACGACCGGCGGCCGGATGACCAGGCGCTCCTCGTCGACGTCGGCATCGATGTCGATGTCGAAGCGCGCGAGCAGCTCGCGGTCCTCGTCCTCGGGGCTGACGATCTCGACGTTGAAGCCCAGGTGCTCACCGAGCAGCAGCAGGGTCTCGTTGGTGCACGACTGGGTCGCCGTCACCATCTCACCCAGGTTGAACATCTCCTGGACGAGCGAGCCCGGGTTGGCGTTGATCCGGTCCGCGAAGTCGGACAGGGAGGCACCCTGCGGGAGCCGGATCGACTGACCCTGACCCCGGGGAGCGCCCGAACCCATCGTCGGCGCGGACAGGTTGTCGAACTCTTGTCTGCGCTGCTTCTTGGACTTGCGGCCACGGGTGGGCCGGCCACCGGGACGCCCGAAGGCACCCGCGGCACCGCCGCCGCGACCACGGCCACCGGCACCGCCGCCACCGGGACGACCGGCACCGCCGACGCCCGCGCCGGGCGCGCCGCCGCCGCCACCGGGACGGTAGCCACCACCGGCTCCGGCGCCGCCGCCGCCACCGGGACGGAAACCGCCACCGGCACCGCCGCCGCCACCGGGACGGAAACCGCCACCGCCGCCGCCACCGGGACCGCCGGGACGACCGCCGCCGCCGCCGGAGCGGAAGCCACCGCCGCCACCGCCGGGACCGCCACCCGGACGACCGGGACGGTCACCGGGCCCACCGGCCGGGCGACCCGGACGCTGGCTCGGCATCTGCGACGGGTTGGGCCGGGGGCCGCCCATCGAGGCCGGGTTGGGCCGCGGAGGCATCGCGGCCGGGTTGGGCCGCGGGATGTTGCCGCCACCCGGTGCGGGCCGCGCCGGAGCGCCGCCGGAGACACCGAACGGGTTGTTGCCCGGGGAGCGCGCCGGCGGGCGGGCGCCGCCGGGACGAGGCCCCTGGCCTGGACGTGGGGCACCCGGGGTCGGCGCGGCACCCGGCTGGGGCGCCGGCGTCGCCGGACCGGGACGCGGGCCGGGCGTCGGCGCACCACCGCTGGGCGGCGGCGTGCTCTCACGCCTGGTGGTCTCCCGCTGGCGGGCCTCCTTCGCGGCCTTCAGGGCCGCGTCCTGGTCCGCCTTCAGCGCGGCGGCACGCTGCTCGGCGGCCGCCACCTCGATGTCGTGCGCGCTCGTCGGCTTGACCGCGGGAGCCGCGGGGCGCGGCGGGCCGGGGATCGGGCCACGCCCGCCACCGGGTCCGCCACCCGCGGGCGGCTGCGGCCGCTTCGGGGGCGCGAAGGGCTTGGCTGCCGGGACTGCCGGGCCCGGACGCGGTGCCGTGGGCACTGGCGCGGCCGAGGGAGCCGACGATGCCGGCGCAGGAGGAGCCGAGGGTGCCGGTGCGGCCCCTCCGGATTCGAAGCTCGCTCGCAGCCGGCGCGCCACTGGCGCCTCGACCGTGCTGGATGCGGACTTCACGTACTCGCCAAGCTCCTGCAGCTTTGCGAGCACGGTCTTGCTCTCGACCCCGAGCTCTTTTGCCAGCTCGTGTACGCGGGCCTTGCCTGCCACTACACTCCTCACCTCGAGGCCGGGCGGCATGGGTCCGCGCCGACCTCACTCGTGCACTTGAAGCCTGGTCATCTCAGGGACTTCATCGTGTGCTCATGTCCGTCGTCCTACCTTGCGTGTCCGGGTGGGGCATCTCGCGCCCACCATCGGCGGTTCCGATCACTGCGATTGCTCCGCTGCCGCCAGGGTGACGGCTTCGGCCAGCGGGCCGGTGTCGAGGACTCCGGCGATACGCAAGGCCCGCCCGAAGGCGCGCCGACGCTCCGCTAGCGCCAGGCAAGCCGGATCAGGATGCAGGTGCGCTCCCCGACCCGGCCGTCTGCGGGCCGGATCGGGGACGGCCATGAACTGGTCAGGGCCGGACTCGATCGCGACAAACCGCAGTAACTCGGAGGATGACGCACGCAACCGGCAACCAACACAGGTGCGGACCGGGGGCGTGCGACGAACCGTCAAGAAGTCTACCCTGCGCTTTCGGCTTGTGCCGCGCCCGGTCCCGTGACGTGATCGACGTTGCCGGCCGAACCGTTGTCGGCGGCGCCGTCCGTGGCATTGTCCGGGCGGATGTCGATGCGCCAGCCGGTGAGCCTCGCGGCGAGCCGCGCGTTCTGGCCCTCACGGCCGATGGCCAGGGAAAGCTGGAAGTCCGGGACGGTCACCCGGGCGGCCCGGTTACCCGCGTCGACGACCTCCACGTTGAGCGCCTTGGCCGGCGACAGCGCGTTGCCGACGAACTGGGCCGGGTCGTCCGACCAGTCGATGATGTCGATCTTCTCGCCGTGCAGCTCGCTCATGACGGCCCGGACCCGCTGACCCATCGGGCCGATGCAGGCACCCTTGGCGTTGACCCCGGCGACCGTGGTGCGCACCGCGATCTTCGTACGGTGACCTGCCTCACGTGCGATCGCGGCGATCTCGACGGTCCCGTCGGCGATCTCCGGGACCTCCAGGGCGAAGAGCCGCTTCACCAGGTTGGGGTGGGACCGCGACAGCGTCACCTGCGGCCCGCGGAAGCCCTTCACCACGTGGACCACGATGCACTTGATGCGCTGGCCGTGCTCATACCGCTCGCCCGGCACCTGCTCCGCCGCGGGCAGCAGCCCCTCGATCTTGCCGAGGTCGATGGAGACGATGCCCTTCTCGGCGCGCGCGTCGTGCGCCTGGATCACGCCGGTGACCAGGTCGCCGTCGCGGCCGACGTACTCGCCGAAGTGCACCTCGTCGGTCGCCTCGCGCAGCCGCTGCAGGATGACCTGCTTGGCGGTCATCGCCGCGATCCGGCCGAAGTCGTGCGGGGTGTCCTCGTACTCGCGGACGATCGTGCCGTCCTCGTCGAGGTCCTGCGCCAGCACCGACGCCGCGCCGCTCCTGCGGTCGATCTCGACGCGGGCGTGCGGGTTGGCCCCCTCGGTGTGCCGGTACGCGGTCAGCAGCGCGGTCTCGATCGCCGCGAGGATGGTCTCGAACGGGATCTCCCGCTCACGCTCCAGCGCGCGGAGCGCCGCCAGGTCGATGTTCACGCCTCGTCCTCCCCTTCCTCGTCGTCGTCATCGTCTTCGTCATCCGCGAAGTCGTCGTCTTCGTCATCTGGCAGCTCGGCCAGACGCTTCATCTCTACCTGCACCCGGCCGGGGCCGAGGTCCTCGAAGGCGACCGTCCGCGCGGCGCCCTCCACGTCCAGGGTCACCCCGGTGTCGCTCACCGCCGTCACCCGGCCGGTGACGGGCACGCCGGCCGCGTCGACCTGCACCAGGCGGGTCCGGTTGCGCCGCCAGTGCCGCGGCTCGGTCAGCGGCCGGTCGACCCCGCGGGAGCCGACCTCCAGCTCGTACTCCCCCGCGATCAGCTCGTCGCCGCCCGCCTCGGCCTCGTCCAGCGCGGCCGACACGGCCCGCGACACCTCGGCGACGGCGTCCAGGTCGACACCCCGGTCGCTGTCGACCGCGACCCTCAGCAGGTGCCGCCGCCCGACCCGGCTGACCTCGAGCTCCTCCAGGTCGAAGCCCGCCGCCACGACGACCGGCTCGACGACCTTCCGCAGACGCTCGCGGTGCGCGCCGGCGTCACGGGCCCCAGCATCCCGCGAACCGCCGCTGCGGCGATCCCGCTGCTGAGCCATGATCGACACCTTCTCTCTGCACCGCCATGGGCGCGTCACGCCCACCCGGCAGCTCTGGCACGGCCTCACGCCGCCCGCGTCGGTACCCACGGGCGGCTCCCCGCAGAGCGTAACGCGACGTGACCTCCGGCGTTCCGGCGGCGCTCCCACCGTGTCCCCACCCGGGTCCCACCGTGTCCCCACCGTGTCTCCACCCGAGGTCTCACCCGTGTCGCGCCGGAGGCCACGACCGCGGGTCGTGTTCCCCCAAATCGCGCAGAATGGTGTTCACTGTGCGCGTGTCCTCCCGCAGAGCCGTCCTCGCCGCCGCAGCCGGGGTGGTGGCGACCCTCGCCGCCTGCGACGTCCCGAAGCGGTCCGCGGCGACCTGGCACCCGGCGCCCGATGTGCTGTTGCCGCTGCTCACCCGCACGGTGGCGCTGCGGGACCGCTACGCCGAGGTGCTCACCGCGTTCCCCGCCCTGCAGGACCGGCTCGGCCCGCTCAAGGACGACCACGCCGCGCACGTCGTCGCGTTGGCCCGCGAGATCGGCATCGACGAGCACGGCCCGATGCCGGTGGCGAGCGCGTCCGCCGGGCCGGTCGTGCAGGACCAGGCGGCCGCGATCAAGGAGCTCGTCGGGCTGGAGAAGACCGGCCAGGACGACGCGACCGGCGCCTGCCTGGCCGCTCCGTCCTACCGGGCGGCCCTGCTCGGCTCCATCGCCGCCTGCCGCGCCGCACACGTGGAGATCCTGACATGACGACGCCCGCCGACGAGCGGCTCGTGGCGGCGCTGCAGGCCGAGCACGCCGCCATCTACGCCTACGGCACCGCCGGCGCCAAGCTCGACGGCGGGACGGTCGGCCTGGCCCGCAACGCCGAGTCGGCCCACCGCGCCCGCCGCGACGACCTCGTGGTCCGGCTGTCCGGCGCCGGGGTCACGCCACCGCCCGCGGCGCCCGCGTATGCGCTGCCGTTCCCGGTCACCGACCGCGCGTCGGCACTGAAGCTCCTCGCCATGGTGGAGGACCGCACGGCCGCACAGTGGCGGCTGGCGCTGCCGCCGACCTCCGGCGAGGTGCGCAAGCTCGCCGTCGACGCGCTCGTCGACTGCGCCACCCGGGGCGCCGCCCTGCGCCAGGCGGCCGGCACGACGCCGCTGACCAGCGCGTTCCCCGGCAAGGCCTAGAAACCCGACAAACAGGGCGATCCGGCCTCGCGAGATCTGAAACCTCCGGTACTCCCGAAAGCGTGCCATCGCAAGGGCGCAGGACCCCACGGACGTGTCCGCTCCGCGACGATCGTTGCATCACGCCACGAGCGTCCGAACGAGAGGAGACCGACATGCGCCGCACCGCTTGGGCCGGTCCGACGATGCAGCCGCGTCGTTAAACACACCGTCTCGTGAGCCCTGCCGTCCGGGAAGAGCACCACCTGCGCCTTCCCGGACGATCAGGTCTCACACTCCGATGACCCTCCCGACCAGATACGTCGCACCGGCCGCCGCCGCACCGAGCAGCAGCTGCCGGACACCCGACGCCCACCAGCGCCGGCGGGTGTACCGGGCGATCAACGCCCCGGCGACGAACAGCCCGCCACCGCCCGCGGCCAGCGCCGGCCACAGGCTGGTGGCGCCGAGCAGATACGGCAGCAGCGGCACCAGCGCGCCGATCGAGAAGCACACGAACGACGACCCGGCGGCCACCCACGGGCTGGGTGCCTCGTCCGGGTCGACCCCGAGCTCCTCCTGCGCGTGGACCCGGACCGCTTCGTCGATGTCCCGCCCCAGCGTCGAGGCGACCTCCAGCGCCAGGTCCGGCGGCAGCCCCCGGCGCTCCCAGATCCTGGCGAGCTCCTCGGCCTCCTCCTGGGGGAAGCGGGTCAGCTCCCGCCGTTCCTTCGCCACCTCCGCGGCGACCTGCTCGTTCTGCGCGCGGACGCTGGTGAACTCGCCCAGCCCCATCGAGATCGCCCCGGCGACCAGGCCCGCCGCCCCGGTCAGCACGATCGTCCGCGGCGCGATCCCGCCACCGCCGACCCCGGCGATCAGCGCGATGTTGGTGACCAGCCCGTCCATCGCCCCGAACACCGCGGCCCGCAACCACCCACCCGAGACGTCGGCATGGTGATGCGCGTCCAGCGCTGCAGGATGCGCCGCGGGGTGCCCCGCCGGATGCCCCGCAGGACTCGTCACGGCAGGGTCAGGATCTCGAAGCCGTCGTCCGTCACCACGATGGTGTGCTCGAACTGGGCGGTCCACCTGCGGTCCTTGGTGACGACCGTCCAGCCGTCCTTCCAGATGTTGTAGTCGTGCGTGCCGAGCGTGATCATCGGCTCGATCGTGAACGTCATCCCGGGCTCCATCACCGTGGTGAGCCGCGGGTTGTCGTAGTGCGGCACGTAGAGGCCCGTGTGGAACACCTCGTTGATGCCGTGGCCGGTGAAGTCGCGCACCACGCCATAGCCGAAGCGCTTCGCATACGCCTCGATGACCCGCCCGATCGCGTTGATCGGCCGGCCGGGCGCGACGGCCCGGATGCCCCGCATCATCGCCTCGCGGGTCCGCTCGACCAGCAGCCGGGCCTCCTCGGTGACGTCACCGACGCAGAACGTCTGGTTGGTGTCGCCGTGCACCCCGCCGATGAACGCCGTCACGTCCACGTTGAGGATGTCGCCGTCCTCGATCACCGTCGAGTCGGGGATGCCGTGGCAGATCACCTCGTTGAGCGAGGTGCAGCACGACTTCGGGAACCCCTTGTAGCCCAGCGTCGACGGATACGCCCCGTGGTCGCAGAGGAACTCGTGCACCACCCGGTCGATCTCGTCGGTCGTCACCCCCGGCTTGGCGTGCTCCCCCGCCAGCACCGTCGCCTGCGCGGCGAGCCGGCTCGCCACCCGCATCCGCTCGATGATCTCCGGGGTCTGCACGTCCGACCCGCGCTGCTTGCTCGGCCCGCGCTTCCCCACATACTCGGGGCGCGCGATCGAGGCCGGAACCTGACGCCAGGGTGTTTGCGTGCCGGGGGCGAGCGGTGCGCGGACGGTCATGCCGAAAAGCCTAACGCGCATCAACACGACATGGTCTGGGTAACCCCCTGAGCATGATCGACGACGACCGCGTCTCCCAGCGCGCCGAGGACCTCCTGCCCGAAGAGCTCGCCGCCGGCAGCGACGACCCGAAGGCCCAGGCCGAGGCCCTCCTCGCCGACTCCGAGGACCGCGAGCACTACCGCGAGACCGCGCCCGACCTGCGCATCGACCACCGCACCTCGGACGAGGCCGCCGCCACCGGAGACGAGGCCGCCGCCACCGGAGACGAGGCCGCCGCCACCGGAGACGAGGCCGCCGCCACCGGCGAGTAGCCGAGCCGGCTCACGGCCGCGCGTACGCCGAGGCGCGGTAGGCGCGGGCGGCTTCGATGAAGGCGGCGAAGACGCGGAAGTCGGTGGTGTCCTCGGGGTGCCACTGGACGCCGACGGCGAAGGGCTTCGACGGGTCCTCGACGACCTCGATGAGGTTGTCGTCGGGGCACCAGCCGGTCGGGGTCAGCGTGCCGGGATCGGCGCAGCCCTGGTGGTGGAACGAGTTGACCATCACCGAGTCGCCCAGGATCTTGGCGGCGAGGGTGCCACCGGTCAGGACGACGGGGTGCTCGCCGAACTTGGGGCCGCTGACGGGGCGGTGGTCGTTGTGGCCCAGGACGTCGGGCAGGTGCTGGTGGAGGCGGCCGCCATACGCGACGCACATCAGCTGCATGCCGCGGCAGATGCCCAGCAGCGGCAGATCCAGGGCGAGCGCGGCGCGCATGAGCAGCAGCTCGGCGGTGTCACGCTCGGGCTTGACCTTCGTGGTGGCGTGGGGCGGCTCGCCGTAGAGGTCCGGGTTCACGTCGGAGCCGCCGGTGAACATGATCCCGTCGAGGCCGTCCAGGACGTCGATGTCGGGGTCGTCGGGGGTCACGAGGACCGCCCGGCCGCCGGAGGAGTGCACCGCGTGCACGTAGGACAGTGGAAGCACGGCCGAGAAGGTGTCGTTGAGCCCGAAGCGGGTCTCCTCGGCGTAGGTGGTCAGTCCGATCACCGGTCGCGACATGCCCATCAACTTAATCCCACCGGGGCGAGGTTGTGGAGGATCTCGAGTGCCCTGTCGCGGGCGGCCTCCGGGGCGAGGGTGATGAGCGGGTCCCAGTTCAGGTCGTAGAAGACCTCGGTGACGCCCTGCGTGCCGAGCCACGCGGCGCCCTCGCGGACCTGCTCGTAGCTGCCGGACAGCGGCGGCCGGCCGTCGGAGTCCAACTCGGTCTCGGTGAGCTTGACCACACCGCGGCAGACGATCCTCGGCGAAGCGCGACCCGAGGACCTGGCGCCCTCCCGTACAAGAGCGACATCCGACGCGATGTCGGACAGGTCGGTGGCGGAGCGGCTGACCCAGCCGTCGCCGATCTCACCCGCCCGGCGGATCGCGGCCTCGACGGCGCCGCCGAGGAGGATCGGCACGCCGGGGCGCTGCACCGGACGGGGCTCCATGCGGCCGTCCGGCACGGTGTAGAACTCGCCGTCGAACGAGGCGGCGCCCGACCACAGCGCCCGCAGCACCGCGACGTATTCGCGGGTCCGCGCCGCCCGCCGCGCCATCGAGGCGCCGGTCGCGGTGAACTCGTCGGACGACCAGCCGGCGCCGAGCCCGAGATCGACCCGGCCGCCGCTGAGCACGTCGAGGGTGGCGACCTGCTTGGCGAGCACGACCGGCGACACGAACGGCAGGTTGATCACGGCCACGCCGAGGCGGATCCGGCTGGTCCGGGCGGCGGCGAAGGTCAGCGCGACGATCGGGTCGAGGACGCTGCGGTACATCGGACCGTCCGCCGACAGCAGCCGCTGGAAGGTCCACAGCGAGTCGTAGCCGAGCCGCTCCGCCTCGGTGGCGATCTCCGCAAGGATCTCCGGCGTGGCCCACGACCCGGACACCGGCAGTCCGCACCCGATGCGCATGGCTCCCAACCTACCCAGGAATCGCCCGCACGAGGGCGGCAAACGGGCGGACGTCCAGGGCCTCCTCGGGGTGCCACTGGACACCGAGGACGAAGCGGCGCTCCGGGTGCTCCACGGCCTCGATCACGTCGTCGTCGGCCCATCCGGTGACGGTGAGCGCGCCCGCGTCGTCGACGGCCTGGTGGTGGTAGGAGTTGACCTCCGCCGTCCCGCCGAAGATCGCCTCGGCCCGGGAGCCGGGCGCGAAGCGGGCCGGGTGCGCCCCGTAGACGCCGGGGCTCGGCTGGTGCCGCTCGTTGCCCAGGACGTCGGGCAGGTGCTGGGTGAGCGTGCCGCCGCAGGCGACGGCGAGCAGCTCCATGCCGCGGCAGACCCCCAGCACCGGCAGGTCGGCGTCCAGCGCCGCGGCGAGCACGGCCAGCTCGCCGCTGTCGCGGTCCGGGCGGGTCTTCGTCGACGGGTGGGCCGGCGCGCCGTAGTGCGCCGGCTCGATGTCGGCACCGCCGGCCAGGACGAGGCCGTCGAGGCGGCGGACCAGGTCGGCGGCGTCGTCCGCCGACGGGGGCAGGATGACCGGCCGGGCGCCGGCCGCCCGCACCATCCGCACGTACCCCTCGGGGACGAGCACCGCCCGCGTGTCCCACACGCCCCAGCGGGCCGGCTCGACGTACGCGGTGATCCCGACCAGTGCGGTCACAGCGGCGTCACGTACGCGCCGGTGATGCCGCCGTCGACGAGGAACGTGGAGGCGGTGATGAACGACGCGTCGTCGCTGGCGAGGAACGCGACCGCGCCGGCGATCTCCTCCGGGGCGCCGAAGCGGCCCATCGGCACGTGCACGAGGCGCCGGGCGGCCCGCTCCGGGTCCTTGGCGAAGAGCTCCATGAGCAGCGGGGTGGCGATCGGGCCGGGGCACAGCGCGTTCACCCGGATGCCTTCGCGGGCGAACTGCACGCCGAGCTCGCGGGTCATCGACAGCACCGCGCCCTTGCTCGCGGTGTAGGCGATCTGCGAGGTGGCGGCGCCGAGCAGCGCGACGAAGCTCGCGGTGTTGATGATCGAGCCCTTGCCCTGGGCGCGCATGTGCGGGATGGCGTACTTGCAGCAGAAGTAGACGCTGGTGGTGTTGACCTTCAGCACCCGCTCCCACGCCTCGAGGCCGGTGTCGAGGATCGAGTCGTCGTCCGGCGGGGAGATGCCGGCGTTGTTGAAGGCGATGTCGAGCCGCCCGTGCCGCTCGGCGACGCCGTCGAAGAGCGCCCTGACCTGCTCCTCGTCGGAGACGTCGGCGGCGACGAACTCGCCGCCCACCTCCTCGGCGGCGGCCTTGCCGGCGTCGGGGTTGAGGTCTACGACGACGACCTTGGCGCCCTCGGACGCGAACCGGCGCGCCGTGGCGAGCCCGATGCCGCTGCCGGCGCCGGTGATGACCGCGACCCGGTCCTGGAGACGAGCCTGCACTTAGACCTCCGTGCTGAAGAAGACGTTCTTGACTTCGCTGAACGCGGCGACCGCGTCCGGGCCGAGCTCACGGCCGAGGCCGGACTGCTTCACGCCGCCGAACGGCGTCCAGTACCGCACCGAGGAGTTGGAGTTGACGCTGAGGTTGCCGGCCTCGACGCCACGGGCGACGCGGATCCCGCGGCCCAGGTCGCCGGTCCAGATGGAGCCGGACAGGCCATACTCGGTGTCGTTGGCGAGACGGATCGCGTCGGCCTCGTCGTCGAAGCGCAGCACCGACAGGACCGGGCCGAAGATCTCCTCGCGCCAGTGCCGGTCCTGCGTCGACTCCGCGGCGAGCACGGTCGGCGCCATCCAGTAACCGGGTCCGCCGGGCGCGGTGCCCGTGATCAGCGCGTTGTCCACATAGGACCGCACCGATGCCAGCTGCCCCGCGGAGATCAGCGGCCCCATCTGCGCGGTCTCCAGGGCGGGGTCCTCGCACCGGAATGCCGTCACCGACTGCTCCAGCAGGCCCATGAACTCGTCGTACACGCTGGCCTGGACGAGCAGGCGGGACCGGGCGCAGCAGTCCTGGCCCGCGTTGTCGAAGACCGCGCCCGGCGCACCGGCGGCCGCCTTCGCGAGGTCCGCGTCGGCGAAGACGATGTTGGCGCTCTTGCCGCCCAGCTCCAGGGTCACCCGCTTCACCTGCTGCGCGCAGCCGGCCATGATGCGCTTGCCGACCTCGGTGGAGCCGGTGAAGCAGACCTTGCGCACGAGCGGGTGGGTGACGAACCGCTCCCCGACGACCGAGCCCTTGCCCGGCAGCACCGTGAACACGCCCTCGGGCAGGCCGGCCGCCAGGGCCAGCTCGCCCAGGCGAAGGGCGGTCAGCGGGGTGAGCTCGGCGGGCTTGAGCACGACGGTGTTGCCGGCGGCGAGCGCGGGGGCGAAGCCCCAGCCGGCGATCGGCATCGGGAAGTTCCACGGCACGATGACCCCGACGACGCCCAGGGGCTCGTAGAACGTGACGTCCATGCCGCCGGCGACCGGGATCTGCCGCCCGCTCAGCCGCTCGGGCGCCCCGGCGTAGTAGTTGAGCACGTCCCGGACGTTGCCGGCCTCCCAGCGGGCGTTGCCGATGGTGTGCCCGGAGTTGCGGACCTCCAGCTGCGCGAGCTCCTCGTTGTGCTCGTCGACGAGCGCGGCGAAGCGGCGCAGCAGCCGGGCCCGGTCGCCCGGCGCCACGGCCCGCCATGCCTGGAACGCCTGGTGGGCCTTCTCGATCGCGGCGTCGGTCTCCTCGACGCCCAGGGATGGCACCGTGGCGACCACTTCCTCGGTCACCGGCGAAATGACGTCATGCATGCGTGTTCAGAGCCTTTCGAAGCCGCGCTGGAGTTCCCAGTCGGTGACCGCCGCGTCAAACGCTGCCAGCTCGACCCGGGCGTTGTTGGCGTAATGGGCGACGACGTCCTCACCGAATGCCGCGCGGGCCAGGTCGCTGCCCTCCCACAGGGTGAGCGCCTCGCGCAGCGTCGCGGGCACCCGGGGCGCGGTGTCGTCCTGGTACGCGTTGCCGGTGTAGATGTCCTCGAGGGGCAGCTCGTTGCGGATGCCGTGCAGCGCGCCGGCGGCCATCGCGGCGATCGCCAGGTAGGGGTTGACGTCGGCGCCGGGCACCCGGTTCTCGACCCGCAGCGACGGGCCGTGGCCGACGACGCGCAGCGCGCAGGTGCGGTTGTCGTTGCCCCAGCGCACCGCGGTCGGCGCGAACGAGCCCGCCTGGTAGCGCTTGTAGGAGTTGATGTTCGGCGCGTACATGAGGGTGAACTCGCGCATGGTCGCCAGCAGGCCGGCCATGGCGTGGTGGAAGGTCGGTTCGTCGACCCGCTGCCCGTCTCTTCTCAGGGAGAAGTGGATGTGGCAGGAGTTGCCCTCACGCGCGTTGGGCTTGGCCATGAAGGTGATCGACACGCCCTCCTGGGCCGCGATCTCCTTGGCGCCGTTCTTGTAGAGCACGTGCCCGTCGGCGTTGCGCAGCGCCTCGTCGTAGCGGAACGCGATCTCGTGCTGGCCGAGGTTGCACTCGCCCTTGGCGCTCTCCGGGACCAGGCCGGCGCCCGCCATGTCGTTGCGGATGCGGCGCAGCAGCGGCTCGATCCGGGCGGTCTGCAGCAGCGAATAGTCGGCGTTGAAGACGTTGGCCGGGGTGAGGTCGCGGTACCCCTTGGCGTACGCCTCCTCGTAGCTGTCCCGGTAGGCGATGAACTCCAGCTCCGTGCCGGTGTAGGCGGTGAGGCCGGCGTCGGCGAGCCCGGCCAGCTGCGCGCGCAGGATCTGCCGGGGCGAGGCGGCGACCGGCGACTCGCCGTCCAGCCAGCGCAGGTCGGCGAGGACCAGGGCGGTGCCGGGCTGCCACGGGATGCGGCGCAGGGTGGCGAAGTCGGGGATCATCGCGAAGTCGCCGTAGCCGGAGGACCAGGACGACATCGCATAGCCCTCGACGGTGTTCATGTCGACGTCGACCGCGAGCAGGTAGTTGCAGCCCTCGGTGCCGTGGGCGACGACCTCGTCGAGGAAGTGCTGGGCGTAGAACCGCTTGCCCTGCAACCGGCCCTGCATGTCGGTGACCGCCACGACGACCGTGTCGATCTCACCCTCGCTCACCGCAACGCGCAGCTGCTCGATCGTCAGCATCGCCCATCCCCTAAAGGTCTAGAAACAAACCATAAACTCAACCGAGCAGACCGCGCAACAGGGCGGCGGTCGCGTCGCAGTGCTCTTCCATCTCGGTGCGGGCGACGACCGGGTCGCCGCCGAGGATCGCCTCGACGACCCGCTCGTGCTGGGCGTCGGAGTGGTCAAGGTTGCGGCGCAGCACCGGGATCGCGGCGAGCAGCCGGTCCAGGCGCAGCTGCACGTCGGCGATGGAGGCGGCCACCGACGTGGAGCCGCTCGCCGAGGCGATCGCGAGGTGCAGCCGGGAGTCGTTGACCCGCCGGGTCCGCGGGTCGCGGGTGCGGGCCGCGGCCAGGCAGGCGACCAGGTGCGCCCGGTCCGCGGCGGACAGCGACCTCGTCGCGGCGAGCGCGGCCGCGCCCGGCTCCAGGACCCGCCGGAAGTCCAGCGCGTCGTGCAGCGCGTCGCCCATCTCGCGGGCGAGGGCGGCGGCGTCCTGCTCGGCGGCGTCGGGGTGCGAGTCGCCGGTGGCGCGCACCACGAACGTGCCGCCGGAGCGCCCGCGCCGCGACTCGAGGAAGCCGGCCTCCCGCAGGGCGGCGATCGCCTCGCGCAGCGTCACCCGGCTCACCTGCAGGCGCTCCGCCAGCTCGCGCTCCGGCGGGAGCCGCTCGCCGACCGGCACGAGACCCAGCCGGATCGCCTGGGCCAGGCGTGCCACGGTGATCTCGAAGGCGTTGCCGCCCCGGACCGGACGCCACATCGGCACACCCGACAGGGGCTCAGTGGCCACCGGCATCCGCCCTCCTCGCCTCGATGGGTCCGGACGGCGTTCGCGCGCCGCCCGGACCACATCATTCCCTAGTCGACGGACGCCGCGGTGTCCTCCGCGATCGCCTCGTCGATCGTGCGGATCGGGCCCTTGAACCAGTGCTTCGCCGACAGCGTCCACCACAGCGCGGCGCCGCCGATGACCAGCAGGATCGCCAGCGGCGCGTAGTTGACGTTGAGCCAGGAGAAGTCCTTGTTGCCGGGGATCGCGGCTGGCGACAGCGGCAGCACGAAGTAGACCGAGATGACGGCGATCTCGGTGACCGCGATCCAGCCCAGCACCTTGTACTTCGAGCCGAGCGTCCACGGGCCGGGCACGAACCTGTCGCCCATCCGCAGGCGCAGGTAGATCGGGATCAGGAAGGCCAGGTACAGGCCGATGACCGCGACCGAGACCACCGCGTAGAAGGCGGTGGGCGCGCCCGTCGGGCTCTTGTACAGCGCGGGCAGGGTGAGCACGAGCCCGGCCGCGGTAGCACCCAGGATCGCGTTCACCGGGGTGCCGTTGCGGTCCACCTTGGACCACAGCTGCCAGCCCGGCACGGCCCGGTCACGACTGAACGCATAGGTCATCCGGGACATGCTCGTCACGCAGCTCATGCCGCAGAAGAACTGCCCGATGGTGGAGATGAGGATGACCGCCTTGAAGAAGCCGGAGCTCAGCGACGTCTCGAAGATCGCGCCGGAGAAGCCGGCGGCCTCGGTGATCGCGTCGACGTCGGTCGCCGCGAACAGGAACGACAGCAGCAGGATCCAGCCGCCGATCGCCGAGTAGAAGATGGACTGCCACAGGCCCTTCGCGGCGGCCGTGGACGCGCCCTTCGTCTCCTCCGACACGTGCGCGCACGCGTCGAAGCCGGTGATCGTGTACTGGGTGAGCAGGAAGCCGAACGGCAGCACCAGGAACCAGTACAGCCCGTCGGAGTAGCCGGAGTGGTTGAAGCGCTCGGTGAAGACGAACTGCAGGCTCTGGTGCTTCTCCGGCACGATCACCAGGATCAGCACGACCGCGGCGGCACCGAACACGTGCCACCACACCGAGACGTTCTGCAGCACGTCGATGACGTTGTGCCCGAAGATGTTGATCGCCGCGTGCAGCACGAGGATCACCACGAACAGCAGGAACGTCAGGTACAGGTTGCCGCTGTCCCACGAGGTGTACGCGTCGAGCACCAGGCTCAGGAACGTCGCGCAGCCGTAGTCGACCGACGCGGTCACGGCGATCAGCCCGATCAGGTTGAGCCAGCCGGTGAACCAGCCGTGGATCGGCTTGCCCATCTTGGCGGCCCACCAGTAGATGCCGCCGGCCGTCGGGTACGCCGACACCAGCTCCGACATGCAGAAGCCGATGATCAGGATGAAGATCGAGATGAGCGGCCAGCCCCAGGAGATGGCGACCGGGCCGCCGTTCATCCACGCCTGGCCGAACGTGGTGAAGCAGCCCGCAAGGATCGAGATGATGGAGAACGAGATGGCGAAGTTGGAGAAGCCGCTCCACTTGCGGCGCAGCTCCTGCTTGTAGCCCAGCTCGGCGAGCCGCTGTTCGTCTGCGTCGACGGTCGGTGATGCCATGGGCACCTCCTCGGTTTTTAGGGGTGGGGGTTCCTTCCGTTGGCCGCCGCCAGGAGCCTGCCGAGGCCGGGGTCGTCGTCCAAGGCATCCTTGGCCTGGCCCCACTTCTCGGCCGCCTCCGCCGCGTAGTCGAACGCGGCGGACTTGAACAGTCCATGGTGGACGGTGAACCACAGCGTCCAGGTGACGTTGGACGCGACTTGATACAGCCGAACCCTCGCGCGGAGGGCCTCGTCGGCTTCGGCGAAGTACTCCCCCGCCAGCAGGCCGACCAGATCCGGGTCGTAGTCGGCCTCCGCGGCGATGTCGCCGAGCTCGAATGCGGGGTCGTTGTTGCCGGACAGCTGGTAGTCGATGATCCGCACACCGTCGCCGGTGGCGATGAAGTTCTCGGCGAGCAGGTCGTTGTGGCACGGCACGCGCGGCAGCGGCCGCGCCGCCAGTGCCCTTTCCAGGGCATCCACTGTGGACGAGCGGTCCAGGTAGCCGTCCGGCAGCGGCAGGTCGTGCCGCGCACAGACGCCGAGCAGCTCGGCCCGCTTGGCGAAGATGTCGAATTCGTTGCCGAACGCCGGGCCGGCGTGCAGCCGGCGGCAGGCGGTCGCGATGGACGGGACGATCTCGGGGCGGCGCACGTCGGCGGCGCCGAGGGTCCGGCCCGGGAGGTACTCGATGACGACCGCCGGGACGTCCGGCAGGACCTCGTAGACCTGCGCACCGACGGTCCGCGCCGCGAGCACGGTGTTGGCGATCTCCTGCTCCGGCGGGACGCCGAGGCCGGCGGCGGACACCGCGGGCTCCAGCACCCGCAGCACGTAGGGCACCCGGTCGACGTCGACCCGGTAGATGTGATGGGACAGCCCGCCCTGCAGCCGCTGCCATTCGACCGCGCGGCCCACCCACGACGGGACCCGCTCCAGCAGGTCCGCGATGGACGGCACCGCAGTCATGGCACCCGGCCCCTTCGCCGCGCGGTCCACGCCGGTTACAGACCTTTTACACCCCGGGGACTGTAGTGACCGACGTCATAGTGGGGCACAGTTAACGCCTGCCACGGCCGGTCGTCAAGAGGGATCTTCGCGTTTACCGGTATCGCTTCAGACCTTTTACAAGCCCGGCACGCGGGATCACAATCATGCAATGTCGGACCTTCCAGCAGCCGCCCGCGCGGTGGTCGTCGGCGGCGGCGTCGCCGGTTGCAGCGTGGCGTATCACCTGGCGCGACTCGGCTGGACCGACGTCGTGCTGCTCGAACAGCACGAGCTCACCGACGGCACGACCTGGCATTCGGCCGGCTTCGTGGGGCAGCTGCGCTCCACGATCAGCCAGACCCGGATGATCATGTATTCGTCCGGCCTGTACGCCGAGCTGCGCACCCTCACCGGGCTGGACCCCGGCTGGCGGGGCGTCGGCGGGCTGCGCCTGGCGACCACCCCTTCGCGCGTCGAGGAGCTGCGCCGGCAGGTCAGCTCGGCGACCACGTACGGCCTGGAGCTCGACCTGCTGACCGCCGCGCAGGCGAAGGAGCGGCTGCCGCTACTCGACGTCGGCGACGTCCTCGCGGCCGGCTGGCTGCCCGGCGACGGCTGGCTGGAGCCCGCGCAGCTGGCCGCCGCGCTCGCCGCGGGCGCGACCGCGCTCGGCGTCCGGATCGTCACCGGGGTCCGCGTCACCGGCGTCGAGACGGTCTCCGGCCGGGTCGCCGCGGTCACGACGAGCGCCGGCCGGATCGCCACCGAGGTCGTCGTCAACGCCGCCGGCGCCGCCGCGGGGCACGTCGGGCGGCTCGCCGGCGTCGACATCCCGATCGTGCCGATCAAGCACCAGTACGTCGTCACCGGCGCGCTGGACGGCGCCGGCTCCACAGTGGACATCCCTACGGTCCGGGACCCCGACCGGATCGTGTACTTCCGCGGCGCCCCCGCGCCGGTCGGCGGCCTGCTCGTCGGCGGCTACGTGCGGCAGCCGGCGCTGTGGGACGACCCCGACCCGCTGTCGGCGGCGCGGACCCTGTTCGAGCCCGACCTGGACACGTTCGCCGAGTCGTGGGGCAACGCGCGGCACCGCGTCCCGGCGCTGCGCACGGTCGGCATGGACCGGATCGTGCACGGGCCGGAGGCGTTCACCCCGGACGGGGAGTTCCTGCTCGGCGAGACCTCGGTCGCCGGCTTCTGGGTCGCCGCCGGGTTCTGCGTGCACGGGCTCGCCGCGGCCGGCGGCGTCGGCAAGGTGATCTCCGAGTGGATCGTCGGCGGCGCCCCGGAGTGGGACGTGTCCACGATGGACGTCCGCCGCTTCGGCGCCCACGCGGCGAGCCGCACCTGGGCGGCGGCGAAGGCGCTCGACGGCTACTCTCGCTACTACGACGTGGTGTACCCCGGGCAGGAGTGGACCGCCGGCCGCCCGCTGCGGCGCTCCCCCGTGTGGCCGCGCCTGGCCCCGCTCGACGCCGCGCTCGGCGAGAAGGCCGGGTGGGAGCGGGCGAACTGGTTCGGCGTCAACGCGGCGCTCGCCGTGCCCGGCGTCACCGCGCCGCGCGGATGGGCCGGGCGACACTGGTCGCCGGCGATCGCCGCCGAGGTCGCCGCGACCGCCACCGCCGCCGGGCTGTTCGACCAGTCGTCGTTCGCGAAGCTCGACGTGCGCGGCCCGGGCGCGCTGCGGCTGCTGCAGCGGCTGTGCGCCAACGACGTCGACCGTCCGGCGGGCGGGCTCACGTACACCTCGATGCTCAACGCCCGCGGAGGGGTCGAGGCGGACCTGACCGTGACGCGACTCGGCGAGGCACACTTCCGGATCGTCACCAGCACTGCGAGCGGGGTGCGGGACGCGGCCTGGATCCGCCGGTTCGCGGGTCCGGACGTGCTGGTGGACGACGTCACGTCGGCGCACGGCTGCCTGTGCCTGTGGGGGCCGGCGGCCCGCGACATCCTCCAGCCGCTCACCGACGCGTCGCTGGCCAACGCGGACTTCCCGTTCATGCGTGCCGCACGGCTGACGGTCGGCCCGGTGCCGGTCCTCGCCCAGCGGGTCACCTTCGTCGGCGAGCTCGGCTGGGAGCTGTACGCGCCGGCCGAGTACACGCTGACGCTGTGGGACCTGCTGATGGAGGCCGGCGCCCCGCTCGGGCTGCGGCCGGGCGGCTACCGGGCGATCGACTCGATGCGCCTGGAGAAGGGGTACCGCGTCTGGGGCGCCGACCTCACCACCGACACCGACCCGATCTCCGCCGGCCTCGGCCCGTTCGTCGCGCGGTCGAAGGACTTCATCGGCCGGGACGCCCTTCCCGACGCCCCCGACCGGGTGCTGCGCTGCCTCGTGCTGGACGACCCCGCCACCGTCTGCCTCGGCGGCGAGCCGGTCCGCGTCGACGGCGTGCCGTGCGGACGGGTCACGTCCGGCGGGTTCGGCTACCGGGTCGGGGCGTCGATCGCCTACGCGTACCTGCCGGCAGCGACGCCGATCGGCACCCCCGTCGAGATCTCCGTCTTCGACCGCTGGTCCCCCGCCGTCGTGCGCGCCGAGCCCCTCTACGACCCGAAGATGCTCCGGGTGCGCGCCTGATCCTGCTTCGCGGACGCCGGTGCGGGTGCGGACGCGGGTGCGGGTGCGGTCAGGGCTGCTCGGGCCTGTCGATGACGCGCAGCCAGGAGCCGTCGGGCTGGCGGCGCACGACCTGGACGCGGCCGCCCTTGCCATCGGCGGACCGGGTCCCGGTCAGTGCCAGGTCGCCGTTGAGGACGGTCGGCGTGAGCGGCTCCAGCGCGAAGTGCGGCACGTGCCCGATCATCGCCTCGCAGACCTTCCGGATGGCGTCGCGACCGACGGTGGTCTCGCCCGGCGGGTAGGCCAGGACGGCGTCCGGCTCGTACAGCGCGGCGAGCCCCTCCGCGTCGCCGGCGTTGGCACGCTCGACGAAGAGTCGGGTCAGGTCCTCGGGTGTCTTCGCTGTCGCAGTCATGCCTCCACCGTGCGCCCGTTCGACGTATAACTCCAAGACCTGTTCCTGCTGACTTCTAGCATCGGTGCTTATGGAGCTGCATCAGCTGGTGTACCTGGTGACCGTCGCCGAGGAGGCGAGCTTCACCCGCGCGGCGGCCCGGCTGCGGGTGGCGCAGCCGGGGGTGAGCGCGCAGGTCAGGAAGCTGGAGCGGGAGCTGGGGCAGGAGCTGCTGGACCGGTCCGGCCGGGAGGTCCGGCTGACCGCGGCCGGCGCGGCGGTCCTGCCCTACGCCCTCGCGGCCCTCGCGGCCCTCGCGGCCCTCGCGGCCGTCGAGGGCGCCCGGCAGACCGCCGCGGAGCTCGCCGGGCTGGCCCGCGGCCGGCTCGCGATCGGCACCGTGACCTCGCACGACGTCGACCTGCCCGGGGTGCTCGCGGACTTTCACGCCGCGCACCCGGGGGTCGAGATCACCCTCACCGAGGACACCACCGACCGGCTCGTCGAAGGGCTGCTCTCCGGGCGTCTGGACGCGGCGGTCATCGCGTACGACACCCCGCCGCCCGACCTCGGCGTGCGCATGCTCACCGACGAGGCGATCGACGCCGCGGTCGCCACCGGTCACGCCTGGGCCCGGCGGTCGGCGGTGCGGATCGCGGACCTGCGGGACCGGCCCCTCGTCTGCCTCCCCGGCGGCACCGGCATCCGCGGCATCCTCGAGTCGGCGTGCGCGGCCGCCGGGTTCGCACCGCGGGTGGCGTTCGAGGCGGGAACGCCGCAGGTGGTGGCCCGGCTGGCCGCGCGCGGGTTGGGCGTGGCGATCCTGCCGGCGTCGATCGCCCGCGGCTTCGACGGGCTGCACGCGCTGCGGATCACGCGCCCCGCGCTGAGCGGCCGGCTCGGCCTCGCGTGGCGCCGCACCGGCCCCCGCTCGGCCGCCGCCGCGGCGTTCCTCGCCCGCTTCCCGTCCCACGGGGCCTGATCACGGTGCCTGATCACGGTGCCTGATTACCAGGGCACCGGACCGTCCTCGTCGTAGAAGCCCCCGGTCGGGCCGTCCGCCGGGAGGGTGGCCAGGCGGACCGCCGCGATCGCACCCTGCGCCGGGGTCCGCGGGCCGGCGTGGCCGTTCATGTCGGTCGCGCAGTAGCCGGGGTCGGCGGCGTTGACCTTGATCGCCGTCGCGCGCAGCTCGTTGGCGTAGGAGACGGTGACCGCGTTCAGCGCGCTCTTGGACGCGTTGTACGCCAGGAGCGGGTTCTGCGCGTACACGTGCGACGGCTCCGTGGTGAACGCGAGGGACCCCAGCCCGCTGCTGAGGTTCACGATCCGCCCCGCGTCGGAGCGCCGCAGCGCGGGCAGCGCCGCGTTGGTGACCGCGACGACGCCGAACACGTTCGTCGCGAACGTGTTCCGCAGCAGGTCGACCGGGGTCCCGCTGGGCGGCGCGCCCCGCTCCAGCAGCACGCCGGCGTTGTTGACCAGCACGTCGAGCCGCTCCAGGGCCGCCAGCCGGCCGGCGCTGTCCTCGTCGGTCACGTCCAGGGTGATCGCCGTCGCGAACGGGCCGAGCGCCGCGGCCGCCTCCTTGCCGCGCACCGCGTCCCGCGCGCCGACCAGGACCTTCATGCCGTGCCTGGTGCCGAGCAGCTTCGCGATCTCGAATCCGATGCCTTTGTTCGCGCCCGTGACGAGGGCGACGCGTGGTTCGTCCATGCCCGCCACGCTGCCCGCCGGGCGGCGATCGCGGCAGAGCCGTGCCGAACATCGGATCGGCGGTCCCTGGTTGGCGCCTGGCCTGCCGCCGCGCGGTCCGGCAGCATGGAGCGCATGGACCGGGAACAGCTCGCCGCGTTTCTCCGCAGCCGTCGGGCGAAGGTCCTCCCGGCCGACGTCGGCATCGACGGCGGCGCCCGCCGGCGCACCCCCGGCCTGCGCCGCGAGGAGGTGGCCCGGCTCGCGGGCATCTCGGTCGACTACTACGCCCGCCTGGAGCAGGCCCGCGGCCCCCGCCCGTCCCGGCAGGTGCTGGGCGCGCTCGCCCGGGCGCTGCGCCTCCACGACGATGAGCGCACCTACCTCTTCCAGGTCGCCGGCGAGCAGCCCGCCCTCCCCGCGGGGCCGTCGCCGCACGTGTCGCCGGGCATCCTGCACCTGCTGGACCGCCTCGACGACACTCCCGCGTTCGTGATCGACGCGAAGTACGACCTCCTCGCCTGGAACCCGATGGCCGTCGCGCTGATGGGCGACCCCACCGCGACAGGCTCACGCAACATGATCTGGAACCTGTTCACCGGCCCGACCGGCCTGACGTCGCAGGAAGCGTCCCGGTTCGCCGACGAGTGCGTGGCGGACCTACGGGCGGCGTCCGTCCGGTACCCCGGCGACCCCGGCATCCAGTCGCTGATCGCACGCCTCCGCTCGACCAGCCCGGACTTCACCCGCCGCTGGGACGAGCACCAGGTGTGCGTCCGCCGCGTCACGACGAAGCGCTTCGAGCACCCTGTCCACGGCGAGCTGGTCTTCGACTGCGAGGTCCTCGACCTCGCCGACGCCGGCCAGAAGGTGATCTTCTACACCGCCGAGGCGGGCTCGCACAGCGCGTGGGTGCTGTGCTCGCTGCGCCAGCGCCCCGCGTACGCGGGCTGACTCGCCGTCAGTGGCGGGCGGCCTGGGCGATCTGGTTGCGGAAGCCGGGGCCCAGGGTCGAGGCCTTCGCCGACTCGTGGGTGAGGCGGGCGCTGAGCAGGCCGCCCTGGCGGGCGATCCCCGCGGCGAGCGCCGGCACCAGCGGCAGCAGCCAGTCGGCCAGGAGGCCACGGGCCGGCAGGTATGCGACGAGCAGCACGGCGAGCGCGACCGCGACCCCCTCGACCATGCCGCGCCAGGCGCCCCGGCCCGAGGCGGCGACCGCCTCGCGGCGGGTGATCGTGGCGGTGTCCAGGCCGTCGAGCGCCCTGGTGTCGCGGCGGCCGAGGTTGAAGCAGGCACACCCGACGCTCGTGGAGACGCCGAGCACCGTCGCGGCGACGACGCTCCTGGTCAGCAGGACCGTCAGCCCGAACACCGCCCCGCCGGCCCCGCAGGCGACGAGGGCGCGCAGCCACTCCTTCTTGTCCCCCGGGTACCAGTAGTAACGCGTGGTGTTGGGCGTCAGCTGCCGGATGATGTGGCCCATGCGAAGCTTCCCTTGTTCAGCCGGGTGGCCTCTTGATCATCCTGCACGCGGGGGCAGTTTGCGGGGAAATGGCGGTTTAGAACAGTACGGTCGCGAAGGTGCCCACCTGCTGGAACCCGCACCGTTCGTACACCGCGCGGGCAGGGGTGTTGTAGTCGTTGACATACAGGCTTACCGATGGCGCCACCCGCCGCAGGGCGTCGCGCACGATCGCGGCGATCCCGCCCCGGGCCAGCCCCCGGCCGCGCCACTCCGGCGCGGTCCAGACGCCCTGGATCTGCGCGGTGTGCTTGGTGACCACCGCCAGCTCGGCCTTGAACACGACCTTGCCGTTGATCACCCGCGCGTAGGCCCGGCGGGCCCGGACGAGCTCGCCGACCCGCTCCCGGTAGGAGCGCTCGCCGCCGTCGGCGGTCGGTGAGACGCCGACCTCCTCGGTGTACATCGCGACCGCCGCCGGGAAGAGCAGGTCGATCTCGTCGGGCCGGACGAGGCGCACCCCGGGGTCGGCGGGCACCGGCGCCGGCGACGAGGTCGCCATCAGCGGCTGGTTCGGCCGTACGTCACGCGCCGGCCCCCACGAGGGTGCCAGCCGGCTCCACAGGCCGAGGACCGCGTCGGCGGACCCGACGATCGACGAACAGCCGCGCGGCTCACCCGCGACCATGTCCGCGAACGCCGCGACGGCCGGCGCCGAGGCGTTGACGGGGATCAGGTTGGCGCCGAGCCAGCACAGCGACTCCAGGTGGCGGCGCGAACCGTAACCGAAGATCCGGGCGTCCTGTCGCCACCACGCGAGCCCGGCCATCGAGATCCGCTCGGCGACCTGGGCGCCGCCGAACGGGTCGCCGTCGAGCAGCCGCTCGACCGCGCCGCGCTCGGCGTCGCCGAGGAGCCTCGCCGCCACCGTTAGCATGCGTACAAGCCTGCCAGATCCACCCGGGGACAGCCGCACATACCCGCCGCCGCCGTCCCCGTGTCAGGCACTAGTGGACCGTGACCGAGGGTCCGAGGCCGCGCAGCTCCTCGGGCAGATCGACGCCCATCTCCTCGGCGAGGCGCAGCGCCTCCTCGACCAGGGTCTCCACGATCTGCGACTCGGGCACCGTCTTGATGACCTTGCCCTGGACGAAGATCTGCCCCTTGCCGTTGCCGGACGCGACGCCGAGGTCCGCCTCGCGCGCCTCACCCGGACCGTTGACGACGCAGCCCATGACCGCGACCCGCAGCGGCGCCGGGAACCCGTCAAGCGCGGCGGTGACCTGCTCCGCCAGGGTGTAGACGTCGACCTGGGCGCGGCCGCAGGACGGGCACGAGACGATCTCCAGGCCGCGCTCGCGTAGGCCGAGCGCCTCGAGGATCGCGTTGCCGACCTTGATCTCCTCGACCGGCGGCGCCGACAGGGAGACGCGGATCGTGTCGCCGATGCCCTCGGCGAGCAGCGCGCCGAACGCGACGGACGACTTGATCGTGCCCTGGAACGCCGGGCCGGCCTCGGTGACGCCCAGGTGCAGCGGGTAGTCGCACTGCTCGGCGAGCTGCCGGTACGCGCGGATCATCACGACGGGGTCGTTGTGCTTGACCGAGATCTTGATGTCGCGGAAGCCGTGCTCCTCGAACAACGAGCACTCCCACAGCGCCGACTCGACCAGCGCCTCGGCGGTCGCCTTGCCGTACTTCTCCAGCAGGCGCTTGTCGAGGGAGCCGGCGTTGACGCCGATGCGGATCGGGATGCCCGCGTCGGAGGCCGCCTTCGCGATCTCCTTGACCTTGTCGTCGAACTGGCGGATGTTGCCCGGGTTGACCCGGACGGCCGCACAGCCGGCGTCGATCGCCGCGAACACGTACTTCGGCTGGAAGTGGATGTCGGCGATGACCGGGATCTGCGACTTCTTCGCGATCGCCGGCAGCGCCTCGACGTCGTCCTGGCTGGGCACGGCGACCCGCACGATCTGGCAGCCCGAGGCGGTGAGCTCGGCGATCTGCTGGAGCGTGCTGTTGACGTCGGCGGTGAGCGTGGTCGCCATGGACTGCACGGACACCGGCGCGCCGCCACCGACCGGCACGGAGCCGACCATGATCTGGCGTGACTTGCGGCGCGGTGCGAGCGCCGGCGGGGGGACGGCCGGCAGGCCGAGGCTGACAGCGGTCATGGAATGCGCCACCTGTTTCAGGTCTTGTGATCGTCTACTTGAGGCTGATCGGGTTCACGAAGTCGGCGGTCACCGTCAGCAGGACGAAGACGCCGAGGATGCCTATCACGCCCAGCGTGATGGGCGCCAGCTTGTAGTAGTCCACCCGACCTGGGTCGGGTTTGCCCAGCTTGGCCGCGAACCAGGACCGCACGCGCTCGAACCAGGCGATCGCGATGTGACCGCCGTCCATCGGCAGCAGCGGGAACAGGTTGAAGATGCCGAAGAACAGGTTCAGGCTGGCGAAGAGCAGCAGCAGCGAGGCCCAGTCGCCGAGCTCGAACAGCTCGCCGCCGATCCGGCTGGCGCCGACGACGCTGACCGGGGTCTCCGGGTCGCGCTTCTCGCCGAAGATCGCCTTGAACAGGTTGGGCACCTTCTCCGGGATGTCCTTGAACGAGGCGAACGTGCGGTCGATCAGCGACCAGGTGATGGTGAACGTCTTGTCGACGCCCTCGACCGGACCGTACGAGACGTGCGGGATGTCCGAGGTCCGCGGGGCGATGCTGATGCCCAGCAGGCCGCCCTGCTCCAGGTCGTCGGCGGTGATCTTGTCGGCGGGCTTGACGACGTCGGCCTTGATCCGCTGTGCCTCGGGGATGGCGGCGGTGCCGCTGAGCGTCTTGCCGTCGCGGGTCCACGTCACCGCGACGCTCTTGTTGGTGGCCTTCTTGAGCTCCTCGCGCAGCACGCTGGAGCTCGGGGTCGCGACGCCGTCGATGGACGTGATCAGGTCGCCGGACTGCAGGCCGAGCTGCGCCGCCGGGCTCTTCGGGTCCCCCTTGGCCAGGTCGCAGGCCTTGGGCGCCTTGGTGGCGGGGTCGTACTCCCACTTGGTGCTGATGCACTCGGCGACCGGGCCGACGCGGACCGGCCAGGAGTCCTGCTTGGTCTCCGGGTCGGGGATGCCGACGAACGAGAAGAGCACCCACAGCGTGATGAGGGTGATCGCGAAGTGGGTGATCGAGCCCGCGCTCATCACGATGGTCCGCTTCCACACCGGGAAGCGCCACATGGCCCGCGGGTCGTCAGCGCCGGCGACGCCGGTCACCGGGTCGACGTCGTCCTCCTGGGGGGTCATCCCGACGATCTTCACGAAGCCGCCGAACGGCAGCGCCTTGATGCCGTACTCGGTCTCGCCGCGCTTGAACGACCAGATCGTCGGGCCGAACCCGGCGAAGTACTTGGTCACCCGCATGCCGAACCATTTGGCGGTCAGCATGTGCCCCGCTTCGTGCAGACACACCGCGAACAGGATCCCCACCGCGAAGAGGACGATCCCCACCGTGAACGCCATCAGGCCCCTTCCCCGCCCGCGATCCGCTCGCGCGCATAGGCCCGCGCCCAGGATTCGGCGGCGAGCACGTCATCGACGGTACCTGGTTCGGCAAAGTCCGGTGCGTCCGTAAGGGTCTGCTCCAAAGTCTCCACAATTCCGAGGAATGGAAGCTCACCCGCTGTGAACGCGGCAACACATTCCTCGTTGGCGGCGTTGTAGATCGCCGGCCGGCACCGGCCCGCCTCCCCGGCCGCCTTGGCGAGGGCGACCGCGGGGAACGCCTCCTCGTCGAGCGGGCGCAGCTCCCACGTATGGGCCTTGGTCCAGTCCACGCCCGGCGCGGCGTCGGCGACCCGGTCGGGCCAGCCGAGGGCGAGCGCGATCGGCAGGCGCATGTCGGGCGGGCTGCACTGGGCGAGCGTCGAACCGTCGTGGAACTCGACCAGCGAGTGGATCACCGACTGCGGGTGGACCATGACGTGGATGTCGCGGTACGGCACCCCGAACAGCTCGTGCGTCTCGATCACCTCGAGGCCCTTGTTGACGAGCGTGGCGCTGTTGATCGTGACGACCGGGCCCATGTCCCAGGTCGGGTGGGCGAGCGCCTCCTGCGGGGTGACCCCGACGAGCTGCTCGCGGGTCCGGCCGCGGAACGCACCGCCCGACGCGGTCAGGATCAGGCGCCGGACCTCCTTGGCCGCGCCGCCCCGCAGCCCCTGTGCGAGGGCCGAGTGCTCCGAGTCGACCGGGACGATCTGGCCCGGCCGGGCGGCGGCTCGTACGAGCGGACCACCGGCGACCAGGGACTCCTTGTTGGCCAGGGCCAGGATGCGCCCGGCGCGCAGGGCGGCGAGCGTCGGGGCCAGGCCCAGCGAGCCGACGACCCCGTTGAGGACCATGTCGCACGGCCAATGCGCCAGCTCGGTCATCGCGTCGGGGCCGGCAAGGATCTTCGGCAGCCGGAAGTCGCCGGTCGCCCAGCCGCGGCGGGCGGCCTCGGTGTAGAACGCGAGCTGCAGGTCCTGCGCGGCGGTGGCCTTCGCCACGCCGACCGCGTCGACGCCGAGCTCCAGCGCCTGCTCGGCGAGCAGGCGGACGTTGCCACCGCCGGCGCCGATCGCGACCACTCGGAACTTGTCGGGATTACGACGGACGATGTCGATCGCTTGGGTGCCGATCGAGCCGGTCGAGCCCAGCAGGACGATCTCGCGGGGGATCACCCGTCCATTGTCTCAGGCGTGCACGTGTCGAGGTGGCCGACCGGGTGCCGATGCCGCGGGGGCACACAGTGGTGCGCCCCCGCGACCGACCGTCATCGCGGTGAATCCCAGATGCCGTCCCCGTTAGTACACATGTACCAATTATAGATCATCACTTGCCACCGAGCAATCGAATTACGGAGCCACTCGGTGCAGGTCACGCGGGAAGAGCGTGGTCTCGCGGACGTTCGAAGCGCCGGTCAGACGGGCCATGAACCGCTCCAGCCCGATCGCGAACCCGCCGTGCGGCGGCATGCCGTGACGGAACGCCTCGAGGTACGTCTCCAGCGACCCCGTGTCGTGGTTCAGGGCCGCCAGGTAGTCCTCGTGCCGGTGCAGCCGCTGACCGCCCGTGACCAGCTCAAGGCCCCGGAACAGCAGGTCGAAGGAGTTGGACCAGCGCGGCTCACCCGGCTGGGGGTGGGTGTAGAAGGGCCGCTTGCGCATCGGGTAGCCCTCCACGTAGAGGAAGTCCGAACCGTGCTCCCGCGCGGCCCACTCCCCCAGCGCGCGCTCGTGCTCCGGGGCGAGGTCGGGCTCGTCCTCCGGTGCCCCCGCGATCTTGAGCGCCTCCTGGAAGTGCAGCACCGGGATCTGCGCCGGCACCGCCGCCTGGAACCCGAACTCCTCCACGGCGCCGACCATCGCCCGGATCACCTCGGTGAGCACGGCCATGACGTCGCGGTGGTTCTCGATGAACCCCAGCTCGGCGTCGAGGGACGTGTACGTCGCCAGATGGCGGGACGTGTCGTGCGGCTCCGCCCGGAAGACGGGGCCGACCTCGTACACCCGCTCGAAGACACCGACCATGGTCTGCTTGTAGAACTGCGGCGACTGCGCCAGGTACGCCTTCGCGCCGAAGTAGTCGATCTCGAACACGTTGGCGCCGCTCTCCGTGGCGCTGCCGACGATCTTCGGCGTGAACACCTCGGTGAAGCCCCGCTCGTCCAGCGCCCGGCGGAACGCGCCGACCGCCTTCGCCGACGCCGCGAACACCTTCTTGCGCTGCGGGTGCCGCAACGTCACGGCGGCGTGGTCCAGCAGCATCGGCAGCGACGCGTTGAGCTCCGGCCGGAACAGCTCCACGGGCGGCGGCTCGGCCTCCCCCAGCACGGTGAACACCGGCTCGACCAGCTCCACCCCGCCGGGCGCCGCCTCGTTGGCGACGACCCGCCCCGTCACCGCGACGACCTGCTCCTCCGCCGGCACCGCCGACTCCTTGCACACGATCTGCAGCAGGCCTTCGCGGTCGCGCAGGACCACGAACGCGACCTTGGCGAGCAGCCGCCGCCGATGGACCCAGCCAGCGACGTTCACCGTTTCGCCGATGTACTGAGGAAGCTGGCTGGACAGGATGCGATGCATGACACCTCCCGAGAGACTCCGCTCCCCGGAGGTGTGGGCGATGGGGCCGGTCGCGGTGCCACCACACCTTCGCCACGGCATGCCGCCGTGACCTCGATGCAACGGCTCAGCGGTAGCACCACCATGCGTTCGTCAGGCGCGGATGCGTCCGCCTCATCGCCGTACCCATCGATCATAGGCAAGTTTTCGGTTCCGCCGCGACGGGAAATCAACCCGCGTGAGCAGCACCCGGCAGGTCCCCGAAACGCGCCTGATGTCCCGCGACGACCTCTCCGCCGACGACGCCTGGCACACGCTGCGGCGACACGGCGGCTGGTGCCTGCTGCGCGACGCCTTCCTGCGCTTCCGGTACGGCGACGGCTTCAGCCACGCGCGCGCCCTCGGGCTGCAGCTCTGCCTCGCGATCGTGCCGTTCCTGATCGCCCTCACCGGTCTTGTCAGCAAGCTCGGCGTCGCCGAGGGCGGCGAGGTCGTCGCGGACACCGTCCTCGCCCTCACCCCCGGCGCCAGCGACCAGCTCGTCCACGACCTGCTCGCCGACTCCGAGCGCGCCGAGGACATCGGCGAGTTCGCCCTCACCGCCGGTCTGCTCACCGGGATGGTCGCCCTCACCACCGCCATGGCCCAGATCGAGCGCGGCGCCAACCGCATCTACGGCGTCGAACGCGACCGCCCCGCCCACCTCAAGTACGGCCGCGCGGTCCTGCTCGCCGCCGGCGCCGGCATCCCCGCCCTGGCCGGCTTCCTCATGCTGGTGGCCGGCGGCGACCTCGGCCGCTCCGTCCGCGCCCACTACCCCTCCTGGGGCGCCCCCGTCGACGCCGTCTGGCAGTTCCTGCGCTGGCCCTTCAGCGTCGCCCTCGTCGTCACCGCGGTCGCCGCCATCTTCCGCTTCGCCCCGCGCCGCCGCCAGCCCGCCTTCTCCTGGCTCCTCTTCGGCGCCGCCCTCTCCACCGCCTTCTGGTGGCTCATCAGCGCCCTCCTGGCGTTCTACGTCAGCAGCAGCGACGCCTTCGGCGCCACCTACGGCGCCCTCACCGGCATCATGGCCCTCCTCCTGTGGGCGAACCTGACGGGGATCGCCCTGTTCCTGGGGATCGCCTTCGGCGCCCAGCTGGAGGCCCTGCGCGTCGGCGTCCCCGAACCCGTCGTCGAGGACCAGTGGGTCCCCGTCGACGAACAACTCGACCGCGACCCCGACACCGACCCCCATGCCTTCGCCCACAACCAGCTCAACACCCCCACCCGCTGACTCCCCTGCTCCCAAGCGATTCCGGCAGCCAGAACCACCACAACCATCCGGGGATCACGAGACGAGCCACCTCGACACCGCTGCGGAAGCGGGACTCCGAGCCGACCGGGAATAGCTTGGTCGCCGCCGCCCGGCCGAGACCAGCGCAGCAACGCCGCTTCCCCGATGACCGCGGACCCCAGCCAGGATCAGCCCGGCCAGCCAACGACGACGCCCCCGGCGGTCGGACCGGAGTCCGCGAACCCGAGAGCAGCCAGCAGCCGTGCCACGACGGATACCCCGACTCGGACGCTCCCGGGACAAGCCCAAGCTGACGCGACCAACCAGGCGAGCGACTGGCAGCCACCAGCTGGGACACAGGGGTTGCCGCCACCGGCAGCTCTGCGACCAGCCGACGACAACACCGCAGCCAACGGTGCCGCACAGACGAACCCCCCTCGGCGTCCGCGGCGTTCAGCCCCGTGGGCAGGCCCAGGCTGGTGCGGGACGAATCAGGCAACACCGACGGACACCAGCCAGAACACGGGAAGGTCTCCACCGACGACCCCGCAGGCAGCCGAACACACCACCGCAGCCAACGGCCCAGCGCAGACGACCCCTCCTTGCCACCCGCGACGGCCAACCCGTGGACAAGCCCAGACCGGCGCGGGGCAAGTCAGGCGAACACCCACAGACAGCGACCGGAACACGGGAACGCCGCCGCCGACCCCCGCGACAGCCGGGGAGCGGTCAGGAGCGGGTCAAGTCCGCCTTCAGGTGCGGGCACCGGCATTGCATGATCCAGTCGCCCAGCTGGCGGCCAGGAGCCCAGCCAGCACGCCCAGCCAGCACCCCAAGCACGCCGAGCACCCCAAGCACGCCGAGCACGCCGAGCACGCCGAGCGGGAACGCCGGAGCCGGGTCAGGCGGTGGGGGTGAGATCCCGGGTGAGTCCCGGGTGGGGCGGTCAGCCTGGTAAGGGCTGGCGGGCGGCGGTGGGAACGCGGGGGTTGCCGAGGTCGGCGCGGTGGCCGGCGGCGCTGCCCGCGTCGAAGCCGCCGCCCGTCAAGCGGCGGGGGCGGGCGGTGCGCAGGTCCGGATACTGCTCGTCGACCGCCACGTCGACGGCGCGGCCGCGGTCGGCCAGGACGAGGGCCATGCCCGGCTGGTCGGGGGTGGCGGCGCGGCTGCGCTCGTCGGCCTCGGCGAAGCGGTGGGCGACCGCCGAGCCGAAGCCGATGAGCCAGGAGCGGCGCCAGGCGGCGACCTGCTCGCCGGGCGGGACGGGCTCGGTGAGGACGCCGCGGGCCGCCTGGACGAGCAGGGACGCGAACAGCAGCTCGACGCCGGCGACGTCGGACTCGAAGCCGAACAGGTGCATGGAGATGCGCAGGCCGTCGCGGGTGCGGTGCTGCAGGCGGACCGAGCGGCAGCGCAGGGAGGTGGCGACCACGTGCAGGAGATGGGCCTTCTCGCGCAGATACGGCGGGTGCAGCTCGACCAGCCGGTTGCCGACGGTCTGCGGGCGCAGGCCGTCGGTGGCGGCGAGCAGTGCCTGATCGATGCCGTACTTGCCGATGAGCTCGGCGGCCTTGGCGGTCAGCGCCTCGGCCTCTTCCCGCGTGCACGCGGGATCCTCGGCCTTGGCGAGCAGCTTCCGAACCTTCTCCAACACGAACAGAGGCTACCGCCGACCTACGACAATTCCGCCGCAGCGCCGTCCCCGGAAGCAGGAGCAGGAGCAGGAGCAGAAGCCGGCGCCGAAGCACCGGCAGCACGGGAGCGCAGCTCGTGCCCCACGCTCGTCAGGCAGCGCCCGCTGGGCAGGTCGAACTTCCAGCCGTGCAGCTGGCAGGTGAGCGTGTTGCCGTCGACGATGCCGAAGCGGGTCAGGTCGGCCTTCAGGTGCGGGCACCGGCGCTGCACGATCCAGTCGCCCAGCTTGATGTCCTCGGCGTCGGGCTTCTGCTCGGCGAACCAGCCCTCCGCGTACTGCAGGCGCTCCTCCGACAGGCACTTGAAGAACGAGTAGACGAACTCGTTGTACTGGCCGATGCGGGTGGCGGTGAAGCGGCAGGACAGGAAGAGCGAGTTGACCCAGTCGACCTCCTCGATGAAGAGGAGGTGCTCGATGAGGGCGCGCTCGGTGCGGAAGCGGTAGCGGACCTTCTCGTCGGCGTACTGGCGGACCTGCTTGCCCGGGAAGTCCACGACGATCGACTCGACGGAGGTGCCGTCATACCCCACCAGGTCGAAGCGGACCGGGCCGCCGACGCCCTTCGCGAGGTAGACGGACTCGTCGAGCAGCGGCTCGATGCGCCGCTTCATCTCCTTGAGCACGTCGACCTCGGGGTGCCGCCAGGACGCCTTCGCGGCCTCGATGATCGGCCGCTTCCGGTCACGCATCTCCTCCAGGTGCTCCCGCTTGTGCGCGAAGAACTCCTCCACGTCGACCGGGTGCACGGTGGAGACCGAGTCGGGGGTCACCGTCATCACCGACCCGGGCAGCAGCACCGTGGAGTTGGTGCCGCCGTGCTTGGCGTACTCCTGCTGGAACACCCACTGGTCGGGGAAGATGTTGCCCTCGTCACCGAAGATGTCGTTGAACTGCCAGAGCTCGTCGTCGAGGAAGCACGGCGGCCCCGCGATGGGCACCACGTGCGAGGCCTTGAGGTCGTCGATGTACCGGAAGGTCCGGTCGAACTGCCGGTCGCGCTTCTGCTTGCCGAACGCGGTCTTCGCGGCCTGCGGCAGGTCGTAGACCATCGGGTACCAGATGGCGCCGGAGAACTGGAGCAGGTGCGCGTGCACGTGGCCGAGCTCGGCATACGTGGTGAGGTCGGTCGGGCGGGCGTCGTTCTGGTTGAGGATGCGGACGCCGTTGTGCTCGACCCACAGCGAGGAGTCACCGATCGGCCCGTCGGTCGGCGAGGTGAGCGCCTGGATCATGATCTTCAGGCCGCCGTCGAGCTCGTGGACGTGGTCGCTCTTCGTCTCCAGGAACCTGGTGAAGCCGAGCGCCTCGAGCTCGTCGCGCATCTCCGACGTGGGGAACTCGGGCAGCAGCACCGTCGCCTTCTTCGACACGAAGCGCTTCAGGTGCTCCGCGTCGAAGTGGTCCCGGTGCAGGTGGGACACGTAGAGGTAGTCGCAGTCGCCGAGCGTCTCCCAGTCGAGCAGGGAGTTGTCGGGGAACGGGAACCACGACGCGAAGTACGCCGGGTTGACCCACGGGTCACAGAGGATGCTGCCGGCATCGGTGTCGATGCGCAGGCTGGCGTGTCCCGTCCCGGTGATCCGCACCGCGTTCCTCCCTCGAACTACAACTGGCATGCCGCTCCGACGCTACCCGACCGACCCGCAACCGTCGGTCCGGGTGCCGCATGCCAGACTTTGTCGCGAAGCACACCTGCAGCGAAAGGACGCGTCGTGGCCGAGCACGAGCCTGTGACCTCTCCCGACCAGCACAAGCCGGGACACCCGCGGGCCGCCCGCTTCGGTGCTGCCGTCACCGTGCTGCTCATCCTCGGGATGCTGGTCGGCAACCACAAGGGCCGGGTCGAGGACATCTGGTTGATCGCGACCGCCGGTGTACTGGTGCTCGCCCTCGTCGGGGACTGGGTGCTGCGCCGGAACGGCCTTCGGTAGTCGCTGGTCGTACATGCGGCAAAGGCGCACCGGAAGCACCGGTGCGCCTTTTCGCGTCTGCGCTCAGCGGCGGCGCATCACGAGGTCACGGACCTCCTTGAGGGCGGCGTCGACCTCCGCCTCGAAGTAGCCGCCGGGCACCAGGTTGAAGTGCGACGGGTCGAGGTCACCGTCGGTGAGCGGGCCGCCACGGCCGGACAGCGACGCCATGACGCCCTCGAACAGCCGGTCGACCTGCGCGCGGTCGTAGCCGCTGCCGAAGCGGCGCAGCTGGAACGTGCGGCGCAGCTGGTCGATGCGGGCCACCTCGGTCGACTGGTGCTGCACCGGCGCGCCCTGGGGCGGGCCGCCGTAGGGCTCGCCGTACGGGTCGCGGTCGGGGCCGCCGCCATACGGGTCGCGGTCACGGTCGGGCGCGCCGCCGTAGGTCGCCGGCTCGGGCCGGTCGCGGTCCATGCGGATCTCGGCGGTCATGTCCGCGCGCGGCTGGCGCGGCGCCTCGTAGCCCCGGTCGTCGTCGAAGGCGCCACCGTACGTGGGCTCGTCGTAACGGCCGTAGTTCGGGTCGCGGGGCGGGCCGGCGGGAGCGGGGGCCGGCCGCGGCGGCAGGGGCGGCGGCGGCGCCATCGGCGGGGGACCCATCCGCTCGGGCTGCATCCGCTCCATCGGGGGCGGACCCATCCGCTCCGGCTGCATGCGCTCCATGGGCGGGGGGCCCATGCGCTCGGGCTGCATCCGCTCCATCGGGGGCGGGCCCATGCGCTCGGGCTGCATGCGCTCGGGCATCCGCTCGGGGGCCATGCGCATCTCGCCGCTGCGCATCTCGCCGCCGCGGGAGTCGAGGGCGCGGCCGAAGCCACCGCCGCCGCGCTCCTCCAGCTCGGCCAGCTGGCGCTCGACCCGGTCGAGGTGCAGGTCCACCTGCCACTCGTCATATCCGCCGAAGCGCACCCGGAAGACCACATCGTGGACCTCCTGAGCGCTCACCGGCGCGCCCATCGGGTCACCGGAGAGGGTGGCCTCGACCCGGTCGAGGAACGAGTCGACCTCGTCGACCTTGTATCCCCGCCGCAGCGCACGGCGCCGGAACCGTTGACCCTGACTCACTGTGTCTCCTCGTTCGCTCGCCGTGCTAGCAAGCCTGTTTCACGCTCTCCCACCTTGCCACCGTTTGAGGCGGCAAGCTGCCCGCAGGCCCCGTCGATCTCCCGGCCGCGGGTGTCGCGCACCGTGGTCGCGACCCCTGCCGCCCGGAGGCGCCGGACGAACTCTCGCTCCACCGGCTTGGGACTAGCGTCCCACTTACTCCCGGGTGTCGGATTGAGCGGGATGAGATTGACATGCGCGAGACGGCCGGACAAGAGCCGGCCGAGCAAATCCGCCCGCCACGGGTGGTCGTTCACATCCCGGATCATTGCGTATTCAATGGACACGCGCCGACCAGTGCGAGCCGCATACTCCCACGCGGCATCAAGCACTTCGGCGACCTTCCAACGTTGGTTGACCGGCACGAGCGTGTCGCGCAGATCATCATCGGGTGCGTGCAGCGACAGCGCAAGCGTCACCGACAGCCCCTCCTGCGTCAACCGGCGCATCGCCGGGACCAGCCCGACGGTGGACACGGTGATGTGCCGCTGGGAGAGCCCGAGCCCTTCCGGGGCGGGGTCGGTGAGCCTGCGGACCGCCGCGACGACCCGGTTGTAGTTGGCGAGGGGCTCGCCCATGCCCATGAACACGACCCGCGACAGCCGGTCCGGGCTGCCGGGCAGGACCCCGCGGGCGGCCATCCCGGCGAACCAGACGACCTGGTCGACGATCTCCGCGGTGGAGAGGTTGCGGGTGAGCCCGGCCTGGCCGGTGGCGCAGAACGGGCACGCCATCCCGCAGCCCGCCTGGCTCGACACGCACACCGTCACGCGGTCTGGATATCCCATGAGGACGCTCTCGACGAGGGAGCCGTCGTGAAGCCGCCACAACGTCTTGCGGGTCGCCCCGTCGTCGGTGGCTTTCTCATGTACGGGGTGCAGCAGGCGCGGCAGCAGCGCTTCCGCGATCGCGTCCCTGCTCCTGGCGGGAAGGTCCGTCATGTCGGCGGGGTCGCGGACCAGCCGGCCGAAGTAGTGCGCCGACACCTGCCCCGCGCGGAACGCCTGCTCCCCCAGCTCGGCGACGGCGGCCCGGCGCCCGGCGAGATCGAGGTCGGCCAGGTGACGCGGTGGCATGGTCGCCCGGCGGCCGTCACTCGTCGTGCCGGTCGCGGTGGATTCGAGGTTCAGAACGGGAAGCTGTGTCATGACGTCTTCAAGTGTCCCATGCCGAGTCGCGTGATCTTCAGTACCGCTGGCCAAGGGCACTAGGACGGGGGCACCAGGAACGCCAGAACGGCGTACGCGGTCGGCAGGGCGAGCAGGATCGAGTCCAGCCGGTCCATGAGCCCACCGTGACCCGGTAGCAGGTTGCTCATGTCCTTGACGCCCAGGTCGCGCTTGATCAGCGACTCGCCGAGGTCACCGAGCACCGACGCGGCCGCGACCGCGACCCCGAAGACGACCCCGTGCCACCAGACGGCGTCGGACAGGAGCAGCGGAATCGCCACCGCGCTGCCGGCACCGGTCCACACGACCGACCCCGCGAAGCCCTCCCACGACTTCGCCGGGCTGACGGAAGGTGCCATCGGGTGCTTGCCGAGGAAGACACCGGTCACATATCCACCCGTGTCGGACAGCACCACGGCGACGATCGTCACCAGGACCCGCACCGCGCCGTCGGAGACGTCCTTGCCGGGGTGCGCGAGCAGCGCCGCGAAGGCGCCGAGGAACGGCACGTACACCGCGATCAGGGCACCGGCCGTGACGTCCCGCTGGTAGTCGCGGGGACCGCCGGCGAACCGCCACACGAACACCGCCAGCAGCGTCAGGAGCAGGCCGACCGGCAGGACCTCGGCGCCGCCGAACCAGGCGAGCACCACCATGGCCGACCCGCCGACGAGCAGCGGTGCGAGCGGCGGCCTCGCCTTGTTGACGCTGACGGCCCGGACCATCTCCCAGATGCCGACCAGGACGGCGAGCACCACCAGACCGAGGAACGCCGGGATCCACACGAAGAGCGAGGCGATGACCGCGCCGCCCAGGCCCACGCCGACACCGATCGCGGCGGGAAGGTTGCGGCCGGCACGGCGCTTGGGTTTCTCGCCGGCCGGCACTTGTTCGTTTGGCATAGACGCCTCGGGCGCGGCATCAACGTGCCGCGCCCTGGTCGAAGGGTTACCGGGGGGCGTCATCAGACCTCGAGGAGCTCTGATTCCTTGTGCTTGAGCAGCTCGTCGATCTGGGCGACGAACCTGTGCGTCAGGTCGTCGAGCTCCTTCTCGCCGCGGCGCCCGTCGTCCTCGCCCGCCTCGCCGTCCTTGACGATGCGGTCGAGCTCTTCCTTCGCCTTGCGGCGCACGTTGCGCACGGCGACCCGGGCGTCCTCGGCCTTGTGCCGCGCGATCTTGATCATCTCGCGGCGCCGCTCCTCGGTCATCTGCGGGAGGTTGATCCGGATCTGCGTGCCCTCGTTGTTGGGGTTGACCCCGAGGTCCGAGTCGCGGATCGCCTTCTCCATCGCACCGATCACCGAGGCGTCGTACGGCTTGATGATCGCCATACGAGGCTCCGGGATGGCGATCGACGACATCTGCGGCAGCGGGGTGGGCGTGCCGTAGTAGTCGACCATCACCTTGCCGAACATCGCCGGGGTCGCTCGGCCGGTCCTGATGACCGCGAACTCCTCCTTGGCGTGCTCGATCGCGCGCTCCATCTTCTCTTCGGCCTCGAAGAGAGCTTCTTCGATCACGTGGTCTTTCCTCCTCGGTCCGGGATGGGCTCAGCGGTGATGAGCGTGCCGATCCTCTCACCACTCAACGCGCGAGCCACGCTGTCCTCCCCCTCGGCGCCGAACACGAGCATCGGCAGCGCGTTTTCCTGGCAGAGGCTGAACGCGGTCTGGTCGACGACCCGCAGGCCCTGCAGCAGGGCATCGGCGAACGTCAGGCTGTCGAGTTTGCGGGCCGTCGGGTCGGTACGGGGGTCGGCCGTGTACACACCGTCGACGCCGTTCTTGCTCATCAGGACCGTGTGCGCGTGGATCTCCAGGGCGCGCTGCACGGCGACGGTGTCGGTCGAGAAGTACGGCATGCCGGCGCCGGCGCCGAAGATCACGACCCGCCCCTTCTCCATGTGCCGGATCGCGCGGCGCGGGATGTACGGCTCCGCGACCTGCGCCATGCTGATCGCGCTCTGCACCCGCGTGTCGATGCCTTCCTTCTCCAGGAAGTCCTGCAGCGCGAGGCAGTTCATGACGGTGCCGAGCATGCCCATGTAGTCCGCGCGGGACCGGTCCATGCCGGCCCGGGACAGCTCGGCGCCCCGGAAGAAGTTGCCGCCACCGACGACGACGGCCACCTGGACACCGCGGCGGACCACGGCCGCGATCTGGCGGGCCATGTGCCGCACCACGTTCGGGTCGACGCCGACGGCGCCACCGCCGAACACCTCGCCGGAGAGCTTCAGCACGACGCGTCGCACCCCGATCGGGGCCGGCGTCAATGCCTGCCTTGCCGCTTCCACAGCGGTGTGCGTCATCTGGGCAACCTCTCCGTGTCCGTTCTGCCGCTGGAAGGGGATATGACGAGGGGGTCCCGGCATCCAGTGTGGATTCCGTGACCCCCTCCGCGCCCTGCTATCAGGCCTGGCCGACCTCGAAGTGGACGAACCGTGTCACCTCGATGCCGGCTTCGGCCAGCACCTGCTTGACGGTCTTCTTGTTGTCGCTGACCGACGCCTGCTCGATGAGGACGAAGTCCTTGAAGAAGCCGTTGACCCGGCCCTCGATGATCTTCGGCAGGGCGCCTTCCGGCTTGCCCTCCTCGCGAGCGGTCTGCTCGGCGATGCGGCGCTCGGACTCGACCGTGTCGGCCGGGACGTCCTCGCGGGTCAGGTACTTCGGCCGCATGGCCGCGATCTGCATCGCGACGCCACGCGCGTCGGCGAGGGCAGCCTCGTCGTCCTTGCCGGTGAACTCGACCGCGACGCCGACCTGCGGGGGCAGGTCCGGGCTCTTGCGGTGCATGTAGATCGCGACCGGCGAGCCCAGGACCGCGAGGCGGTTGATGACGAGCTTCTCGCCGATGCGCGCCGACTCGGTCTGGATCAGCTCGGCCACCGTGCTGTCGCCGAGCTTCGAGCCCAGCAGGGCCTCGACGTCGGCCGGCTTGGTCTCGTCGATGTGCTTGGCCAGCTTCTGGCCGAGCTCGACGAACGCCTCGTTCTTGGCGACGAAGTCGGTCTCACAGTTGATCTCGACCAGACCCGAGCCGACGTGGGCGACCAGGCCGTTGGCCGTGGTGCGGCCGGCGCGCTTGCCGACGTCCTTCGCACCCTTGATACGCAGCAGCTCGACGGCCTTGTCGAAGTCGCCCTCGGCCTCCTCGAGCGCCTTCTTGCAGTCCATCATGCCGGAGCCGGTCAGATCGCGGAGTCGCTTGACATCCGCGGCGGTGAAGTTGGACATGACTCTCTCTCGCTTGAGTTCGCCTTGACGGCTCGTGTCAGGCCTGGGTGGGTTCGGCGGCGGGAGCGGCGTCGTCGGGCTTGGCACCCTCGAGCAGCTCACGCTCCCACTCAGCGAGCGGCTCGTCGCCGGCCACGACGCCCGGCTCGGGCTTCTGGTCGGCACGGGTGGCGCGGCCCGACCGGGCGATGAGACCGTCCGCGACCGCGTCCGCGACCACGCGGGTCAGCAGGGCGGCGGAGCGGATGGCGTCGTCGTTGCCCGGGATCGGGAAGTCGACCTCGTCGGGGTCGCAGTTGGTGTCGAGCACGGCGATGACCGGGATACCCAGCTTGCGGGCCTCGTCAACCGCGATGTGCTCCTTCTTGGTGTCGATGACCCAGATCGCCGACGGGAGCTTCTGCATGTCGCGCAGACCACCGAGCGTGCGGCTCAGCTTGGTCTGCTCGCGCGACAGCTGCAGGGTCTCCTTCTTCGTGTAGCCCTGCGCGGTGCCGGTGAGGTCGAGGGACTCGAGCTCCTTCATCCGCTGCAGCCGCTTGTAGACGGTCTGGAAGTTGGTCAGCATGCCACCCAGCCAGCGGTGGTTGACGTACGGCTGACCGACACGCGTCGCCTGCTCGGCGATCGCCTCCTGCGCCTGCTTCTTCGTGCCCACGAACAGCACCGAGCCACCCTCGGCGACGGTGTTGCGGATGTAGTCGTAGGCCTTGTCGATGTAGTCCAGCGTCTGGCGCAGGTCGATGATGTAGATACCGTTGCGCTCCGTGAAGATGAAGCGCTTCATCTTCGGGTTCCAACGGCGGGTCTGGTGTCCGAAGTGCACGCCGCTTTCCAGCAGCTGACGCATGGTCACAGCCATGTTCGTGGGATCCTTTCGATCCTGGTTTCCACGGCGGTCCGGTCGGTCCGCCGTCCTGGCGCCCGGTCGTCGGCCGTCTCACCCGACCCAGCGCGTGGCTGCGGATCGGGACCAGGGCGGCCGCCGCCCTGATTTCTGGCCCGGCGCGAGAAAGCGGCGGGCTGCGGGAGGGCGCGCGAGGTCGACCGTGCGTGCACGGTCGCCGTCCGGAAGTGTACGCGCAGTCGCCGCCGACCCACGAATCCGCCCCCGGCTGCCGCGCCGACCAGGCCGATCCGTCACCCGGCAGGGCCTCGTCCGCCCACCGCGGCGGAGGGCCTCGGTCGCCGGTTCAGCGCTCGCCGGTCAGCCGGTCGTCGGCTCGTCACGTGGGCAGGGCCGCAGCCCGTCGGGCTGGACAAGCCGAGGCTGGTCACGTGCGCAAGCCGCGGCGCGTCCGGTGGACAGGCCGAGGCTGGTCACGTGGACCGGCCGTGGCTCGTCACGTGGACAGGGCTGCGACTCGTCCGGTGGACAGGCCGCGGCTGGTCACTTGGACCGGCCGCGGCTCGTCACGCGGGAACGGCGCGGCCGGTCAGGTGGACAGGGCCGCGGCGATGAACAGCAGCACCGCGATCGGCAGGTACGCCAGCGGCGTGCGCAGCCAGGCCCGCGCCCCCGAGGCGGCGGCCGCGGCGCCACCGATCAGCCCGTACAGGCCGAGGGCGAACATCGGCAGCCCAAGGATCATGAAGATGCTCGCAAGCGTGCCGGTGGCCTCGATCTTGTCGGCGGTCATCGCGGTCAGGAACAACCGCAGCACCGGCACCTCGAAGACGATCGTGAGCAGCACCAGCACGACGGCCAGCCCCGGCCGCTTCGACCGGTACACCGCACCGCCCGGCTCCGCGGCAGCGGCAGCGGCCGCGGGCGCTGCCGACGGCGGCGGGATCGCCGCGGTCAGGGTCGTCGGCGCCGCGAACGCGTCCTGCTGGCTCTGCTGAGCCTGCTGGCCGTACCCGCCCTGCGGCGCCGCCGGAGGCGCCGGCACCGTGGGCACCGTCACCACGGGCGACGACAGAGCACTCACGGGCGCGCTCGGCGCACCGCCTGACACCGGCCGCTGCAGCGCGCTGCGGTCGATCGCCTCGGAGCGCCGCGACCTGGAGACCGACTCGGCGGCGTCGGGGTGCTCGGGAGCCGGCGGGAGCGGGGCGCTGAACTGCCCGCTCGGGCTGTCGCCGTACGGCAGGGAGTCGCCGCCGTAACCGCGGGACGCGCTGCGCGGCTCCGGGACCCGGTAGCCGTCGTCGTACTCGCGCTCGTCGGCGTACCGCGTCGGCGTGTAGCCGCGGTCGTCCCCGTAGCCCCGGTCGTCGCGCGACCGGTCTTCCCGGCGGTCGTCGCGGCGCTCGCCGCGGCCAGGCTCGTCGTATCCACGGTCGTCCGGGTACCAGCGGGGCTCCGCATCCGGGTCCGGGGAGTAGTTCCGGCGTCCATCCACGGTCCGTCACGGTAGGCGGTCCGGATGATCCCCGCCACTCCGGTGCACTGCCGGATATCCGCCGGTGACGGTCCTGGGCAACTCCAGCAGTGACCGGCGTCGCATACTCGGTGGGTGACTGACGCCTCGCGTGATCAACTCGTCGCCCGGATGCGCCCCTTCGGCACGACCATCTTCGCCGAGATGTCGGCACTCGCGGTCCGCACCGGCGCGGTCAACCTCGGCCAGGGCTTTCCCGACACCGACGGCCCCACCGCCATGCTCGACGCCGCCGCCGAGGCCCTCCGCTCCGGCCGCAACCAGTACCCGCCGGGCCCCGGCGTCCCCGAGCTCCGCGCGGCGATCTCGGCCCACCAGAAGGCGTTCTGGGGCCTGGACTACGACCCCGACGGAGAGATCATCGTCACGGCCGGCGCGACCGAGGCGATCGCCGCCACCATCCTCGCCCTCTGCGAGCCCGGCGACGAGGTCGTCTGCTTCGAGCCCTACTACGACTCCTACGCCGCCTCCATCGCCCTCGCCGGCGCGGTCCGCCGCCCGGTGACCCTGCGCGCCCACGACGGCGGCTACGCCTTCGACCCGGCGGAGCTGCGCGCCGCCTTCGGCCCCCGCACCCGGCTCGTCCTGCTCAACTCCCCCCACAACCCGACCGGCAAGGTCTTCACCCCCGACGAGCTGGCGCAGATCGCCGCCCTCTGCGAGGAGTTCGACGCGGTCGCCGTCACCGACGAGGTCTACGAGCACCTGGTCTTCACCGACGCCGACGCCCCCCACGTGCCGATCGCGTCCCTGCCCGGCATGCGCGCCCGCACGCTGCAGATCTCCTCCGCCGGCAAGACCTTCTCCTGCACCGGCTGGAAGATCGGCTGGATCTGCGGCCCCCGCGACCTGGTCTCCGCCGCCCTGCGCGTCAAGCAGTTCCTCACCTTCGTCAACGCCGGCCCCCTCCAGCCCGCGATCGCCGTGGCCCTGAACTCCCCGCCCTCCTACTACGAGCAGTTTCGCGACGACCTCCAGCGCAAGCGCGACCGCCTCTGCGAGGGCCTGACCGCCGCCGGCTTCGCCGTCCTCCGCTCGGAGGGCACCTACTTCGTCACCGCCGACATCACCCCCCTCGGCGGCACCGACGGCGTCGACTTCTGCCTCGCCCTGCCCGACCGCTGCGGCGTCGTCGCCGTGCCCACCCAGGTCTTCTACGACGACGCCGCCGCCGGCCGCCACATCATCCGGTTCGCCTTCTGCAAGCGCGACGAGGTCATCGAGGAAGCCATCACCCGCCTCCGCCGCCTCTGACCCCCGCCCCCGTCACATGATCGTGGGTGTGGGCGGCCACAGCAGCCGTTCGACAAGCGGCACAGCACCACGCCCAGAGCGCTGAACATCCACGAACCCGGCCGACCCGACTGATCAGAGAACACATCTGGCTGCCGACGCCGCCAGACACGACGCCCCCGGACACGAGCCGCCCAGACGCAACCCGACCCAGACCCGCCCCCGCCTGACACGACAACCCGGACACGACAACCCCGGACCCGACCCCCGCCCAGACTCGACCCCGCAGGACGCGACGCCGCCCAACCGCAACGCCGCCCGGGGGCAACGCCGCCCAGCCGCAACGCCGCCCGAACGCAACGCCGCCCGGACGTGACGTCGCCCGGACGTGACGTCGCCCGGAGGCGCGGGGCGAATCGGCGACGGCCGGGGGCCAGGGCTGCGGGCCAGGGCTGCGGGCCAGGGCTGCGGGCCAGGGCTGCGGGCCAGGGCTGCGGGCCAGGGCTGCGGGCCAGGGCTGCGGGCCAGGCGTCCGCAACCCAGGCAGGGCATCCCGGGCGGCCCGGCGCTCCTTCCGCGGGGGCGGTCTGGCCACTGCTCGGGGGCGGTCTGGCCACTGCTCGGGGGCGCACCAGTGCGGACGCGGCCGGCGTGCGCGGTGGCAAGGACGGCCGGCTGACGGCGTGCCGGGTCGGGGATGCTGTCACGAGCGGGCCTTCGGAGCGAGGCGGTAGCCGGCTTCGGTGCTGACGACGAAGCCGTGCTGCTCCAGAACGGGAAGGGTCCGGCGGGCGGCGCGGGTGGCGACGCCCGCGATGGCGGCGATCTCCTCCGCCGAGCGGGCGGCGCGAGGGGCCACCGCGTCGAGGACCCTGGCCTGGGTGGCGTCCAGGGCGTCCTCGGGGCGCTCGTCGCCGTGGATGGGGTCGGCGAGCTCCCCGAGCCGGCCGACCTCCTCGACGATCTCGTCGACGCGGGTGACGAGGACGGTGCCGGGGGTGCGGAGCTCGACGTGGCAGCCGACCGACATCGCCGAGGTGATCGGGCCGGGGACGACCATGGCGGAGCGCTCCAGGCGGCGGGCATAGGACAGCGTGTTGCGGGCGCCGCTGCGGGAGCCGGCCTCGACCATCACGGTGCCGCGGGTGGCGGCGGCGATGACCCGGTTGCGGGTCAGGAACCTGGTCTTGTGCGGCCGGGTGCCCGGCGGCCACTCGGTCAGCAGGAGCCCCTCCTCGGTGATGCGCTCGAACACGGCCGCGTTGGAGACCGGGTAGACCTGGTCGATGCCGCAGGCGAGCACCGCGCAGGTCACCCCACCGGCGGCGAGGGCGCCCCGGTGGGCGGTGACGTCGACGCCGAGCGCGCCGCCGGAGACCACCGCCCAGCCGCGCTCCGCCAGGCCGAAGGCGAGCTCCGACGCGACGAACTCGCCATAGTGGGTGATGGCCCGGGCACCGACCACGGACACCGACCGCTCCAGCGCCTCCTCCAGCCGGACGGGCCCGCGCAGCCACAGGCACAGCGGCGGGTCGGTGTCGCGGCGGAGCGCGTCGGCGCCGTCGCGGCTGACCCGGGTGAGGTCGTCGAGCGCGGTGAGCCACTCCTCGTCGACGGCGGTGACCATGCGAGCGCCGAGCCGGCCCGCCCGCTCGGTCATCTCGCCGGCCAGGGTGAGCGCGACCCGCTCGGCCCACGCGTCGGCGGAGCCGGTGCGCGCGTCGAGCAGGGTGGCGTCGAGGCGGGCGTGGACCGCGCCGGCGAGCGCCTCGGTGACGCCGTGCCCGTGCAGCACCATGACAAGCGCCTCCGGCGCCCCGACAGCCCGCACCAGCAGCCCGAGCTCCCGGCTGCCGGGCTCCACCAGATGGGCCAGCGCCAGCCGCGCCGCCCGGTCGATGGTGCTCATCGGCCTCTCCTTGACCGCATCTCGAGGGCTTCGTGGACATCGCCGATGGTGGGGCGGTCACGGCCGTCGAGGTCGGCGACGGTCCACGCGACGCGGGTCGCGCGGTCCATGCCCCGGGCCGACAGCTGGCCGCGGTCCATCGCGGTGGCCAGCGGGTGCAGCACGGCGCGCGGCAGCCGGAAGCGCCGGTCGCGCAGGACGGCGGCGGGGACCTCCCCGTTGGACCGGGCGTGCGGCGCCCACCGGCTCGCCGCCGCCTGCCGCGCCCGCACGACCCGTGCCGCGACGGTCGCGGACGACTCGGCCGGCTCGGTGCCGAAGAGCGCCGCCGCGCGCACCGCCACCACGTCGACCTGGAGGTCGACCCGGTCCAGCAGCGGGCCGGAGAGCCTGGACCGGTACCGGACGCGCACCCCCGGCGGGCACTGGCACATGGCGTCGCCGCCGGGCCTCGCGCACGGGCACGGGTTGGCGGCGAGGACCAGCTGGGCCCTGGCGGGATAGACCGTCTCGCCGTGGACCCGGCGCAGCCGCACCTCACCGTGCTCCAGCGGCTCACGCAGGGCATTGAGGGCGCTGGCCTGGAACTCGGCGCACTCGTCGAGGAACAGCACCCCGTGATGGGCGAGGCTGATCGCGCCGGGCTTGGCGATGCCGGAGCCGCCGCCGACGAGCGCCGCGATCGAGGACGTGTGGTGCGGCGCCTGCAGCGGCGCCCGGCGGATCAGGCCGGCGCCGGCAGGCAGCTCGCCGGCGACCGAGTGCAGCGCCGTGACCTCGATGGACTCCCGCTCGGTGAGCTCGGGCAGGATGCCGGGCAGCCGCTGGGCGAGCAGCGTCTTGCCGGCGCCGGGCGGGCCGAACATCGCCAGGTGGTGCCGGCCGGCGGCGGCCAGCTCGATGGCTCGGCGGCCGCGCTCCTGGCCGAGGACGTCGGCGAGGTCGGCCGGCGGGCGCTGCGCCGGTGGCGGCTGCGTGGGCGGGTCGAGCAGCGTCTCGGTGCCGTGGACGAAGCCGATGATGCGGCCGAGGCAGTCGGCGGCGCGGACCCGCACGTCGGGCACGAGCCGCGCCTCGTCGACGTTGCCGGGTGGGACGACGACGAGGCCGGCGCCGGCGCGGCTGGCGGCGAGCACGGCGGGCAGCACCCCGCGGACGGGCCGGAGGGTGCCGTCGAGGCCGAGCTCGCCGAGGATGACCGCGTCGACCAGCAGGCGCGTCGGCAGGTCGGCGCCGGCGGCGAGCACGGCGAGCGCCATGGCGGTGTCGAACCCGGAGCCGTGCTTGCGCACGTGGGCGGGCAACAGGTTGACCGTGATGCGCTGCTGCGGCCAGGTGGCCCCGGAGTTGTGCACGGCGGCCCGGATGCGGTCGCGGGCCTCGGTGAGCGCGGCGTCGGGCAGGCCCGACACGACGAGGCTCGGCAGCCCGGGCGCGACGTCGGCCTCGACCACGATCACCTGCCCGGCCACCCCTTGCAGGGCGACGGAGCGGATCTTCGCGTAGCCCATCAGAAGACCCCGCGGAGGTGCCGCACGCCGACGGTGTCGGCGCCGAGCAGGACGGCCACCACGTCGAAGCGGACCTGCCGCCGGTCGCCGGCGCCGTGCGTGGCCAGCCAGCGGGCGGCGAGCCGGCGCACGCGGCGGGCCTTGTCCGCGCTGACCGCCTCCGCCGGCGCCCCGAACTTGGCGCCCCGGCGGGTCTTCACCTCGACGAACACCAGCACCGGCCCATCGCGGGCGACCACGTCGATCTCACCGGACGGGCAGCGCCAGTTGCGGTCGAGGGGGACGAGGCCACGGGCGATGAGGTGCCGCACGGCCAGGCGCTCGCCGAAGCGGCCCACGATCTGGTTGGTGTTGGTCATGTGGGGAGCCTGCCGCGTTTCGCGAAACGGGGCGCGACGCGAGCGGGCAACCTGTGGACAACGGGCCGCCTGTGGAAAACGTGAACGTCACAGCGACAGGCGCCACTGCTCCTCGGCGACGTCCACGCCGTACACGAACGCCGGGGCGGCGCTCTCCAGCACGAACCCGGCCCGCTGGTAGATGCGCCGGGCGGCGAGCAGCACGTCCTGCGTGTAGAGCACCATCTCCCGGTACCCGGCCCGGCGCGCGAACCGCACGCACTCGTCCACCAGCGTGCCGCCGACGCCCATCCCCCGCGCCGCCGGCTCCACGAACAGAAGCCGGAGCTTCGCCACGCCCTCGTCCGCCCGTACGCAGAAGATCGACCCGACGGGAGCGCCGTCGACCTCGGCGATCCACCCCGCCTCGGTCCGCGGGTCGTGCAAGGCCGCGTAGTCGGCGACGATGCGGGCCACCAGCGCCTCGAAGGTGGCGTCCAGCCCGTACTCCGCGGCGTAGAGCGCGCCGTGGCGCTGCACGACCCAGCCCAGGTCGCCGGGCAGCGGCGGCCGCAGGACCACGGCGCGCGGCGGCAGGACGCCCTCGAACACCGACCGGATCGTGTCCATCGCGCCGACCAGCCGCCGCCGGTCGACCTCGCCGACGGAGGCGAGCAGCCCGGCGATCTGCTCCTCGGAGCGCGCGTCCAGCGCCGCGAACGCCTCCCGCCCGGCCGGCGTCAGCTCGATGTGGCGGCGGCGCGCGTCCGATGCGGACCGGGACCGCGCGACGAGCCCGTCGGCCTCCAGCCTGCCGAGGATCCGGCTCAGGTACCCGGCGTCGATGTCGAGCAGCCGCCGCAGCTCGGCCGTGTCGTGCGCGCTGTCCACGGCCAGCTCGTACAGCACCCGCACCTCGGCCAGCGAGTATGCGGAGTCGTGCAGGCCGGCCCGCAGCACCCCGATGAGGTTCGTGTAGTAGCGGTTGAACTCCCGTACGGCCGCGACAGTCATAATTGACATAGTCAACGATTTTCCTGACGGAGTCAAAGAACTCAAGGCGATATCGCACAGCGATAGCGGGCACTATCGTTGGTGGCATGACTGCCCCTGCCGACAAGCTCGTGGAGCTGCTCGAGACGCTCCCCGCCCCAACCCGCCAGGAGATCACCGTCTGGCTCCTCGACCGCGGCACGCCGGCCCAGGTCGGCGGCGGCAACCTGCTCGCCGCAGCCGTCGAGATGCGCGCCGGCGTGCTGAACAACGCCCTCGGCGGCGCCCTGCCGGTGGGCGAGGAGAGCCAGCTCGTCACGTTTCGCCTGCCGACCGAGCGGCACGCCGAGCTGCGCGCCTGGTGCGCCGAGCACGGTTTCACGATGGCGGCGGTCGTCCGGGGCCTGATCGAGCGGTTCCTCGAAGACCAACTCCGTCGCAAATGACGAGAAGACCAGCTCCGCCGCAGACGACCGGCGTCGCGGAGCAGCACGAAGCGCTACCGGACGGCATGCGCACGGCGGTCGACGACTTCGCCCGCCACCTCGCCGCCGAGCGCAACCGCTCCGAGCACACCGTCCGCGCGTACGTCGGCGACGTCGTCTCCCTGCTCGACCACGCCTCCCGCGCTGGCGCGACCGCCCCGGGCGAGCTGACGCTGGCGGTGCTGCGCGGCTGGCTCGCCCGCCGGCGCGCGGCCGGCGCCGCCCGTGCCAGCCTGGCCAGGCACGCCGCCGCCGCGCGGACGTTCACCGCCTGGGCCCACCGCGAGGGCCTGCTCGCCACCGACCCGGGCCAGCGCCTCGCCAGCCCGAAGGCGCACCGCGACCTGCCGACCGTGCTGCGCGCCGACCAGGCCGAGACGCTCGTGACCGCCCCCGCGGGCCGCGACGACGCCGTGGGGCTGCGCGACCGGCTGGTGCTGGAGCTGCTGTACGCCACCGGCATCCGGGTCAGCGAGCTGTGCGGCCTGGACGTCGGCGACGTCGACCGGATGCGCCGCGTCGTGCGGGTCATCGGCAAGGGTGACAAGGAACGCGCGGTGCCCTACGGGCTGCCCGCCGAGCAGGCGCTGACCGAGTGGCTGCGCAGCGGCCGCCCGGCCCTCGCCGGCCCCGCGAGCGGCGCGGCGCTGCTCCTCGGCGCGCGCGGCGGCCGCCTGCAGCCCGCGGCCGCCCGGCGCCTCGTCGACGGGCACGCCAGGGCGACCGGCCTGCCGCACACCTCCCCGCACGACCTGCGCCACTCCGCCGCGACCCACCTGCTCGAGGGCGGCGCCGACCTGCGCTCGGTGCAGGAGCTGCTGGGGCACGCCTCGCTGGCCAGCACCCAGATCTACACCCACGTGTCGATCGAGCGGCTCCGGTCCGCGTACGAGCAGGCCCACCCCCGCGCCTGACTCCGGCAACGCGACCCGGAAGGGCGGCGCAGGACCTTAAGATCGTGGATATGTCCGCTCCGGAGCCGATTCCCGGCGCACGCCTGCTGTTCTCCAACGACGCGGCGGTCGCGCAGCTCAACCACGGCTCCTTCGGCCTGGTGCCGATCCCGGTGCAGCGGGCCCAGCAGCGGCTGCGCGACGAGGTCGAGGCCAACCCGCCACGGTTCTTCAGCGTCGGCCTGGAGGAGCGCATCGCGCACGTGCGCCGGCACCTCGCCGCGTTCGTCGGCGCCGACCCCGACCTGACGGCCCTCGTCGACAACGCCACGACCGGCACGTCCACGGTCCTCGCCGCGCTCGGCGGCGGCGATGGCGGCGACGGCGACGACGGCGGGAGCCTCGGCAGCGGCGACGAGATCGTCACCACCGACCACGGCTACGGCGCCGTCGACCTCGCCGTGGACGCCTTCTGCCGCCGGACCGGCGCGAGCCGGAGGGTGGCCCGCATGCCGCTCGCCCCCGACGACGACGCCGCGGTCGAGGCGGTCCTCGACGCCGTCACCGGCAGGACGCGGCTGGTGGTCGTCGACCACATCACCGCGGCGACCGCGCGGGTCCTGCCGGTCCGCAGGATCGTCGAGGCGGTCCGCGGCCGCGCCGGCGAGCGGGCCGCGGTCCTGGTCGACGCGGCGCACGCGCCCGGCATCCTGCCCGACCCGGTCGCCGGCATCGGCGCCGACTTCTGGGTCGGCAACCTGCACAAGTGGGCCTACGCACCCCGCGGCACGGCACTGCTGTCGGTGGCGCCGCGCTGGCGGGGGCGGCTCCAGTCGCTGGTCGTGTCCTGGAACCAGGACGCCGGCTTCCCCGACAGCCTGGAGTGGCTGGGCGCGCGCGACTACACGCCGTGGCTCGCCGCGCCGACGGGCCTCTTCGTGCTGCGCTCCCTCGGCCTCGACGCGGTGCACCGGCACAACACCGCGCTCGCCGAGCACGGCCAGGCACTGCTCGCCGAGGCCCTCGGCGAGGCCGTGCCGCCGCGGACCGGGCTGCCGATGACCGTCGTGCCGCTGCCCCAGGGCGCGGTGACGGAGCCGGCGGCGGCCACCGCCCTGCGCCGCAGGATCTCCGACGAGCTCGCCACCGAGGTCGGGCTCGCCGCCTGGCGCGGCCGCGGCTACCTGCGGCTGTCGGCGCAGGTCTACAACCGCGAGGACGACTTCCAGCGCCTCGTGGAGGGCCTGCCCAAGCTGCTGCGCCGCTAGCGCGGCAGGAGCCGGACCCGGCCGCGGCGCAGCAGCGTCAGCGGGTCGAGATACACCTCCCCGGAGCGCAGCCCCCAGTGCAGGCAGGCGGCCGCCGGGCAGCCGGCGTGGCCGGGCCGCAGCGTGCCGAGCGGGGTGCCGGCGGAGACGACGGTGCCGGCCTTCACGGAGGGGTCCACGGGCTCGTAGGTCGTGCGCAGCCCGCCCGGGTGCGACACGCTCACCACCGGCCGCCCGGCGACCATCCCGGCGAACGCGACCACCCCGGGGCCCGCGCTGTGCACCACGGCGTCCGGGGAGCCGCGCAGATCCACGCCGCGATGTCCGGCACCATACGGTCCGGGTGGCGGCTCGAACCGGCGGACCACCGCCACCGGCGGCCCCAGCGGCCAGCGAAACGCCCCCGGGCCACCGTCGGGCACCGCCGGTGCGGCACGCGCGGGAGCGCCAGGGGCGACAGCGGGAACAGCGAACGACAGCGCTACCAGTACCAGCGCCAAGAAGCGGAACGGCATGCGACGAAGCTATGCCGATCCCACCCGCCCCCTCACCCGCCGGCCCACCGACCTGTGGACAACAGAGGCCTTGTGGACAAGCGGGCGGGCAGCGTCAGCCTCCGAAGCCGTTGTCGGGCAGCGAGATGTCGGGCTTCTCCAGCTCCTCGACGTTGACGTCCTTGAAGGTCATCACCCGGACGTTCTTCACGAACCGGGCAGGACGATACATGTCCCAGACCCACGCGTCGTGCATCTCGACCTCGAAGTAGACCTCGCCGTCGGAGTTGCGCACGTGCAGATCGACCTGGTTGGCCAGGTAGAACCGGCGCTCGGTCTCCACCACGTACGAGAACTGGCGGACGATGTCGCGATACTCCCGGTAGAGCTGGAGCTCCATCTCGGTTTCGTACTTCTCGAGATCCTCGGCGCTCATCGCGGTCCGCCTTCCATAGCCACATTGTCGCCCACTTGCGCCGGCACCGTCGCGGCCACGCCGGGCGCCACGCCGACGTTACCGCGCCTTTGCCTCCGCTGCCCCACCGCCGCCACGTTCGCGTAGGAGAAACGATGCTCGGTGCACGGCCCGTGCGCAACGAGCGCCGCCTGGTGCACCGGCGTGCAATACCCTTTGTGCTCGTCGAAGCCGTATTCAGGGTGCGTGGCGTGCAGCCCCCGCATGATCCGGTCCCGGGTGACCTTCGCCACCACGCTCGCCGCCGCCACACAGGCGGCGACCTGGTCACCCTTCCACACGGCGAGGCCGGGCGTGCCGAGCCCGTCGACCCGGAAGCCGTCGGTGAGGGCGTAGTCGGGGCGCTCGGCGAGGCCGGCCAAGGCGCGCCGCATGCCGGCAAGGTTGGACACGTGCAGCCCCCGGCGGTCGATCTCACCCGGCGGGATGATCACCACGGACCAGGCGAGGGCCCGGGCGACGACCTCGTCGTAGATCCGCTCCCGGGCGGCGGCGGTGAGCAGCTTCGAGTCGTTGAGCTCGTCGATCTCGCCGCGGCGGCCCTGCGGGAGGATGACCGCGGCAACCACGAGCGGCCCGGCGCAGGCGCCCCGGCCGGCCTCGTCAGCGCCGGCGACCCGCTCGAAGCCGCGCCGCTGCAGCGCCCGCTCCAGGGCCCACAGCCCGGCGGCACGGTGCACGACGGTGCGGGGAGGCGCCAGCATCACGCCACCTCCCGCAGCAGGGACGGCAGGTCCGGCGGGTAGAAGCGCTCGCCCGAGCTGGACAGCGCGTCGACGGACCACCACCGGGCCTCGTCGATGCAGCCCTGCTCCACCTCGTTGAGCCGGGACAGGTCGACCGCCGTGGAAACAGCACGGGCCACGAAGAACGACTGCTCCTGCGAGAACCACGAACCGTCGAACGGGAACGACACCGTGTCGCTGCGCACCGGGCCGACCAGGTCCGCCGCCGCGAACAGCAGCCCGGTCTCCTCGAACAGCTCCCGCACGGCGGCGTCCAGCAGCGTCTCGCCCGGCTCCACGCCGCCGCCCACGGTGAACCAGTACGTGTGAGACGGGCGCGCGGGGTCCCACCCGTGCAGCATGAGCACGCGGCCGTCCGGGTCGAGCAGGAGCACCCGCGCGGCCCGGCGGTCGATGTGTCCCCCGTCGTGGGTCATACGACGAGATTACGACGTCTCACTTCGCAGTCGGCGCCGGCACCTTGTCGAAGGTCTCCGGCACGCTGAGCCATTTCGCCCTGGAGAAGGGCCAGAACACCACGAACGCCCTGCCCACGACGTTGTCCTCGGGGATCGTCGCCTGGACGGGGTCCTTGTACCGGACGAAGTTGTACCGCGAGTCGCCCGATCTCGACCGGTGGTCGCCCATCACCCACAGCCGCCCGGCCGGCACCGTGACGTCGAACTGCTCCTCGCTGGGGAGATCCTGCAGCCCGTTCTCGTCGGCGTAGATGTAGGTCTCGTCGAGGGCCTTGCCGTTGATGGTGATCCGCTGCTTGTCGTCGCAGCACACGACGTGGTCGCCGCCGGTCGCGATGACCCGCTTGATGAAGTCCTCCTCGGACGGGTCGTTGCGCCACGACGCGGGCGCCTCGAAGACGATCACCTCACCCCGGTGCGGGGAGCGGAAGTCGTAGACGAGCTTGTTGACGAGCACGCGGTCGCGGATGAGGAGGGTGTTCTCCATCGACTCGGACGGGATGTAGAACGTCTGAAGGACGAATGCCCGCACCACGACGGCGACGATGATCGCCACGCCCAGCAGCACTGGCAACTCGCGCCAAAACGTGTTGGGGCGCTTGGTCTGCTCGTCAATCACGCCCTGAAGGGTACGTGCTCGTCACCATTGGCGACGTCTCAACCGCTCCTGACGCGCCGAACGGGTCGAAACCGTGAGAGTCACCGCGAGTGGTGCAAGCACCATATCGGGCACCAAAGGTAAATCAGGCGTTCTGGTGACCCGCGGGCCGACCGAGGCCGAAGCGCTCTTCGGCACGTTCTTGAATGTGTCCGGCACCGGCAGCCAGGCCCACCGCCCGCTCGGCCACAGGATGACGAAGGCCCGGCCGATGACGTTGTCGATCGGCACCTGCCCCTGGCAGCGGGAGTCCTGCGAGACGCCGCGGTGGTCGCCCATCACGAACATCTGCCCCGGCTCGACCTTGATCGGGCCGAAGCGGCGCGCCGTGCACTGCTTCGGGTTGGGGGTGGCGTCCAGGGGTGAGTCCTCGTAGACATACGCGGACTCGTCCAGCGGGTAGCCGTTGACGAAGACGCGGCCCTGCACGTCGCAGCAGGAGACGGTGTCGCCGGGCAGGCCGATGACCCGTTTGATGAAGTCCTTCTCGCCGGGCTGGCTGAAGCCGACCAGGTCGCCGACCGTGCGGCCGAGCTCGGCGAAGAAGCCGGCGTCCTTGTCGACCTGGTTCTCCGGCGCCCAGTTGGCCGGGCCCTCGAACACGACGACCTCGCCGCGCTGAGGCTCGCGGACGTCGTAGAGCACCTTGTTGACCAGCACCCGGTCGCCGACGAGGAGGGTGTTCTCCATCGAGCCGGACGGGATGAAGAACGCCTGCACGAGGAACGTGCGGATGAGCACCGCCAGGCAGAACGCGACGATCAGCAGCAGCGGCAGCTCCTGCCACAGCGGCATGTTCTTGCGCTTCTTGCGGACCTTGCTGCTCCACGAGGCGGCGGAGCTGTCGTCGTCGTAGGCGCCGCGGCGGCCGGCGGACGCGCCCCGGCCCCGGTACGAGCCCTGCTCGCCGGAGCGGCGGTCGTCGTAGCCGTCGCGGTCGTCGTACCCACGGTCGTCATAGCCACGGTCGTCGTAGCCGCGGCGGTTGTAGCCGCGCGTGTCGTAACCCTGCGCGTCATGGCCGCGGTCGTCGCGGCCCCGCTGGTCATAGCCGCGGTCGTCATAGCCCCCGCCGTCGCGCCCACGGTCGCCGTAGCCCTGGTCGGCGTAGCCCCGGTCCTCGAACGCGCGGTCGCGCACGACCGGCGGCTCGTCGCGGTCCCACCGGCCCCGGCCGGAGTCGCGACCGCGGTCGCCGTGCGGGTCGTCGTCCCAGGACCGGGCGGGCCGGTTCCAGTCACCGCCGCGCTGATCATCCCGGTCCGGGTCACCACCACGGTGCCGCCCCCAGGCGTCGAACGCCTGCTGGGACTGCCCCGCCTGCGTCTGGCCCCAGTAGTCGTGCTCCGGGTAGGTGTTGCCGCCGAAACCAGGACGCCCACGCTCCCCGCCCTCCTGATCCAGGGGGCGGCGGCGTGGGTGTATGTCATCGCCGCGATCGTCGTAACCATCGCGGCCGTAGTCGCTTGCCATCGGCGTCAGCCTAGAGGCACAAGACCAAAATGGGGAGCCCGGCGCCGGTTGACCGGAAAGCGAGCTTCAGGCGAACGACGACGAGGAGGGCCCGTGGACGGGTCCTCCTCGTCGGAAGTCGATCAGGGTGCGGCTCAGCCGACCTTGGTCTCGCGCTTCTCCTTGATCTTGGCCTTCTTGCCACGGAGGTCGCGCAGGTAGTAGAGCTTGGCCCGGCGCACGTCACCGCGGGTGACGACCTCGATCCGGTCGACGGCGGGGCTGTTGACCGGGTAGGTGCGCTCGACGCCGACGCCGAAGCTCACCTTCCGGACCGAGAAGGTCTCGCGCAGGCCGTCGCCCTGGCGACGGATCACGACGCCCTGGAAGACCTGGACCCGGGACCGGTTGCCCTCGACGACCCGCGCGTGCACCTTGACGGTGTCACCGGCGCGGAAGCTCGGGAGATCGGTCCGCTGCGACATTGCGTCGAGCGCGTCCAGCGTGTTCATCGCGGCAGTTCCTCGTCACTCAAGGCACGCCCGAATCCATGGCGCGCGAACGTAAAGATGATCAGGAGGTGCGCAGCCGTCGGCCCGCAGCAACCCCACTACTTTGCCACATCGACACCCGGAATCTGAAATCCGGTCCCCTCAAGATGCGAGAGCAGGTCCGGACGCTGCGCGGCGGTGCGCCGCAGCCCCTCCTCGCGCCGCCAGCGGGCGATCTTGCCATGGTCGCCGGAGCGCAGCACCTCGGGCACGTCCAGCCCCCGCCAGGTCGGCGGCTTCGTGTACATGGGCGCTTCCAGTACACCGGCGGAGTGTGACTCCTCCACCAGGGAGTCGGCGTTGCCGAGCACGCCCGGCAGCAGCCGGGTCACCGCCTCCATGACGACCAGCACGGCGACCTCGCCGCCGAACAGGACGTAGTCGCCGAGCGAGACCTCGCTCACCCGCATCCGGGTGGCCGCGTGGTCGATCACCCGCTGGTCGATCCCCTCATATCGCCCACAGGCAAACAGAAGGTGCGCGTCCGAAGAAAACGCGCGTGCGAGGTCCTGTGTGAACGGCGCACCGGCGGGCGTGGGAACGACGAGATGCGTGGAAGGCGACGCGAGGTCGTCGAAGCACTGCCCCCACGGCTCGGGCCGCATCACCATGCCCGGACCTCCGCCATACGGCGTGTCGTCGACGGTGCGGTGCACGTCGTGCGTCCAGGTCCGCAGGTCGTGCACGGCGAGCTCGAGGATCCCGGTGCGGCGGGCCTTGCCGATGAGCGACAGGTCGAGCGGGGCGAGATACTCCGGGAAGATCGTGACGACGTCGACCCTCATAGGTCGAAGAGGCCTTCCGGCGGGGTGATGACGATCCGCCCACCCGGCACGTCGACCTCGGGCACGATCTCGCGGACGAACGGCACGAGGCCGGTCCGCCCGTCGACCAGCCGCACGACGAGCAGGTCGTGCGCCGGGGCGTGGTCGATGCGCAGCAGCTCGCCGACCTTCTCCCCCGCCGCGTCGACGATCGAGAGACCGACGAGGTCGTGGTCGTTGAACTCGTCGGGGTCCGTCGGGGCGGGGATGTCGGCGCTGTCGACGCAGAGCAGCACGCCGCGCATGTCCTCGGCGAGGTTACGGTCGTAGATGCCCTCGAACACGACGAGCAGCCGGCCCTGGTGCGGGCGGACCGACTCGACGGTGAGGGTCGCCGGCGGGCGCCAGGCACCGGCCGGGACCTTCTGCAGATGCCGGACCGCCGTCGAGTCGGTCACCAGGACCGACCCGACGGCGAAACGATCTGCCGGATCATCCGTGCGGATGTCCACGACGACCTCGCCGCGGACGCCGTGCGCACGGAATATCTGACCGACGACGAGGAACATGGATCAGTACGCGTCGACGATCTCGACGCGGACGCCGCGACCACCGATCGACGTGATCACCTGGCGCAGCGCCTTCGCGGTGCGACCACCGCGACCGATCACCGTGCCGAGGTCCTCCGGGTTGACCCGGACCTCGAGGCGCTGACCGCGACGGGAGTCGACCATGCGGACGCGGACATCGTCAGGGTTGTCGACGATGCCCTTGACCAGGTGCTCCAGCGCGGGGCGCAACACGTCAGGCCTCCGCGCCGGCGCCGGCACCGGTCTGCTCCTCAGCCTGCGCGGCCGGGGCCTCGGCCGGGGCCTCGGCCGCCGGAGCCTCGGACTTCTTCTTCGGCTCGGCCTTCTTCGCCTTCGGCGCCTCGGCGAGACCGGCGGCGACCTGCGCCTCGGCCTCGTAGGTGGCGCGGCGGTCCGGCGCGGCGGCCTTGACCTTCAGCGGCTCGGCCGGCGCGGGCAGACCCTTGAACTTCTGCCAGTCACCGGTCTTGGAGAGGATCGCCCGCACGGCCTCGCTCGGCTGCGCGCCGACCGACAGCCAGTGCTGGACGCGCTCGGAGTTGACCTCGATGCGCGAGGGCTCCTCCTTCGGGTGGTAGAGCCCGACGAACTCGATCGCCCGACCGTCACGCTTGGTGCGCGAGTCGGCGATGACGATGCGGTACTGCGGGTTGCGGATCTTGCCCATCCGCAGGAGCCGGATCTTGACGGCCACTTGGTTGCTCGCTCCTGGATCTGTGTGGAAGCCGAGCGAACGTCCGGACACCGTGGGGATTGGCGCCTTCGGCTGCTCTGATGGAAAGGACCCGACGCCGGGTTAGAGGGCTCGACGCGAAACCTGATACCAGCAATCCATTGTGCCAGACCCGCTACCCACCGCAAAAACCGCGGTCCCAACCCTGCGGAAGATCCGGGACCGTCCAGTTCGCCGGCGGGGTGAAGTCGGTCCACGTGCCGTCGAACGGGAACTCGCCCGCCTCGATCTCCTTCACGACCCGCTCACCCTCGGCCCGCACGAAGGCCTCGTCGGGCACCCAGTAGTGCTCCGGCAGGGCGAGGCGCTCCAGGAACTCCTCCTCGTCCTTCCAGTGCCAGGTCCGGTCCGGAGCCGCCACGATGTCGAGGTCCCAGTCGGTGACGTCGACGCCGGACGCGCCGCCCTCGTCGCTCCAGCGGACCGCCGGGCGCTCCAGGTTGACGTACCAGTTCTTGAAGCGGTCCCGCTCGTCGTGGAACCACCAGACCGAGTGCGCCGGGTCGCCGGGCCGGTGCAGCTTGAGCACGCCGGGCCCGTCCCAGGTGCCGTGCTTCAGCGCCGTGCCCCGGGTCACGAACTCGGCGAAGGGCATCGTGCGCATGCCGAAGCCGTCGCCGGAGACCTCGTTGACCACCGGGGTGCCCCGGGCGACCCACAGCAGCAGGCCGCGCTCGTCGTCGGAGACGACCCGGGCCGGCCGGACCCAGCCGATCCGGCCCAGGCGCACGTTGCGGTGCACGATGACCTGCCCGGGCGTGAACCTGACGCTCGACGGCGCTGCGTCGGTCGGCCCCCGCTGAACGCTCAACGACGCTCCCTCGGTCGGTCCCAGCCCTCAGCGACGGGCGGGGGGATGCTCCAGCCGGCCGGCGGCCGGAAGTCGGTCCAGGTGCCGTCGAAGGGCCACGCGCCGGCCTCGATCGCCGGCACGACCTGCCGTCCCTGCTCCCAGACCGCCTCGGCGTCGCCCACCCAGTAGTGCTCGGGGAAGGCGAGGCGCTCGTTGAGCTCGTCCTCGTCCTTCCAGTCCCAGCGCCGGTCGGGCCAGACCCAGATGTCCAGGTCCTGGTCGGTCAGGTCGATGCCGGCCACGGCGCCGTCGTCCCACGTGACGGACGGCTCCTCCAGGTTGACGTACCAGGCCCGGAAGCGACCGGCGGGGTCGAACAGCCACCACACCGAGTACGCGGCGCCACGCGGGTTGAACTTGAGTGTGCTCGGCCCCCGGTACACATCCTGGATGATCTTCTTCGGCGCGAGCACCCACTCGGCGAAGGGCATGTCCCGCGGCCCCCGGCCGTCGGTGGTGACCTCGCGGATGAGCGGGCTGCCGGTCGCCATCCACAGGCGCAGCCCGAGCTCGTCGTCGGCGACGACCCTGGCCAGCGGCGCCCAGACGAGCGTGTCACGGGCGAAATGCCGGTGCAGCACGGCCCGCCCGGGGCTCAGCGTCACCTGACGACCCGGCCCTTGAGGACGATCCGGCGGGGCCGGAGCAGCTCCGTGAGGTCGGCGCGCGGGTCGCCGTCGTAGACCACCAGGTCGGCGAGGCCGCCTTCGACGAGGCCCGGGAAGCCCAGCCACTCGCGGGCACCCCAGGAGCCGGCCCGCAGCACGTCGAGCGACGGCATGCCGGCCTCGCGGTGCAGCAGCAGCATCTCCTGGGCGGCGAGCCCGTGGGCGATGCCGCCACCGGCGTCACTGCCGACGTAGATCGGCACTCCCGCCTCGTGCGCCGCCCGCACCACCGATGGGAAACGGTCCCTCAGGTCGAGCATGTGCTGGGCGTACGCCGGGAACTTGGCGGAGGCGGTCGCGGCGATCCCGCCGAAGGTCGCGATGTTGATCATCGTCGGGACGAGCGCGGTCCGCTGCTGAGCCATGAGATCGATGTCGTCGAGCGACAGGCCGGTGCCGTGCTCGACGGAGTCGACGCCCGCGCGGACCAGCGCCGCGACGGACTCCTCGGCGAACGTGTGGACGGCCACGCGGGCACCGGCGGCGTGCGCGGCGGCGACCGCGCCGGCCATCGCGTCCAGGTCCCAGGCTGGGGCGAGGTCGCCGACGCCCCGGTCGATCCAGTCGCCGACGAGCTTCACCCAGCCATTGCCGAGCCCGGCCTGCCGGGTGACCTCCTCGGCGAGCGACGCTGCGCCGACCTCGACGCCGATGTCGCGCAGGTAGCGCTTCGGCGGCGCCACGTGCCGGCCCGCCCTGGCCAGCCGGGGCATCTCCGGGTCGTCGTCGAGCATCGGGTACGGGATGGGCGACCCCGCGTCACGGATCGCGAGCACGCCCGCGGCACGGTCGACCAGCGCCAGCTCCCGGGCGGCGGCGACGCCGGCGGACGGGTGCCCGCCCGGCGCGATGCCCAGGTGGCAGTGCGCGTCGACGAGCCCCGGCAACACGAAGCCGCCGTCGGCGACGGTCACGGCACCCGGCACGGGTGACAGCGTCACCCGGTCGCCGACGAGCCAGATGTCGGTCTGCGTGTCGTCCGGGAGGAGAACGCCCCGGACGTGCAGCGCCTCAGGACTGTCCGTCACGCTTCTGCAGCTTCGAGAAGTCGAGCTTCGGCAGCTTGAAGCCGGCCGGCAGCCCCGCCGCATTCGGGTCCATGGCCGCCGGGTCGAAGCCGGGCGGCAGCTGCGGCACGCCGCCGCCGAGCCGGGGCTGGCGGGCGCCGCCACCGCCGCTCTTGCCGCCCTTGCGCTTGTTCTTCGGCGACTTGGTGGCCTTGCGGCGCGTGCCGGGCATGCCCATCATGCCGCTCATCTGCTTCATCATCTTCTGCGCGTCGGCGAAGCGGTTGAGCAGCTGGTTGACGTCGGTGACGGTAACGCCGGAGCCGTTGGCGATGCGCACCCGGCGCGACGCGTTGAGGATCTTGGGGTTGGTGCGCTCGCCGGGGGTCATCGAGCGGATGATCGCCGTCACCTTGTCGAAGTGCTTGTCGTCGATCTCGGCGATCTGGTCCTTCATCTGCCCCATGCCCGGCATCATGGCCAGCACGTTGGCGATCGGGCCCATCCGCCGCACGGCCTGCAGCTGCTCGAGGAAGTCCTCCAGGGTGAACGTCTCGCCGCCCATGAGCTTGGCGGCCATCCGCTCCTTCTGGTCGTCCTCGAAGGCGGCCTCGGCCTGCTCGATGAGCGTGAGCACGTCACCCATGCCGAGGATGCGCGAGGCCATCCGGTCGGGGTGGAAGACGTCGAAGTCCTCGAGCTTCTCACCGGTCGACGCGAACATGATCGGCTGGCCGGTGACGTGGCGGACGGAGAGCGCCGCACCACCGCGGGCGTCGCCGTCGAGCTTGGACAGCACGACTCCGGTGATGCCGACGCCGTCGCGGAAGGCCTGGGCGGTGGTGACCGCGTCCTGACCGATCATCGCGTCGATGACGAAGATGACCTCGTCGGGGTCGACGGCGTCGCGGATGTCGGCGGCCTGCTGCATCATCTCGGCGTCGATGCCGAGCCGGCCGGCGGTGTCGACGATCACGATGTCGCGCATCTGGCGGCGGGCGTGCTCGATCGACTCGCGGGCGACGCTGACCGGGTCGCCGACGCCGTTGCCCGGCTGCGGCGCGTAGACCTCGACGCCGGCCCGGCCACCGAGGACCTGCAGCTGGTTGACGGCATTGGGGCGCTGGAGGTCACAGGCGACGAGCAGCGGCTGGTGGCCCTGCGCCTTGAGCCAGCGGGCGAGCTTGCCCGCCAGGGTGGTCTTGCCGGAGCCCTGGAGGCCGGCGAGCATGATCACGGTCGGCGCGGTCTTGGCGAACTGCAGCCGGCGCGCCTCGCCGCCGAGCGTCGCGACCAGCTCCTCGTGGACGATCTTGATGACCTGCTGGGCCGGGTTGAGGGCCTTGGACACCTCGGCGCCGCGGGCGCGCTCCTTGAGCCGGGCGATGAAGTCCTTCACCACCGGCAGCGCGACGTCGGCCTCGAGCAGCGCGAGGCGGATCTCCCGCGCGGTGGCGTCGACATCCGCCTCGGTGAGCCGACCCTTGCCCTTCAGCTTCGTGAAGATGCCGGAGAGCCGATCACTCAGGGTGTCAAACACGACGAATCCGTCCTCGAGGTAGGCGCTGCTGCAAAGGGTAACCGACGCTACCCGGGCGTCGCCGCCTGCAGCACCGCGTCCGCCACCCGGGCGCGGTCGTCCGCGGACAGCTCCCCGGCCAGGTAGAAGGCGTCGACGACCTCGCCGCCGAGGGTCGAGATGCGGGCCGAGCGCACGTCGGCGCCGACGTCCTCCAGGGCGTGCGCGACCCGGAAGAGCAGCCCCGGCGTGTCGGATGCGCGCAGCTCCAGGACGGTGGCGGCGGTGGCGGCGCTCGCCGGCTGCCACACCACGCGCGGCGGGACGGTGTTGCGCTGCCTGGCGGAGCGCTCCCGGGCCGCGAGCCGCTCGGCGACGGGCAGCTCGCCCAGCACGGCGCGGCGCAGGTCGCTGGCGACCGCCTCCCGGTCGACCTCCCCGCCGTACCGCGGCTGGACGGCGCAGACCATCCTGGCCAGGTCACCCGTGCTGACCGTGTCGGCGGCCACCACGTCGAGGCGGTGCAGCGACAGGCAGCCGGCCACCGCGGCGAGCAGCCCGCGCCGGTCCTGCGCGGTCACCGACACGACGTCGGTGTCGACGTGCACCGCGGGCAGCTTGCCGGCGACGGGCAGCGCGGCGGCCGGCGACGGCGGCGCCGCGACCACCCCGGTGTCCAGGGCCCGCTCGACGTGCCGGACCAGCTCGGTGATGAGCCGGCCCTTCCAGTCGGACCAGGCGGCGGGCCCGGTCGCGGCGGCGTCGGCGCGGGCGAGCGAGTGCAGCACGGCCAGGGTCGAGTGGTCGCCGACGGCCCCGGCGACCCCGGCGATCGTCCGCGGGTCGCTGAGGTCGCGGCGGGTCGCCGTGTCCGGCAGCAGCAGGTGCAGCCGGACGACCCTCTCGACCAGGTCGACGTCGATGGGCGGCAGGCCGAGGCGGGCGGCGATGTCGGCGGCGATCGGCGCGCCGACGGTGCTGTGGTCGCCGGGCAGGCCCTTGCCGATGTCGTGCAGCAGGCCGCAGAGCACCAGCAGGTCGGGGCGGTCGACGTCGCGGGACAGCTTCGCGGCGTGCCGGGCGGTCTCGACCAGGTGCCGGTCGACGGTGAACAGGTGCACCGGGTTGTGCTGGGGCAGGCTGCGGATCCGGGCCCACTCGGGCAGCCAGTTCACGACCAGCCCGTACCGGTCGCACGCCTCCCAGATCGAGATCATCGACGGGCCGCTGCCCAGGAGCGTGAGCAGGGCGTCGCGGGCCGGCGCCGGCCACGGCTGCGGCATCGGCGCGGCGAACTGGCCGAGCCACTCCAGCGTCGCGTGCGCGATCGGCAGGTCGGCGCGGGCCGCGGCGGCGGCGACGCGCAGCGGCAGCGACGGGTCGGGCCGCGGCGTCACGGCCGCCCGCGCGAGGACGACCTCGCCGTGCTGCTCGACGACGTCTCGGGCGAGGGGACGGCGCCCGGCGTGGCCGCGGGTTGCCGGCGAGGACCAGCGCTCGACCGCGCGCCAGGCGTCGTCGCTGGCGTAGGCGATGGTGCGGGCCGCCTCCGCGATGCGCCGCAGCACCTCGTCACGGTCGCCGAGGTCGAGCAGCTCGGCGACCTCGTCGCGGTCCTGGGCGAGCAGCCGGTCGACGCGGCGCCCCCGCACGGCGTGCAGCGCGTCGCGGACGTCGAGGAGGGTGCGGTACGCGCCGCGAACCGCCGGCCGGGGACCGTCGGCGACGCCGGCGAAGCCGATGCCGCGCAGCACGCCCACGTCGCGCAGGCCGCCCCGGGACTCCTTGACGTCGCCTTCGAGCAGGAAGGCCAGCTCGCCGTGGGCGTCCCAGCGGGCCTGGGTGAGCGCGCGCAGCGCGGGCAGCAGGTGCCGGGCCTCGCGCCGCCACTGCGCGACGGCGTCGGCGTGCAGGCGGTCCAGCAGGCGGCCGTCGCCGGCGACGAGCCGGGCGTCGAGCAGCCCGAGCGCCACCTTCAGGTCTTTCTGGGCCAGCTCCAGGGCCTGCTCGGGGGTCCGGGTGGAGTGGTCGAGCGCGAACTTGGCGTCCCAGATCTGGTACCACATCCGCGTGCCGACCTCGTCCGCGGCCCCGGCGGCCCCGGCGGCCCCGGCGGAGTGGAGCAGGACGAGATCGAGGTCGCTGCGCGGGGCGCATTCGCGGCGGCCGAGGCCGCCGACGGCGACCAGCGCGGCGCCTTCAGCGGCACCGCCCGCCGACGTGTAGACATCCGCGAGCCAGGAGTCGAGGGCCGCCGAGCGCGAGGCTCGCGCGGCGGCGCCCGCCCCGGTGGAAAGAACCGGGGCGGGCGCCGGAAGTTGCGTCACGTGTGCCGGCTACAGCGCGTCGAGGCCGCGCTCGCCGGTGCGGACCCGGATGACCTCGTCGACCGAGGTGACCCAGACCTTGCCGTCACCGATCTTGCCGGTGCGGGCGGCGGTGACGATGGCGTCCACGACCTTCTCGAAGTCCAGCTCGTCGGTGACGATCTCGACGCGGATCTTCGGGACGAACTCCACCGTGTACTCCGCACCGCGGTAGACCTCGGTGTGGCCCTTCTGACGCCCGTATCCCTGAACCTCGCTCACGGTCAGGCCGGCCACGCCAAGCGCGTGCAGGGCCTCTTTCACCGCGTCGAGCTGATACGGCTTGATGACCGCGGTCACCAGCTTCATGCCCATTCCCTCCGTCATCCCTCGACGCTAACCGACAACTTTTTCCACCGGGGCCGGCGCCGCCGGTGCCGCCGGTGCACTTGCGCCTCCACCGATCCCCGCCATGGCGAAGGCGCTGGTCGAGCCGCCGCCACCACCCGGGTTGTGGAGATCGTAACCACTCTCCGCGTGCTCCGAGATGTCGATGCCCTCGACCTCGGCCTCCGCGCTGACCCGGAACCCGATCGTCTTCTCGATGATGAAGGCGAGGACGAAGGCGATCGCGAAGGAGTAGACCGTCACGATGGCGCTCGCACCGGCCTGCGCGCCCAGCTGGGCCGCGCCGCCGCCGAAGAACAGGCCGTCCTTGGCGCCGACGACGTCGGTGATCGCCGAGTTGATGTCCGAGTTGGCGAAGAAGCCCAGCGCCAGGGAGCCGAGCCAGCCGCCGACGAAGTGGACGCCCACGACGTCGAGCGAGTCGTCGAAGCCGAAGCGGTACTTGAGGCTCACCGCGAGGGCGCAGACGATACCGGCGGCCAGGCCGAGCAGGACCGCGGCCCACGAGTCGATGAAGCCACAGGCGGGGGTGATCGCGACCAGACCGGCGATGGCGCCGGACGAGGCACCGACCAGGGTCGGCTTCCGGTCACGGATCCACTCGACGATGACCCAGCCGAGCACCGCTGCGGCGGTCGCGACCTGGGTGTTGACGAACGCGAGGCCGGTCACGCCGTCGACCGTGAGCTCGGAGCCCGCGTTGAAGCCGAACCAGCCGAACCACAGCAGACCGGCGCCGAGGGCGACGAACGGCACGTTGTGCGGCTTCATGCTCTCCCGCGGCCAGCCGATGCGCTTGCCGAGGACCAGCGCCACGCCGAGCGCTGCCGCACCGGCGTTGATGTGGACGGCGGTGCCACCGGCGAAGTCGAGCGGGTGCAGCTTCTGGAAGATCCAGCCGCCGCCCCACACGTTGTGGGCGACGGGGAAGTAGACGAGCGTGGCCCAGCCGAACGCGAACAGCAGCCAGCCGGCGAACTTGGCCCGGTCGGCGATCGCACCGCTGATCAGGGCGACCGTGATGACGGCGAACGTCATCTGGAAGACCATGAAGACGTAGGTCGGGATGCCGATGCCGGACGGGTTCTCGTCCGTGGCGCCCCAGAACAGGTCCGTGTAGGTCTTGGAGCCCATGTAGTCGCCGAGGTTACCGATGAAGCCACCCAGGCTGTCCGTGCCGAACGAGGCCGAGAAGCCGTAGAACAGCCAGAGGATGCTGACGAGCCCGATGGTCGAGAAGCTCATCATCATCATGTTGAGGACGCCCTTGGAACGGTTCAGGCCACCGTAGAACAGTGCCAGACCCGGCGTCATGAGCAGCACAAGCGCTGTCGAAACCAGCAACCAAGCGGTGTTGCCGGTATCGATGGTCGCTTCAGGCACGCTGGCCTCCTAGTAGTCGAGATCCTCCCTCCCGACCTGAAAAGCAGCGTCGCCCTTCCAGCCGGTTGCGCGAGAGCTTCCAGGGCTCACGTTTCGCGCACCGGCGCTGAGCGATTTCTAAGGCGTCACGTCATGTTTCCAGCGTGTGAAGAAACGCTCACACACACAAATAGCCCTATCGAAGGGCGTATTCGAGCGTGTGCCGTTCATAGTCGATGAGCCGCAGGTCACGGACCGGACGACGGAGATGTCCCTTGTGCACGATCCGCACGAAAGCGGGGTCTCCCGCGGCCGCCATGCGTCGAATTCCCTCGATGTGATCGACAATCCGTTTCCGGATGACGCGCACGAGGCGGTGCCGGTCACGCGGGGTCAGCCCATACGCGTCGGCGAACATGCGCAGCCGCCGCGGCCGGTTCGGCCGCTTCCAGCCGAGCGTGTAGGAGTCGCGGTCGGAGAAGAGCGGCACCCAGGTCCACGCGGCATAGGCGACGTCGTAGATCCTGGCGCCCGGCGAGGCGAGGTCGAAGTCGATCAGCGACAGCGTCCCGTCGGGCCGCCAGATCACGTTGTGCGGCGCCGCGTCGTGGTGGCAGATGACCTCGGTGTCCGGCGGCGGCGGGCCGAAGGAGCGCCACACCGCGTTGGGCGCCGGGCGGAACCCGGCCTGCGCGTCGTGGAACATCCGCAGCATGGTCGCCACGGTGACCATCGCCTCGTCGGTCACCCAGTGCGGGGCGAGCGGATAGCTACCCGGCTCGCCCTCCAGGTAGGACAGGACCTCGCGGCCCCGCTCGTCGATGCCGAACGCCCGAGGCGCGCCGGTGAACCCGACATACTCCAGGTGCCGCAGCAGCGCATGCACCGCCGGCGTCCAGGGTCCGGCGTTGCGGCGCACGGTGTCTCCCGAGCGCACCACGACGGAGGTGTTTCCGCCGTGGAGGGGGATCTCCTGCTGCGTCACGTGTCGTCCTTCGCGTCCCGATCGAGCTTCGCCTTGCCGTGCTTTCCGACTGTGCTTCCGTCGAGGTTACGCGTCCGTGCCAACGAGTGCGTCGACGAACTGCCGGGCATCGAAGGGCGCCAGATCGTCGGGGCCCTCGCCGAGGCCGACCAGCTTCACCGGGATGCCCAGTTTGCGCTGGACGGCGATGACGATCCCGCCCTTGGCGGTGCCGTCGAGCTTGGTGAGCACCACGCCCGTGACGTCGACCACCTCGGTGAACACCCGCGCCTGCTCCAGCCCGTTCTGCCCGGTGGTGGCGTCGAGGATCAGCAGGGTCTCGTCGACCGGCCCGTGCTTCTCCACGACGCGCTTGACCTTGCCCAGCTCGTCCATCAGGCCGACCTTGTTCTGCAGCCGGCCGGCGGTGTCGATCAGCACGGTGTCCACACTCGTATCGATACCCCGTTTGACCGCGTCGAACGCCACCGACGCCGGATCCGCACCCTCCGGGCCCCGGACCACCTCGGCGCCCACCCGGCTGCCCCAGGTCGCGAGCTGCTCGGTGGCGGCGGCGCGGAACGTGTCGGCCGCGCCCAGCAGCACCGTGTGACCGTCGGCGATCAGCACCCGCGCGATCTTGCCGCAGGTGGTGGTCTTGCCGGCGCCGTTGACGCCGACGACGAGCAGCACCGCCGGGCGCCCGTCGCGGGCGGTGGCGGCGAGGCTGCGGTCCAGGTCCGGCTGCAGTGCGGCGACCAGCTCGTCGGCGAGCATCCCGCGCAGCTCCGAGGCGGTCGCGGTGCCGTGCACCCGGGCCCGCTCGCGCAGCTTCCCGACGATCTCCGTGGTCGCGGCGACGCCGACGTCGGCGCCGATCAGGGTCTCCTCGACCTCGTCCCAGGTGTCGTCGTCGAGCTTGTCCCGCGACAGCAGCGCGAGCAGCCCCTTGCCGAACACGTTCTGCGAGCGCGACAGCCTGGCCCGCAGCCGCACCAGCCGCCCGGCGGTCGGCTCGGGCACCTCGACCGGCGGGACCTCGACGGGCGGCGGGGCCTCGACCACCGGCGGCGGCGCCTCCACGGTCGGCGGCGGCGCCTGCACGACGGGCGGCGGGGCCTTCACCGGCGGCGGCACGGTCTTCACCGGCGGCGCCTTCGGCGGGGCGGGCGGCACCTGCTTGGTGGGAGGGGTGACGGTCGGCTTCTGCGCCGGTGGGAGGGTCGGTGGCTTGCGGAAACGGGGCGCTACCAGCGCGAGGGTCGCCCCGATCACCACGACGAGCAGCACCAGGCCGAAGACGATGTACGACTCCATGGCAGGAATCCTCCCAGACGACGCGCTCCGGGGCCTGCAGTGGCGCCAGGTCGGCCCACGCAGGATCATCTTCAGTGCACCACCGAAGCACCACCCGAAGCATCACCCGTAGCACCCCCGTACTGTTCGCCCCTGCCCCGAAGCGCCCCAGCGGCGTCCTGGAGGTCAACAGACATGCCGGACGACGACCCCTCCCAGTCGCTCGACCAGGACCACGGCCCGCTGCTGCTGGGACCCGTGCTCCGCCGCGTCGAGGGCGACCGCGCCACGATCTGGGTGGAGACGTCACACCCGGCGACCGTCGAGGTCGACGCCGCACCCGCCGGCGGCTCCGCCCGCACCTTCACCGTCCACGGGCACCACTACGCCCTGGTCGTGGTGTCCGGGCTGCCGGAGGACGCGGTCACGCCGTACAGGGTGAGCATCGACGGCACGGTGGTCTGGCCGCCGCCGGACAGCGACGCACCGCCCTCGGCGATCCGCACGCGGCCCTCGGGCGCGCCGGTCCGGCTGATCTTCGGCTCCTGCCGCGAGTCGAGCCCACTGAGCGTGACCCGGTTCCCACCCGACGCGCTGGACGCCTACGCGGGGCGGCTCATCGAGTCGATCAACGCCGACGCGCCCACCGAGTGGCCCGACATGCTCGTGCTGCTCGGCGACCAGGTGTACGCGGACGAGACCCCCGAGAAGATCCAGAAGTGGCTCCGCCGCCGCAAGCGCCGCGCCGACGCGCCGAAGAAGCAGGTGGTGGACTACCACGAATACACGAAGCTCTACCTCGACTCGTGGGGCGACCCGGAGATCCGCTGGCTGCTGTCCACCGTCCCGAGCGTGATGATCTTCGACGACCACGAGATCATCGACGACTGGAACACCTCCGACCGATGGCGCGCCAAGATGGCCGACCTGTCCTGGTGGGAGCAGCGCATCCAGGCCGGCCTCTCCTCCTACTGGGTCTACCAGCACCTGGGCAACATCGCGCCCAGCGCCCTCGACGACGACTTCGTCTATGCCGCGGTCATGCGGGCCGGCGGCGACGCCACCGAGGTCCTGGACGCCTTCGGCACCCGCGCGGACCACGAGCCCACCGCGTACCGGTGGAGCTACACCATCGACATCGACCGCACCCGGCTGATCGTGGTCGACAACCGCGCCGCCCGCGTGCTGGAGCGCGGCCACCGGGCGATGCTCCGGGAGTCGGAATGGCAGTGGCTCACCGAGCGGATCCCCGGCGACTACGACCACCTGCTGATCGGCTCCTCGCTGCCGTGGCTGCTGCCGCCGGCGATCCACCACCTGGAGGCCGCCACCGAGCGGATCGCCGAGTCGCCGCGCGACTGGGTGTCGAAGTTCGGCGAGAAGCTCCGCCAGGCGGTCGACCTGGAGCACTGGGCGGCCTTCTCGCGGTCGTTCGACGGCCTCACCGAGCTGCTGAGCAAGGTCGGCGCGGGCCAGGGCGGCGTCTCGCCGCCCCCGGCATCGATCAGCGTACTGTCGGGTGACGTTCACCACTCCTACGCCGCCCGGGCGGACCTCGACAGCTCCGTGGTCAGCCCGGTGCACCAGCTGACCTGCTCGCCGGTCCACAACGACATGCCGAGGTACATCCGCCCGGCGATGAAGTTCGGCTGGAACCCGCCCGCCGCGAAGCTGATGCGGGCCCTCGCCCGCTCCGTGGGCCTGCCCCCGCCGCCGGTCCGCTGGGACAAGACCGCCGACCCGTACTTCGGCAACGCCGTCGGCGTGCTCCTGCTCGACGGCCGCTCCGCGCACGTCACGGTCGAGGGCACCCGCCCGGACAAGACCCTGGGCAAGGTCGCGTCGCTGCAGCTCAGCTGACCCTGCCCAGAGTCCTCGATCGGGTTCCCGGCTAGGCCGCGTACGCCTCCAGCTCGAAGATCCGGGCGGCGGTGTCGCTGTCGTTCGTCGGGGTGATCACGTTCAGGCGGAGATGTCGTGCCGTCCGCGGGGTGAACGTGTGCGTGGTGGTGTTCGCGGTGTTGCCCCGCACCTGGGCGACGGTCGTCCAGGTGTTGCCGTCCAGGCTGGTCTGCAGGTCGAAGTCCTTCGTGTTCCAGCTGGCCTTCTCGCCGCCCGCCCCCGAGTGCCGCAGGACGATCTTGCCGACCTGCTGGTTGGAGCCCAGGTCGACGCGCAGCCACTTGTTCGCGCCCAGCGCGCACCACTTGTCCGACAGGCCGCCGGTCCAGCTGCCGTTGACCGCCTTCGCCGGCGCCTCGGCCGCCGCGCACTGCGACGACGCCGTGGCCGCCTTGTTCAGGGCCAGGTTGGGCGCGGGCGCGGTGTCGGGCACGAAGAGCTTGATGTCGGTGAGGCTGGCGGATCCCTCGTACACGTTGGTGTAGAGGTCACCGATCACGAACGAGTCAGGGTAGGCGGAGCCGGAGGGCCACTGGTTGGGCCACGTGGTGCTGCCGAAGTCGTCGTTCTGCACCAGGTTGCCGTTGAACTGGCCGTTGTACCCGGCGGCCGTGGTGTTGTAGTGCCAGATCGGCACGTTGTTGACGACGAAGTCGCGGTGGAAGCGCAGCGTCCGCTGCCCGGAGCGGGCGAAGTTGCCGCTCGCCTCGAGCGTGTAGCCGGTCGCGTCGCGCTCGATCGCGAACGTGTAGTACTCGTTGGGCATGAGCTCCGGCTGCAGCTCCGCGGCGCTGGACAGCTGGTTCTCCGCGGCGCCGCCGGAGCAGCTGGTCATGAACCACTGGGAGTTGCCGGGCAGGCCGCCGGCACCCGGGTTCCAGTTGGGCATGCCGGAGATCCACATGTTGACGGTGTTGAAGTTGCCGTCGCGGTAGTTGTAGTACGTGTTGTTCGCGGCGTTGCAGACCCGGCCGCCGGTGCCGGACCCGACCCGGTCGGGGTGCTGGGAGAACGAGTCCATCAGCACCTTGCGGTGGTAGTGCCAGAAGTGGTTGTTGCGCGGCGCGGGGTTGGCGAAGTCGACGATCGACAGGAAGTGGAAGCCGTTGTACCCGTAGGGTCCGGCCCGCACGTCCTGCCACTCGCAGTAGGGCACCGACGCGTCGCCGCTCCAGCCGGGGCTGTTGGAGCCCTCGCCCCACGGGTGCTGGGTCTTGCAGCCCGCGGTCGAGTAGCCGTTGACCCGGCCGTTGTAGTTGATGGTGCCGTTGCGCTTGCCGCCGAAGTCGATCGTCTTGAGCTTGTACTCGATGCGGTACTGGTCGGGCAGCGCCTGCGTCGGGCGGAAGATCGCCCCACCGGTGCTCTCGGGCACGTTGAGGACCGCGGCGCTGGACCCGCCGACCGTGGCGGTGGTGATCGACGGCGGCGCCTCCAGCACGCCGTCCTTGTTGAAGTCGCGGGCCGACAGCGAGGCGGTGAGCCAGCCGTTCTGCCCGACGGTGAACTCCTTGCGGTAGGTGTCGAACGAGTTGAACTGCGTCGTCCAGGTGGGCCCGTAGTCGTTGCGGTACCACTGCCCGGCGTCGTCGGTGATGGTGTCGAACGGGTTGGCGTAGATCTCGCGGACCCACGGCGCGTTGCCTGTGTTGATGGGCTGGGCGAAGTTCTCGGAGTAGAGCAGCCGCCAGGTCGGTGCCGCCGCGGCGGGGGCGGCCGGGATCGCGACCAGCGAACCGGCGACCAGGGCACCTACGAGCAGTCGTCTCATGTGGACGCTCCTAGAGGTATTGGGACGCGTTGTCCTTGGTGATCTGCGGCGAGGGCACGACGGTGTCCTTCTCGACCTTGGCGCCGCCGAGGACCTCGACCGTGCGGTCCAGGGCGAGCGAGCCGATCACCTTCGGGCTGTTGAGGCCGGTGACGACGTAGTTGGTGCCGTCGAGGATCGCCTTGAGCGCCTCGGCCTGCCCGTCGACGCCGGCGAGCACGATCTGCCCGGCCTTGCCTGCGGCGGCGACCGCCCGCTGCGCGCCGAGGCACATCGCGTCGTTCTCGCAGAAGACGGCGACGAGGTCGGGGTGCTTGGCGAGCAGCCCCTCCATGACGGTGAGCCCGCCGTCGGAGCCCCAGTTGCCGAAGTCGGGGGCCTCGATGAGGGTGATGTCGGCCTTGGTACCGAGCACCGACTTCAACCCGTTGGTGCGGGCCAGACCGATCGAGTTGTCCGCCGGCCCGCCCTTGATGATCGCGACCTTGCCCTTGACGCGGCCCGCCAGGAACTCGCCGTCCTGCTTGCCGATGGCTTCGTTGTCTGGCCCGATCCAGCTGGTGTACTCGCCGGTGGCGAACTTCCGGTCGACCAGCACGACGGGCTTGCCCGCCGCCTTGATCGCGTTCAGGGCGGCCGGCGCCGACTCGAGCGGCCCGCCCGAGATGATGATCGCGTCGACGTTCTTGCTGAGCAGGTCCTCGACGTTGGCGGCGAGCTTGGCGGCGTCGCCCCCGGCGTCGGTGCTGACGATCTTCACGTTGCCCTTGGTCTTGGCCTGCGCGGCGATCGCGGCGTCCATGCCGCTGAAGTACGGCCCGCTGAGCAGGAAGTTCGCGACGCCGACGGTGTACCCGTCCTTCCCCGCAGGGTCGTCGGAGCAGGCGGTGAGGCCCAGTGCCGCCACCAGAAGCAGGGATAAGGCTCTTCTCATGCGCGTCCCTTCGCGACGGAGCGCGGCCGCCTCGAGCGCTGCACGAGGATGACCGCGATGATGATCAGTCCCTTGAGCACCTGCTGCCAGAACGACTGCACGCCGTACAGGTTCAGCAGGTTGTTGATCAGGACCAGGACGAGCACCCCGCCGAAGGCACCCTTCGCCGAACCCCGGCCTCCGGACAGGCTCGCGCCGCCGATGACGCAGGCCGCGATCGCGTCGAGCTCGAAGGCGACCCCGACGCTGGGTTGTGCGATGCCGACCCGGCTGGTCAGGATGACCCCGGCGAGTCCGGCACAGAAGCCGCTGACGCAGTAGGCGAGCACGATGTGCCGTCGCACGTCGATGCCCGCCAGGCGGACCGTCTCCGCGTTGCCGCCGATGGCGATGATCGAGCGCCCGGGTGGCGTCCGGGCCAGGAACACGCCACCGATCGCGAAGACGGCCAGCATGATCAGCGTGATCAGGGGGACGGGGCCGACCATGGCCGAGCCCAGCGTGAGGAACGCGGGGTCGGCCGGTGCGATCGGCACCTCCGAGTAGACGAACGCGAGCCCTCGGACCGTGGTGAGCGCCGCGAGGGTGACCACGAACGGCGCGAGCTCGAACCGGGCCACCAGGATGCCGTTGACCGCGCCGAACGCGAGCCCGCACAGGACGCCGGCCGCCATCGCCAACGGGATCGGCAGGTCGGCGGCCAGGCCCGCGGTCACGATCCCGGCGAACGCCACGACCGACCCGACGGACAGGTCGATCCCGCCGGTGAGGATCACGACGAGCATGCCGAAGGCGAGCAGCCCCGTGGTGACCATCTGCTTGAGGAGGTTGGTGATGTTGGTGCCGCTGAGAAAGCTGTCCGACGTGGTGGCCGCGACGACGATCAGCGCCGCGATCAGCAGCGTGAAGGCCACCTCGACGGTCACATCCCGGTTTCGGAACCGAAGCGCCAACGTTGTCACGCGATCGCCCTCTCCAGGACCTGTTCCTCGGTGGTGCCTTCGGACGGCAGCTCACCGGCGAGCCGGCCCTGCCGCATGACGAGGACCCGGTCGGTGGCGCCGAGCACCTCGGTCAGGTCGGAGGAGATGAGCAGCACGCCCATTCCCTCGCGGGCGAGCCCGTCCACGGTGCGGTAGATCTCGACCCGGGTGGCCATGTCGACCCCGCGGGTCGGCTCGTCGAGGATCAGCACGCGGGGGCCGGTGAGCAGCCACTTGGCGAGCACGACCTTCTGCTGGTTGCCGCCGCTCAGGTGTACGACCGGCATGCCCGCGCACCGGTCGGGGCGGATGCCGAGCCGCTCGATCATGCCGTGCACGGAAGCCTGCTGCCGGGTGCGGTCGATGAACGGGCCGCGGGCGGTCGACCGCCAGGTGGTGAGGCCGATGTTGTCCCGGACGGTCATGCCGAGCACCAGGCCGCTGCCGGCCCGGTCCTCCGTCACCATCGCGACGCCCGCCCGGATCGCCTCCTTCGGGCTGCGGAACGCCGCGCCCGCGGTCGGGCGGGCGGCTCCGAACAGGCACGCGGCCAGTTCGCTGCGGCCCGACCCGACGAGGCCGAAGAGCCCCACGATCTCGCCGGCCCGCAGCGTGAACGACACGCCGTCGAACTCCCCCGTCCTGCCGAGCCCGTCGACGGTCAGCAGCGGCTCCCCCGGCAGCGCTCCGAGGGCGGGCCGGCGCTCCGGGTAGATCCGGTCCACGGTCCGGCCCGCCATGAGCCGGATGAGGGTCCCCTCGTCGGTGGCGTCCGGGGTGGTGGTCGCCACGACGTGGCCGTCCTTGACCACGACGATGCGGGTGGCCAGCTCCAGGACCTCGGCGAGGCGGTGCGACACGTACACCACCAGCACCCCGCGCTCCTGCAGCCGCCGGATCACCGCGAACAACGCGTCGAGGTCCGCGCCGGCGAGGACCGCGGACGGCTCGTCGAGGACGAGGACGCGGGGTTCGCTGACGAGGGCCTTGGCGATCTCGACCATCTGCTGCCGGGCCACGGACAGCGTGGCCGCCTTCAGCCGCGGGTCGATGCCGCCGAAGCCGATCTCCTCCAGCAGCCGACCGGCCCGCCGGTGCGCGGCCGGCCAGTCGATCAGGCCGAACCGGCGCGGGAAGTCGCCCATCAGCAGGTTCTCCGTGACCGACAGCTCGGGCACCAGGGAGAGCTCCTGGTGCACGGTGCGGATGCCGGCGGCGTGCGCGTCGTGCGGGGTGCGCAGGGTCAGCTCGGCGTCGTCCCACGAGAGGGTGCCGGAGCTCATCGGTACGACTCCGGCGAGCACCTTGATCAGGGTGGACTTGCCGGCGCCGTTGGCGCCCACGATTGCGAGGACCTCGCCGGGCTCGCCGTGCAGCGTCACCCCGTGCAGGACCTCGACGCCGGCGTAGGACTTGTGGACGTCGCGCAGCCGCAGCGTCATCGGAAGGCGTCCATGACGACGACCGTCTTCTGCCGGGTCAGGTCGAGGACCGTGTCGTGGACGCCCTCGCGGTAGCCGCCGGTGTCCTTGGTGCCGCCGAACGGCAGGTTCTCCGCCCGCAGCGCGGTCGAGCCGTTGACGACGACGCCGCCGACGTCCAGCTGCCTGGCGATGCTCAGCGCGCGGGAGATGTCCCGGGTGAAGACGGCGGCGTGCAGGCCGTACGGGGAGTCGTTGGCGAGCCGGACCGCCTCCGCCGGGTCGTCGAAGCGGGCCACGGGCGCCACCGGCCCGAAGATCTCCTCGGCGAACGCCGGGCTGGCGGCGGGCACGTCGACCAGCACGGTCGGGTCCATGAAGGCCTGCGTGCGGACCCCGCCGGCGACGAGCCGGGCGCCGTCGCCGACGAGCGTCCGGACGGCGTCGAGCACCCGCCCGGCGGCCTCCTCGGCGATGAGCGGGCCGACGTCCGTGGACTCCAGCAGCTGGTCGCCGACCGTCAGCTTCGCGGTCTGCGCGACCAGGGCGTCGACGAACGCGTCGTGGACCGCCGTCTGGACGTACACCCGCTTGACCGCACAGCAGATCTGCCCGTTGCCCCGGGCGAGCCGGCCCAGCACGACGGCGCGGGCGGCCTCCTCGACGTCGGCGTCGGCGCAGACGATCAGCGCGTCGTTGCCGCCGAGCTCCAGGTGGACCTGCTTGAGCGTGCCCGCGGCCAGGCGGGCGATCTCGCGGCCGGCGGCGGTGCTGCCGGTCAGGGTGACGGCGGCGATCCCGCTCATCTCGGCGAGCTGCCGGCTGACCTCGGCGCCGCCGATGACGACCTGGTGCGCGTCGCGGGGCGCTCCCGCCTGCTCCACCAGCTCGGCGATCCGCAGCACCGCCAGGGGGCAGCGGGCGGGGGGCTGCACGACGACCGCGTTGCCGGCGGCGAGGGCCGCGGCGGCCTTGTGCGCGTACAGCTCGACCGGATAGTTGAACGGCACGAGCGCGGCGACGACGCCGAGCGGCTCGCGGATGGTGACCGCGAGGTGCCGCTCCAGGCCCGGCACGGCGTCCAGCGGGATCTGCCGGCCGAAGAGCCTGGTCGCCTCCCCCGCGGTCGCGCGGAAGATGCGGATCGCGGCCTCGACCTCGCCGCGGGTCTGCTGGATCGGCTTGCCGTTCTCGGCGGCGAGGAGCCGGGCGAGGCCTTCGAGCTCGGCCTCGATCAGGTCGGCGACGCGGCGCAGCAGCGCGGCGCGCTCGTGCGCGGGGGTGGCGGCCATCGCCCGCTGGGCTTTACCGGCCCGCTCGACGGTCGCGGCGACCTGCGCCGCGCCGGTCTCGGGCACCTCCCCCAGCACTTCGCCGGTGCCGGGATTGCGCACGGTGACAACGGCCATGATGGCTGGGCCCTCCTCGGGGGTACGGCGGTCGCGGGCGTGCCTCTCACGCAATGCGCGAAAGGGCAGGTCCACCGGCGCCGTCCGGCGAGGATCACGGGCGAGACCGCGGTGAGTGAGGGTGGGCTCACCGGGATCGGTCTTTGTTAATGTACCGAACGAACCCCCGAAGTCAAGGTCGGCATACGATCACCCCATGAGCATCTACGACGTCGAGATCGCCGGGCTGCAGGGCGATCCGCTGGACCTCGGCCAGTTCCGCGGGCACCCCGTGCTGGTCGTCAATGTCGCCTCGAAGTGCGGACTGACGCCGCAGTACACCGAGCTGGAGGCGCTGCAGAAGGAGTACGGCGACCGCGGGTTCACCGTGCTCGGCGTGCCGTGCAACCAGTTCGGCGGGCAGGAGCCGGGCACCACGGAGGAGATCGCCGAGTTCTGCAGCACGACCTACGGCGTGACCTTCCCGATGACGGAGAAGGTCGAGGTGAACGGCGACGGCCGGCACCCGCTCTACCAGCACCTGGTCGACGTCCCGGACGCCGAGGGCTACACCGGGGACATCCGGTGGAACTTCGAGAAGTTCCTGATCGCCCCCGACGGCACGGTCGCGGCCCGCTTCTCGCCGCGGGACACGCCCAAGTCCGATGAGGTCGTGAAGGCGATCGAGGCCTCGCTCTAGATCCCCAGAGCCTTCCTCGCGTAGCTCAGGTCGTCGCCGGGCGTGTAGCGGTAGGCCGAGAGGCCTGCCGCTCGCGCCGCGCGGATGTTGCGGTCGGTGTCGTCGATGAACAGGCACTGCTTCGGGTGCGCGCCGATCAGCGCGCACGCGGCGCGGAAGAAGCCCGGCGCCGGCTTGTGCACGCTGATCTCCGAGGAGTTGGCGACCGCGTCGAACTGCTTGGTGAGCCCGTGCAGCGCGAGGATGTCGCCGAGGTCGTCCATGGCGTTGGTCGCCAGGCCGACCTTCATGCCCGCGGCCCTGACGTCCTTCACGAAGCGCAGCACCTCGGGCACGATCTCGCCCTTGTACGCGTCCCACTCCTGCACGACGGACCCGTCGACGCCCAGGGCCTCGGCGATGCTCTCGAGCCACTCGTCGCGCTTGATCTGCCCGGTGATCGCCGGCAGCTGCCGGTCCCATTCGAGCCCGGCGGCGAGGATGGCCCCAGGCTCCAGGCCGTGCCGCAGCTCGACCAGCTCGGCGATCGCCGGGTCGTGGCGGCGCAGTACACCGTCGAAATCGATCAACAGAGCGGTGGGGCGAGTCGTCATGCGGCTTCTTCCGTGCGGAGGCGCTGAGAGATGACTTCGGTCACACCCTGGCGCATGGTGACGCCGTAGAGGGCGTCGGCGACCTCCATCGTGCGCTTCTGGTGCGTGATGATGATCAGCTGGCTCTTCTCGCGGAGCTGCTCGAAGAGCGTGATCAGGCGGCCGAGGTTGACGTCGTCGAGGGCCGCCTCGACCTCGTCCATGATGTAGAACGGCGAGGGGCGGGCCCGGAAGATCGCGCACAGCAGCGCGACCGCGGTCAGCGACCGCTCGCCACCCGACAGCAGCGACAGCCGCTTGATCTTCTTGCCCGGCGGGCGGGCCTCGACCTCGATGCCGGTGGTGAGCATGTCCTCGGGGTCGGTGAGCACCAGGCGGCCCTCGCCGCCGGGGAACAGCACCGAGAAGACCTGCTCGAACTCGCGCGCCGTGTCGTGGTATGCGCTGGTGAAGACCTCGAGGATGCGGTCGTCGACGTCCTTCACGACGGTGAGCAGGTCACGGCGGGTCGCCTTGAGGTCCTCGAGCTGGTCGGAGAGGAACTTGAAACGCTCCTCCATCGCCGCGAACTCCTCCAGGGCGAGGGGGTTGACCTTGCCCAGCAGGTTGAGCTCGCGCTCGGCCTTCGCGGCGCGCTTCTCCTGCGTGGCCCGGTCGAAGGGCACCGGCGAGGGCGCCGGCTTGCCCTCGGCCTCCGCGGCGGCAACCTCGGGCGCGGTGGGCGGCACCTCCAGGTGCGGGCCGTACTCGGCGACGAGCGTGTCGGCGTCGAGGCCGAACTCCTCGGCGGAGCGCGCCTCCAGCTGCTCGATGCGCATCCGCTGCTCGGCCCGGGCGACCTCGTCGCGGTGCACGGCGTTGGTGAGCCGGTCCAGCTCGGCGGTGAACTGCTTCGCGCGGCCCCGGACCTCGGTCAGCGTCGACTCGCGCTCGGCGCGGGTCTCGGCGAGCGCGTCGCGGGTCTCCTGCGCCTCGGCGATCGACTCGGCGAGATTGTCCAGCGCCAGCTGGGCGGCGCCGACCACGGTCTCGGCGACCCTGGCGCCGCGGGCGCGGGTGGCCTTGCGGGCGGCGGCCCGCTCGCGGGCGGCCCGCTCCTGGGCGGCCTGGCGCAGCAGCGCGTCGGCCCGGCCGGCGAGAGCGCCGACGCGCTCCTCGGCGGTGCGGACGGCGAGCCGGACCTCCATCTCCTGCTGGCGGGCGACGGGCACCTCGGCGGCGAGGTCGTCGCGCTCCATCGTCGAGGGGTCCTCGTCGATCGGCGTCTCCTCGGCGAGGGCGAGCCGCTCCTCCAGCTCGGCGAGGCTGGTCACGCCGGACTCGCGGGCCGTCTCCGCCTTCGCGCGGGCGGCGGCGTGCCGCTCGACCTCGGCCTTCGCGGACTTGGCGGCGGCGCCGAACTCGGCGAGGCGGCGGGCGGCGGCGTTCCGCGCGCTGTCGGCCTCCTTCTTCGCCGCGGCGGCCTCCGCGACCTGCTGCTTGGCGCCGGTCGCGGCGTGCCGGGCCAGGGCGAGCAGCTCGCGCGCCTCGGCGACGCGACGCTCCGCGTCGACCTTCTGCTGGCGGGCCTCCTCGACGGCGGCCTGGACCTCGATGTAGCTGTGCTGCTTGCCCGACCCGCCGGCGGCCGCGTACGCGCCGAGGACGTCACCCTCGGGTGTGACGGCGCGCAGGTTGGGCGCGTACGACACGATCCGCTTCGCGACCGTGAGGTCCGGCGCGAAGACCACGTCGCCGATCGCCCGTTCGAGGGCGGGGCGCAGCTCGTCGGGTGCGCGGACCAGGTCCAGGGCCCAGGCGGCGCCGGGCGGCAGCGGGACCCGCTCGACCGGCGGCGCGCTGTGCGTCGGCGCGGACGCGATCAGCAGCGCGGCCCGGCCCGCGTCATCCTGCTTGAGCATCTCCACGGACGCGGTGGCGCCGTCGATGTTGGCGACCGCGACGGCGTCGGCGAGCGCACCGAGCGCGGCGGCGAGGGCCGCCTCGTGCCCGGCCTGCACCGACAGCAGCGCGGCGACGCTGCCGAGCATGCCCGGGATCCGGTCGGCGCGGGCGAGCAGCGTGCCGGCACCGTCCTTGCGGCGCAGGCCGGTCGCCAGGGCCTCCTCGCGGGCCTTCCACTGCGCGGCGTCCTTCTCGGCCGCCCGCTCGGCGTCGCTGTGCTGCTTGACCTCGTTGTTGATCGCATCGAGCTCGCGGGTGGCCTCCTGGTGACGGATCTCCAGGTCGGCGTTGGCGTGGTCGGCGACGCTCGCGCCGGCGCTCGCCTCCTCGTACAGCGCGTGGGCGTGCTCGGAGCGCGTCTCGGCCTCGGCGAGCTGCACCGACAGCCGCTCGATCTCGTCGGCGGCGGCGGTCGCGCGGCTGCGCGCGGACTCGACCTGGCCGGCGAGCTTCGCCAGGCCCTCACGGCGGTCGGCGATGGCCTTGTGCGCGGCGACGATCGCCCTCTCCGCGAACGCGAGCCGCCGCTCCAGGTCCTGCCGCCGGTCGACAGCCTCGGCGAGCCGCTCCTGGCTGGCCTCCAGGGCCGCCCGCAGCTCGTCCTCCTGCTCCCGTACCTTCTCCGCCTCGGCCGTCAGCTGGTCGGGGTCGCGGCCGGGCCGCTCGTCGACGGGGGCGGCGGACAGGTTGCGGTGCCGCTCCGAGGCCAGCTGGTGCAGCGAGCGGTACCGCTCCTGCAGCGTCGACAGCTGGAACCAGGTCTCCTGCGCCTCGGCGAGCACCGGCGCGTCGGCGGCGTGCTCGGCCTCCAGGGTCGCCAGCCGCTCGTTGATCGACTCGACCTCGGCCTCGACCTCCTCGCGGCGGGCCCGCAGCGCGGTCTCGTCCGCGATCTCCTTGTCGAGGGACGTGCGCAGCGTGGCGAGGTCGTCGGCGAGCAGGCGCAGCCGGGCGTCGCGCAGGTCGGCCTGGATGCCGGCGGCCCGGCGGGCGACCTCGGCCTGCCGGCCGAGCGGCTTGAGCTGGCGGCGCAGCTCGGTGGTGAGGTCACCGAGGCGGTTGAGGTTGGCCGCCATCGCGTCGAGCTTGCGGATCGCCTTCTCTTTGCGCTTGCGGTGCTTCAGTACACCGGCCGCCTCCTCGATGAAGGACCTGCGGTCCTCCGGGCGGGCGTGCAGCACGCCGTCGAGCCGGCCCTGGCCGACGATCACGTGCATCTCGCGGCCGATGCCGGAGTCCGACAGCAGCTCCTGGATGTCGAGCAGCCGGCACTGGTTGCCGTTGATCTCGTACTCGCTCTCACCGGAGCGGAACATCCGGCGGGTGATCGAGACCTCGGTGTAGTCGATCGGCAACGCGCCGTCGGTGTTGTCGATCGTGAGCGTGACCTCGGCCCGGCCCAGCGGCGCCCGGCCGGCCGTCCCGGCGAAGATCACGTCTTCCATCTTGCCGCCGCGCAGTGCCTTGGCGCCCTGCTCGCCCAGAACCCAGGAGATCGCGTCCACCACGTTGGACTTGCCCGACCCGTTGGGGCCGACGACGCAGGTGATGCCCGGCTCGAGACGCAGCGTGGTCGCGGACGCGAAGGACTTGAAGCCCTTGACCGTCAGGCTCTTGAGATGCACGGATCTCCACGGGTTTGGGTTGGGCGTCGCTCGGGGTTCGTCGCTCGGGCTTGTCTCGGGCTTTGTACTGGGCAGACTATCGCCCGGCAGGATACCCAATCCGGCAGTGCCGCACACCATAATGCGCTGCTGCGCACCCGCGAAAATGTCACCCGGAAGTCATTCGCAACCATTGTCGACGCTGCGTCGTTACACGACTGCACGGCGCTTTCTTGATGTTGCTGCTTTCTTGGCGTTGCTTTGCGGTGCGTAATGACATGACTGCGCGCCGATACCCAGAGGATGATCGGCGCGCGGGTTTACTGTTCAGTTCTGCGTAGGTTCCAGTGCAGAGCGCCGGATTTCTCCGGCGTTCCTTACGTGGTTGCGAAGGCCTTGGGTCAGGCCATCGCCGGCTCGACGAGCCGGACCAGGTGGTCCGTCTCTGCGGCCGCCGCTGCGAGCCGGTCATTCTCGGCGCGCAGCCGGACAACCTCGAACTCGAGCGCCCGAACCTTGGCACGCAGCTGGGTGACCTCGTCTACGAGGCGCCGATCGGGCGCGCCGCCCACGTGGCCGAAGAGGGCCTTAGCCATATCGTCTCCTTGATAAGCGCAGCCGGTCGGATTCCGGCAAACGCGCGCCCAGCACCCGCGACCGAAGCACTAGGGCATGATTGGGCGCGACTGGCGACACCTCTATGTTCGCCCCCGGTCGGCGACTTCGTCAAGCCAACCGGCACGCCAAACGTCCTGGCCAGGGTGTTCTCACTCACCCGGGTGCGTGATCACACCCCTGAAGCCGATCGTGGCAGTGTGCCACCAGTTGCCCGCAAGCGCCACTGCAAAGTAGCGTCGTGTCGAAGAAATTCCGCCTCACCCGTTTCAGATCACTCGCTCCGCCTCACCCGCGTCCGGCGCTTCGCACTGCTCGGCCCCCACCTGAAGGAGATCCCCGATGACCGCGCCGCAGCCTGGCTTGCTGGCCCGGCTCGGACCCACCGGCATCGCCGCGGCCGTCACGGCCGTCCTGATCCTCTTCGGCATCGGCGCGATGATCGTGCCCGCGCTGACCGACGGCGGGAGCGAGCCCTCGGCCGCCGCCGCGGCCGCCCAGCCCGCGCCCCCCGCCCCCGCGGCGGACATCTCCTCACCCGAGGACGCCGCCACCAGCGCCGCCCCGACCTCCGCCGCCCCCACCTCGGCGAAGGCCACCCCGACCCTCAACGCCAGCTTCAACAGCGGCTACGAGGACCGGGTCGTGCAACTCGTCAACGGCGAGCGCCGCAAGGCCAGGTGTGAGGCGCTGCGGATGCACCCGCAGCTGCGTACCGCGGCCAGGGCACACAGCGCCGACATGTTCACCCACGACTTCAGCCGGTCACAGGGCAGCGACGGCAGCTCCCCGGCCGACCGCGCCCGCCAGGCCGGCTACAACGCCTTCGCCGGCGAGCTGGTCGCCAAGGGCGGCGACCCCGGTGACGTCGTCAAGGGCTGGCTGCGCGACAAGAGCGACCGCGAGATCCTGCTGGACTGTGCCACGAAGTCGATCGGCGTCGGCGCCGCCATGCGCGGCAAGACGCCCTACTGGACCGTGGACACCGGCCGTGCTTGAGGGGGCCCAGCATCGTTAGTCCGGTCGTGGACCGGGTTCCGACGCTCCTGCCACTGCGGGCGCATCCCCTCGCCCGGCCACACGCATGGGAGATCGTCGCGGGACACGGTTCCGCGTTCACCGTCGTCGTCGACGTGGCGGGCGGCCCCGGCAGCGGGCGCGACCCCGTGTACACGGCCGCCATGAGCAGGCTCGCCGCGGCCGGCGTCCGGCTGCTCGGCTACGTCGACGTCAACCTGTCCACCAGGCCGATCGAACAGATCCGCGCCGATGTGTACCGCTGGGCCGGCTACCCGGTCCGCGGCGTCTTCCTCGACAGGGTGCCGGTCAGCCCGCACTCGATCGGCCCTGTCGCCATCGCCGCCCGGTTCGCCCAGCGCGCCGACCTGCCCGACGTGGTCCTCAACCCGGGCGGCCCGCCCGACCAGACCTACCGCGACCTCGGCCTGCCCATCTGCGTCTTCGACGGCAGCTGGCGCGACTACCGCCGCTGGAACGGCGCCGGCGCCCTCCCCGGCGACGGCCACCTCGTCCACGCGGTGCCGCCGTGGGAGCTCGACGAGGCCGCCCGCCTGCAGGTCGCCCGCGGGGCCGGCTTCGGCATGGTGACCGACCTGGGCTCCCCGGACCCGTACTCCGACCTGCCCGCCTGGTGCGGCCAGGTCCCCGGCCTCGCCGACCTCAACCCGCCGACCCCTCTCCCCCGCCGCCCTCGCCCGCACCGCCTCACCAACACCGCCACTGCCACGACCGCCACCACCGCGGCCGCCAGAACAGGCCGCACGGGTTAGGCTACGCAGAGCGATAGTTCCATGATCAATTAGATCGCCCGATGTAAGGTGCAGTGAGAACTGCCAGGCACGGCACAGGCCTCCCCCGCTGCCTCTCCACCAGCGACCGGCCCCTCCCCGGCCTCGTCGACGGAATTGATCAAGCCCTTCGCGCGCCCGCGACCGCCGCCCACCCGCCGCGGCGCGCGGTAACCGCTGGTCGCCGTCCGACGCGGCACGGCAACCGACGAACGCGGTCAGGCCAGCGCCGCAACCCGGGCCGCCGGTTCCAGCCAGGGACCAAGATCTGACACGGGGTCAGCGGAGTGAACGCTGACGCGGGGTCAGCGGGGTGAGCGCTGCGTGGCGGCACGGAGGCGGGGCTGGCAGCGGGGCAGGAGAAGTCAGCGGGGTGAGCGCGGACGCGGGGTCAGCGCGGCGAGCGCTGCGTGGCGGCACGGGAGCGGGGGAAGTCAGCGGGGTGAGCGCTGACGCGGGGTCAGCGGGGTGAGCGCTGCGTGGCGGCACGGGGCCGGGGCTGGCAGCGGGGGCAGGAGAAGGACGAGCGGTTCATGAACGACTCGCGGCGGATCGGGGTGCCGCAGCGGGGGCAGGGCAGGCCCTCGCGGCCGTAGGCGTTGAGGGAGCGGTCGAAGTAGCCGCTCTCACCGTTGACGTTGACGTAGAGCGCGTCGAAGCTGGTGCCGCCCTGGACGATCGCCTCGTTGAGGACGTCGCGGACGTGGCCGAGCAGGCGGCGGACGGCGGGGCGGGAGATCTGGTCGGTCGGGCGGGCGCCGTGCAGCTTCGCGCGCCAGAGTGCCTCGTCGGCGTAGATGTTGCCGACGCCGGAGATCAGGGTCTGGTCGAGCAGTGCGCGCTTGACGTCGGTACGGCGGCGGCGCAGGTTCTCCACGAACGCCTCGTCGGAGAACGACGGGTCGACCGGGTCGAGCGCGATGTGAATGAGCTCCACGGGCAGCACCGCGCCGCCGGCGGAGACCGCGAGGCCGCCGAAGGTGCGCTGGTCGACGAAGCGCAGCTCGGGGCCGTCGTCGTCGAACGTGAACCGGACCCTCAGGTGCACCTCGGCGGGCGCCTCGACCGGCTGCATGAGCAGCTGGCCCGACATGCCGAGGTGGCCGACGAGCGCGTCCTCGTCGTCGAGCGGCAGCCAGAGGTACTTGCCGCGGCGCTGGACCGCGCCGACGCGGCGGCCGGCGAGGACGTCGGCGAAGTGGACGGCGCCGGGCAGGTGGCGGCGGATCGCGCGCGGGTGCAGCACCTCGACGGTGGCGATGCGCCGGCCGGAGACCCACTTGTCGAGGCCGCGGCGGACGGTCTCAACCTCGGGCAACTCGGGCATCAGACTCCAATGCGACGAAAACCCCAAAGGGCGACGAGAGGGATCAGATGGCGTAGTGCCAGACGGTGATCAGGTAGGACCCGTACCACAGCCCGAACGCCGCGCAGCCCGACAACACTAGCGCCGCCGTCCGCGGCTTCGCCCGTCCGAGTGCGATCGCCGGCGGGACCAGGATCACCAGCACGGGGACCAGCAGCCGCGGCTTCGAGTGGTAGTAGCCGCCCTGACCGAGGACCAGGACGAGCGCGATCAGGCCGTACACGAGCAGCGGCGGCCACACCCTCTGCGCCACCGCGATGGCGGCCAGCGCGACGACCCCGATGACCATCCAGGCGATGCTCACCTGGATCCAGCCCTCGCCGGTGCGCAACGCGTCGCGCACGAAGTTGAACGTGGACGTGCCGTAGTCGAACGTGGTGCCCCAGCCGGCGGTCTGGATGTCGAACCACGCGCCGAGGTCGCCGACCCGCATGCCGACCCACAGCAGGTAGCCGGGCACCCCCGCGAGCGCGACGGCAGCCGCGAGAATCGGATGCCAGATCGGCGGACCATCCGACGAATCCGATTTGTCCGACTTGTGGATTCGGGACACGGCCATCGCGGCGGCGACCGCCAGGCCGAGTGCGGCGGCGGCGCCGGTCGGCCGGGACAGTGCCGCACCGAGGCCGAAGAGGCCGGCGAAGAGCCAGTCGCCGCGGTGCGCGAACAGGAACATGCCGGCGACCATCGCGACGAACAGCGCTTCCGAGTACGCCATGGACAGCGCCATCGACATCGGCTGGGTGCAGAAGAGCGCGGTCAGGGCCACGCCGACCCGCTCGTCGTAGAGGCGGGTGCCCAGCGCGCACACGAGGATCGCGGCGAACGCGCCGGCGATCCACGCGACCGTGATCGCGGCGGTGCCGACCTCGAGGCCGGTCGCCAGGTGCACGATGCGGACCAGCATCGGGTAGCCGGGGAAGAACGCCAGGCCGTTGCCCGTGAGCTGGCCATCGGCGGTGTAGCTGTACCCGGTCGGGTACCCCTCCTCGGCGAGCCGGACGAAGTGCCCGCCGTCCCACGCGAGCAACCGGCTGCGGACCTCGCCGTTGTCGGCCATCCACCAGACCAGCAGCAGCTGGATAAGACGGCTCAGCGCGTACACCGCCAGCGGCAGAGCCCACAGGAACTGTGTCCTCGGCCGCCGCGCCACCTCAGTCACCGCGGTCATCGTCACCCTTCAGCGCCCCGGGGGGCTCCGGGGGCCGCGCCGACAGCTCCCGCCAGGCTGCCTCGGCGGCCCGCTGCTCAGCTTCCTTCTTGCTGCCGCCCTGCGCGCCGCCGTAGCGGCGCTTGGCGACGATCACCCAGGCGGTGAACCGCTTGGCGTGGTCGGGGCCCTCCTCGTCGATGCGGTACTCGGGGACGCCGAGGCCGCGACCGGCGGTGAGCTCCTGGAGGCTGGTCTTCCAGTCGAGACCGGCGCCGCGCAGCGCGGCCTCGGCCATCAGCTCGTCGAACAGCTTGTGGATCACCGTGGCGGCGGTGTCCAGGCCGTACTGGAGGTAGACCGCGCCGATGAGCGCCTCGAGCGTGTCGGCGAGGATGCTGGCCTTGTTGCGCCCGCCGGTCGCCTCCTCGCCCTTGCCGAGCAGCAGGAACGGCCCGATGCCCTCGGGGCCGAGCCGGCGGGCGACGTCGGCGAGGGCGCGCATGTTGACCACGCTCGCGCGCAGCTTCGCCAGCTGGCCCTCGGCGAGGTCGGGGTGGTTGTTGAACAGCGCGGTGGTGATCACCACGCCGAGCACGGCGTCGCCGAGGAACTCAAGCCGCTCGTTGGTGGGCAGGCCGCCGTTCTCGTAGGCGTACGAGCGGTGCGTCAGCGCCCTGCGGAGCATGTCGGGGTCGAACTCCACCTCGAAGGCGGACTCGAGTGGGGTCGGGTTTTTCACGAGCGCTCTCCCAATGCGTCACGGATGGTGAGGCCGCCGGCCGAGGAGAGTTCGGTCAGCAGTTCGTCGGCGAGCCCGGCGACCGCGGGGATGATCCGCTCGCGGTGCAGGCGCGCGGCGAGGGCGATGCCGGAGGCGATGTCGGGACCGTCGGCGGAGCCGTGGCAGACCACGACGGCGCCGGCGACGCCGAGCAGTGCGGCGCCTTTGCTAGCGGCCACCACATGTGGCGCTTCGACCGCTTCTGTGCGGTGTGCGGCGACTGTACTGACGGCCGTCGCACCTTCGATGCCCTTGAGCAGGATGTTGCCGGTGAAACCGTCGGTGACGATCACGTCGGCCGGGCCTCCGCGGGGCACGTCGTGGCCCTCGACGAGGCCGATGTAGCGCCCGCCGGCGGGCAGGACGGTGTCGGACAGCGCGACGGCGACGGCCCGGCGGAGCCGGTCGCCCTTGCCGGGCTCACTGCCGATGGACAGCAGCCCGACGCGCGGGTCGGTCACGCCGAGGGCCACCTTGGCGTAGACGGCGCCGAGGACCGCGTGCTGGACGAGCTCCAGCATCGTGCCGTCGATCGTCACGCCCACGTCGAGCAGCAGCACCGGGCCGTGCGGGGTGGGCACGTGCGCGGCGAGGCCGGGGCGTCGTACACCGCGGAGCCGCCCCAGCACGTGGGCCGACGCGGCGACGGCGGCGCCGCTGGATCCGGCGGAGACCATCGCGTCGGCGCGGCCGGCGTAGACGGCCTCCGCCGCGGCGCGCACGGTGGACTCCCGCCTGACGTGGCGCATCGGGGCGTCGCCCATGCCGACGGTGCGGTCGACCACGCTGACGCTGACGCGCTCGCGGTCATGGACCGCGAGCGCGCCGATGACCTCGTCGGCCGACTCGCGCGGCCCTACGAGGAGCAGATGCAGGTCTGGATCGGCGCTGCACGCGCGCAGAGCGCCGTCAACCACGACGGCGGGAGCACTGTCCCCGCCGAGGAGGTCGACGGCGATCCGCGCGGTGCCGGACGGGGGCTGCCCGCCGTGCGGCGACCTGTCGGATCGCGTCACCCGGATCCGGAAATCAGACCTCGATGACCTGACGGCCGTTGTACGTGCCGCAGACCGAGCACGCAGCGTGGGGCAGCTTCGGAGAGCGGCACTGCGGGCACGGCTGCGTCTGCACCGCGACGGCTTTCCACTGGCTCCGGCGCGACCGGGTGTTGCTGCGCGACATCTTCCGCTTGGGAACGGCCACGGGTCTTACTCCTCTGAGTGCTGGATCTGGGTCAGGGCGGCCCAGCGCGGGTCGAGCTGCCCGTGGCCGTGGCCGGCGGGCAACTCATCCAGCGGCACCCCGCAGTCGGGGCACAGCCCTGGGCAGTCTTCACGGCACACGGGATTGGCGGTCAGGGAGAGCACCACCGCGTCCCGCAGTGCCGGCTCCAGGTCGATCAGGTCGCCCTGCAGCCTTCCGACCTCGTCCTCGTCGGTCGTCTCGTCCGTGGTGCTGTGCTCATAGGCATAGAACTCTTGGATCGGGACTTCCAACGTGTCGCTGATCGGGCGCAGGCAGCGTCCGCACTCGCCCACCAGCGGGCCGGTGACGGTGCCGGAGACGAGAACGCCTTCTGACACCGACTCCATCCGCAGCTGGAGGTCGAGCTCGGCGCCCGCAGGCACGCCGATCAGCTCCAGACCGAGGTCCTCGGGTGCCGGCACTTGGCGCGACACCGCATGAAGAGCGCCCGGTCGTCGCGGCAGGTCTCTCGTCTCGAGGACCAGCGGCTTCCGGGGATCCAGCTGCGGGTGCGGTTGATGTGGCATCTTCAGACTCCGGCCAGGCAGGGCCGACGGACAAGGCTACCCGAGCGGCAGATCTCCCGTCGAATCGCCCCTGCCCGTCGGGTCAGAAAGGCAGCGGCCGGTCGTCGTCGCCGGACGGTGTGAAAGAGCCTATCTCGCGCAGCGCATGCATCTTGTCGCGGCCACGCTCGATCGAGGCGAGCGATCGGGTGAGGAACTGCTCGAAGTTGGCGAGGGCCGTGTCGACATAGTCGTCGACCTCGTCGCGGAGCCGCTGGGTCTCGGCCCGCGCCTCGTTGATCATGCGAGACGCCTCGTGCTCGGCGGAGACGACGATCTCGTTGATCGACACGAGCCGGTTGTGCTCCTGCTCCGCCTCGGTGATGATCCGCTCGGCCTCGCGGCGCCCCGCGTCGACGATCTTGTCCCGCTCGTCGAGCAGCGCGGTGGCACGCCGAAGCTCACCCGGCAGGTCGGCGCGCAGCTGGTCGAGCAGGTTGATCATCTCGGCGCGGTCGGCCACGAAGTTGCTCCGCGACATCGGTGCCGACCGTGCACCCTCGACCAGCGCGATGATCTGGTCGATGCTCTCGAGCGGATCCACTTGCGGTCACTCCCTGTCCCCACGGCAAACAACGACACCATCATGCGGCCCAAACCATGATGCCGCTCCATCGCCACACGGAAAGCTTTCAGTTTCCGGGTTTCGCGAGCCGCTCGCGCAGCCGGTTTGCCACAAGGTCGGGCACATGCGGCGAAACGTCGCCGCCCCATTTCGCGACCTCTTTGATGAGGCTCGACGAGACGAATGAGTACTTCGGGTTGGTCGGCATGAAGAGCGTCTCGATGGCGCCGAGCCCGTAGTTCATCTGGGCCATCTGCAGCTCGTAGTCGAAGTCGCCGGCGACCCGCACGCCCTTGACGATCGCGCTGACGTCGTTGGCCCGGCAGAAGTCGACCAGCAGCCCCTGGAAGACGTCGACCCGCACGTTCGTGTACGGCGCCGTCACCTCCGCGAGCATCTCCTGCCGCTCCTCGACCGTGAACAGCCCCGCCTTGCTCGTATTGATCAGCACGGCGACGACGACCTCATCGAACATCTTCGACGCGCGTCCGACGATGTCCAGATGTCCGTTGGTCACCGGATCGAACGAACCCGGACACACCGCGCGCCTCATTGCACCAGCCCAAGCCTCATGAGCGGGGACCGTACCAAAGCCGCCCGGCCGCCCGCTTCACGTGCCCGGCTCGCGTTCCGCATACCACAGCGTCGTCTCCCCGTAGCGCCGCTCGGCGCGCTGCCGCAGGCCCTCGGGCCAGCGCATCGGGGCGCCGCGGCTGCTGCGCTCGACCACCACGACGGCGCCGGCGGCGAGCCAGCGCGCGACCAGCGCGTCCAGGACCACACCCACCTTCTCGTCGGTCACGGCGTACGGCGGGTCGACGAACACCACGTCGTAGCGCTCGTCGGGCTCCTGCTGGAGCAGCCGCTCGACCTTGTCCGCGACCAGCTTCACGGTGCCGCCGACGCCGAGGGTGGCGATGTTGGCCCGCACGATCCTGGCGGCCTTGGCGTCACTCTCGGCCAGCAGCACGTGGGCGGCGCCGCGCGAGCACGCCTCGAACCCGACGGCACCGGATCCCGCGTACAGGTCGGCGAACCGGGACCCATCGAGGTCGACCATGGCCTCCAGGCTGCTGAAGAGGGCCTCCCGGACCCGGTCGGAGGTCGGCCGGGTCCCCTGTCCCGCGGGGACCGTCAGGCGCCGGCCGCCGAGCGCGCCGGCCACGATGCGTGTCACGCCGTCCAGCCTAGGCTCGCCGTCGACGTGACCCGCGCCACTCCCAATTCGGACTTTTCCGATTTTTCATTGTGTACTGCGATTCAATCCGGCATGACTACTCTGCGTGCTCGATTACGGAGAGTAGTGTGCCGTCCAGCAGGTCTTTTCAGCGTTGCGTAGCTGGTCTTACGCTGTTTGCAGTCGCGACAAACCGTCACGACTACCCATGAATTGGGGAGACGTAGATCCGGGCCGAGCGCAATCGGTCACCGCTTTGCGGCCCGGGGAGTCAGTGGTAAGACCGCCCCCAGACTTGCGATGTCGGGGGCACGTCTTGCGTAAGACCCTGCTCGTTTTCGGTAGCACGCTGCTGTTCGGCGGCGCCTTCGCCGACACCGCGTTCGCCTCGTCGGCCATCTCCGGCACGTCCTGCACCCCAGCGTCCTCGGCCACCTACCGGCACACGTTCGACGGCCCGGCCGGCACCGCGACGATCACCTCGACCGCTGCCCTGTGCTCCGGCGAACGGCAGGCCTTCACGCTCGTCTCCTACACCGCCCCGTCGAAGTCCTTCGGCAACCCGCAGTTCGTCTACGCCACCGACACCGCCGCAATCACCGCCACCACGCCGTCGATCACCCTCCGCGTCGACGTCCCCGGCTGCTACACCCAGGTCGACACCGTCTTCGGCACCAATGTGATCAACCCCATCGTCGACGGCGGCCCCCGCTACGGCACGACCAAGCTCGGCGACACCGCCGCTCCCGGCAGCCGCTCGGCGGGCGTGCGCGCCTGGTACAACGGCGGCACCACGACCTGCGCCCCCCAGCCGGCCGCGACCTTCACCGGCGACTGCGACGGCACCCTGACCGCCCACCTCGCCAACTCCCCCGCCGCCAACGTGGACGCCGTCTTCGACCTCCCCGGCGGCCTCGTCCGGGTCGCCCCGGGCACGACCCGCGACGTGCCGGTGGCCGCCAAGCAGGTGACGGTCCGCGACAACACGTTCAAGACGGTGACCGCCACCTGGACCGCCCCGTCCTCCTGCGACACCCCCACCACCTCCCCGTCCGCATCCCCGTCCGCCTCAACCCCGCAGACGAACAACCCGGTCGAGACCGTCACCGAGATCACCCCCACCAATGGCAACGGCAACGGCAACGGCAACGGCAACGGCAGCACCGTGACCCCGACCACGACCGCCCCCGCCACCTCGAGCAGCCTCCCGGTCACCGGCTCCAACGCCACCATCCTCGGCGGCGCCGCCATCTTCATGATCGCGTTCGGCGGCGGCCTGATCCTCCTCAGCCGCCGCCCCCACCGCGGCCGCCACGCCGCCTGACCCGCCCCACAAAACATCGATCAACACCCCGAAACACCCCATTACTTTCATTGACACTGCGCGATCCGCCCCCACTTTGAAGATCATTCTGTGGGTGGATCGCGCAGCGCCAATTTCCCAAAAGCCACAGATCCGGGCATTGACCAACGTCTACAGCCACCCGACCACGCAGATCCGACCGGCAGGTCCACGGCAGCTACTTGAGTCCAAGGACGGGACGATTGTGTGGATTCCCGCTGAAAAGGCAACAGCACCGGGTCGCCACCACGGACACCGAAGGCCCCCGCCGGCGTGGTCGGCTGGTGCGGCGCGGGCCGGCCGTCTGGGCGGCGCGGGCCGGGCTGGCCGATCACCCCCACTCCGGTGGGAGCCAGCAGAGGCGGGTCAGCCCTTCTCGAGGTACTCGGCGCGCTCCTCGTCGACGAGTTGGGTGACGGTGGCGGCGAGGCCGGGGTGGCGGGTCAGCTCGCGGTCGTCCTCCAGCAACTCGAACGCCTCGGCGCGGGCGTCGCCGATCAGTTCGGCGTCGCGGAGCAGGGACAGGAGCTTCAGGTGGGAGCGACGGCCGGACTGGGTGGCGCCCAGGACGTCGCCCTCGCGGCGTTGCTCGAGGTCGAGCTCGGCGAGCTTGAAGCCGTCGGTCGTGGAGGCCACCGCGTCCAGGCGGGTGCGGGCCGGGGTGCCCTCGACGGACTCGGTGACGAGGAGGCACAGGCCGGCGGCGCTGCCCCGGCCGACCCGGCCGCGGAGCTGGTGCAGCTGGGAGACGCCGAAGCGGTCCGCGTCGAGGATCATCATGACGGTCGAGTTGGGGACGTCGACGCCGACCTCGATGACCGTGGTGGCGACCAGCACGTCCAGGTCGCCGGCGGCGAACGAGCGCATGACCGCGTCCTTCTCGTCGGCGGGCAGGCGGCCGTGCAGGATGCCGATCCGCAGGCCGTGCAGCGGGCCCTCCGCCAGCTGCGGCGCGACGTCGAGCACGGCCAGCGGCGCCCGGCGGTCGTCGTCGCCGGGTGCGAGGGCCAGGTCCTCGCCGTCGGACTTGGCGTCGCCGATGCGGGGGCAGACGATGTACGCCTGGTGGCCGGCCGCCACCTCCTCGCGGATGCGGCGCCACGCCCGGTCCAGGAACGCGGGCTTGTCCGTGGCCGGCACGACGTGCGAGGCGATCGGGGAGCGGCCGTTGGGCAGCTGGCTGAGCACCGAGGTCTCCAGGTCGCCGAAGACCGTCATCGCCACGGTGCGCGGGATCGGCGTCGCCGTCATGACCAGCACGTGCGGCGGCTGGTCGGCCTTGGCGCGCAACGCGTCGCGCTGCTCGACGCCGAAGCGGTGCTGCTCGTCGACGACGATGAGGCCCAGGTCCTTGAACGCGACCCCCTCGTACAGCAGCGCGTGCGTGCCGACGATGATGCCCGCGGCGCCGGAGCCGATCTCCTCCAGGACCTTGCGCTTGGCGGCGGCGCCGAGCGAGCCGGTCAGCAGCGCGACCCGGGTCGCGTCGGGGGCGGCGTCGAGCTCGCCGGCGCGGGCCATGCCGCCGAGCAGGTTGATCACGTTGCGGTGGTGCTGGGCGGCGAGGACCTCGGTCGGGGCGAGCATCGCGGCCTGCCCGCCGGCGTCGACGACCTGCAGCATGGCCCGCAGGGCGCAGACGGTCTTGCCGGAGCCGACCTCACCCTGCAGGAGCCGGTGCATCGGGTGGGGGCGGGCCAGGTCGGCCGCGATCTCGTCGCCGACGTCACGCTGGCCGCGGGTCAGCTCATACGGCAACAACCCGTCGAACGTCGCCAGCAGCCCGTCCTCGCGCAGCGGCCGGGCCCGGGCGGGCCAGTCGGCGGCGCGGTGCTTGCGCTGCACCAGGGTCAGCTGGAGCGCGAACGCCTCGTCCCACTTCAGCCGCCGCCTGGCGAAGTGCAGCGACTCGCGGGACTCCGGCCGGTGGATCTCGCGGAGGGCCTTGTCGAGGGAGGAGAGCTTCCGCTTGGCGCGCACCGTCGCCGGCACGGGGTCCGGCGTGGGCGGCAGCACGTCCAGCACGGTGCGCACGGCGGCCGCGATCCGCCACGTCGGCACCTTCGCCGTCGCCGGATACACCGGGATGATCGCGCCCGCGAACTCCTCGACGCTCTCCTCCCCCTCGGCGCCGTCGAGCAGGATGTAGTCGGGCTGGTTGAGCTGCAGCTTGCTCTGGAACCGGCCGACCTTGCCGGAGAACAGCCCCCACCGCCCGGGCCGCAGCTGCGACTCCCGCCACGGCTGGTTGAAGAACGTCACGCTCAGCTCGCCGCCGCTGTCGTCGCCGACGACCACCTCCAGCAGCGACCCGCGCTTGCCCGCGGTCTTGCCCCGCTGCTGCACGAACGTCCGCGACGACACCCGCTTCACCTGCCCGAACACCGTGACCTCGGTGTCCATCTCCAGGGAGCGGATGTCGGTGTGCTCGCCGCGTTCCTCGTACCGCCGCGGGAAGTGATACACGAGGTCACCCACGGTGTGCAGGTTGAGGCTGTCGGCGAGCAGCTTCGCGCCGTTGCCGATCACCTTCTGCAGCGGCGTGGTCAGGTCGATCTCGGTCACCGGTCTCACTCCACCCCGACCAGCAGCGGATAGTGCGGCTGGTCTCCCTCATAGCACTGCACCTCGACGAACGGCCACGCCCCCGCGACATGCCGCCGCAGCGTCTCCCCCAGCCCCGGCGGCGCACCCTGCCCCGCGATGAGGGTGACCAGCTCCCCGCCGGCCAGCAGCATCCGGTCGAGCAGCAGGCACGCGGTGCGTTCCAGGTCCTGCCCGATGAGGTTGACCTCCCCGTCGACGACGGCGAGCACGTCACCGAGCTGGCACCGCCCGGCGACGGTGAGCGCCTCCCGGGCCGCGACCGTCAGCTCCGCCGACCTGCACCGGGCCGCGGCCTCCGCCATCGCGATCACGTCGTCCTCGAACCTGCGCCCGGTGTCCCGCACCGCCATCGCCGCCAGCGCCTGCACCGGCGACCGGGTCGGCACGACACCCGCCCGGATCCCGGCCGTCCTGGCCTCGGCCGCCGCCGCGGTGGCGACGGCGAGCACGTTGGCGTCGTTGGGCAGGACGACCACCCTGCCCGCGCCCGTCGCCCGGATCGCCGCGAGCACCTCCGCCATCGACGGCGTCCCGGTCACCACCGTGGCCCCCTCGGCCGCGAGCAGCTCAGCGAGCCCCCGCCCCGTGCACACGACGACGATCCCCGAGCTGGCACTCTCGTTTTCGGTTGCGGCCGGCGTACGAACAGTGCCCTCCGACCCGATCGCGCCCACCGGACCGGACGGCGCTGCCGCGTCGGCCGCCTGCCGCTCGGCGATCTGCTCGGCGAACCGCGTCACGGTGATCCTGCTGGGCCGCCCCGCCACGATCCCTGCCTCGATCGCCGCACCGACGTCGTTGACGTGGACGTGCACGTGCCAGGTCGGCTCGTCCCCGACGACGACCAGCGAGTCGCCGAGGGCGCTCAGCGCCTCCCGCAGCGGCTCGATCGCGGCGGCCGGGGCGTCCAGCAGGAACTGCACCTCATATCCGAACTCGACCGACCCCGCCTCACGCTCCATCACCCCACCCGGATCGGCGACCCGGGCCGGCACGTCGACCGGCACCGGCGGCGTCTCCCCCGTCAGCGAGGTCACGAACGCCTCCAGCAGCACCACCAGCCCGCGCCCCCCGGCGTCGACCACCCCCGCCCTGGCCAGCGCCGGCAGCTGCTCAGGCGTGCGCGCGAGGGCCACCCGGGCCCCTTCCGCCGCCGCCCGCGCCACCTCCACCACTCCGCCCCAACCCGCCCCGCCCCCGAGCTCCCACAACGCCCCGCCAGCACCAACCGACGCCGACCCGGCCGCGGAGCCCGCCGACGACCCACCGGAACCCGCCGCCTCACCACCGCCCCCCGGCAACGACCCACCGGAGCCCGCCGACAACCCGCCAAACCCCGCCGACGACCCGCCGGACCCCACCAGCTCACCGCCGGAATCCCGCGACGACCCACCGAAGCCCGCCGCCTCACCACCGCCCCGCGCCGACAACCCGCCGGACCCCACCAGCTCACCCCCGGAACCCCGCAACGACCCCCCGGAACCCCGCGACCCGTCCCCGCCCCCCGGCGACCCACCCCCGCCCCCCGGCGACCCACCCCCGGCCCCCGGCGACCCGCCGCCGACCCCAGGTGACGACCCACCCGCCGCAGACGGCTCACCGCCGGGACCGCTCGACCCGCCGGCCGAGACCCGCGACGACGCGCCGGCAGCCGCCCGGGCCGCGGCCGACGCCACCGACAGGACCGTGCCCTCCACGGGGGCCGCCACCGCCGCATACGCCGACGCCGCGGCCCGCTCCAGCGCCGCCGCCAGCTCGGCCGGCCCGATCGCCCGCGTCGAGGCCAGGGACGTGGCGAGGCCCTTGAGCAGCTGGGCCAGGATGATGCCCGAATTGCCCCGGGCGCCCAGCAGCGCGCCCCTCGCCGCGACCGCGAGCAGCTCCCCGGCGCTGGAGGAGCCAGGCGCGGCCTCCACGGCGGCCGTGGCGGCGGACATGGTCAACGCCAGATTGGTCCCCGTGTCGCCGTCAGGCACGGGATAGACGTTGAGGGCGTCGATCTCGGACCGGTGCCGGCGCAGCGCGTCGAGGCCGGCGGCACACCACCGGCGAACAGCAGCAGCATCGACATTCACTGGCACGCGCCGAGCCTATCGGCGACCACCGACAATTTCCCCGCTCGCCACCCGAGCCCCAGGAAAGCGACCCCGGCAAGGCCCGATTGGGAGTCAGCGGGGCTCATCAGGTAACCTTGCGGGGTTGCCCGCCGGTCGACCGGTCGGCGACACCTGGAGTCCGCCCCCGGCCCGGCCGGTGGAGGGGTCCAGCCCGAGACGCAATCAATCCCAGGAGATCCCCGTGGCTAGCGTGTGCGACGTCTGCGGCAAGGGACCGGGCTTCGGCCACAACGTGTCCCACTCGCACCGGCGGACCAACCGCCGTTGGAACCCCAACATTCAGACGGTGCGCACCCCGGCCGGTGGCGGCACCACGCGGAAGGTGCAGGCATGCACCTCCTGCCTCAAGGCCGGCAAGGTCGTTCGCGGCTGATCGCCTGCACCAGCAGCAAAGCACCACAAGCAAAGCACCAGCAGCAAAAAGGCCCCGCCATCGGCGGGGCCTTTTTCAACGCGCTACAGCGACCGCCCGAACGACCGCACGCTCGGATAACCCTTGTAGTGCCCGAAGTCGGGGATCAGCGCGTAGCCGGCCGACTCGTACAGGGCCATCGCCTCCGGCTGCGCCGTCCCGGTCTCCAGCCAGACCCGCTTCCTCCCGGCCGCGCGGGCCGAGTCCTCGACCGCCGCGATCAGCCGCCGGGCCAGGCCGAGCCCGCGGAACGCCGGGTCCACGTAGAGCCGCTTGAGCTCCGCGGTGCTCTCGTCCTCGGCGAAGGTCCGCCAGCCGCAGCACCCCGCCGGCGCGTGGTCGATGTACGCGACGAAGAAGCCGCCCAGCGGCGGGTCGAAGTCACCGGGCTCGATGGGGGTGGTGTCCCCCGATCCGCCGTAGCGCACGCTCAGGTCGGCGAGCGTGGCGCTGATGAGTTCGGTGGCGACCCGCGAGCCGTAGCGGGTCAGTCGAATGTCGAGCTCAGTCACGCGTAAAGGGTATAGAAGCGACCACTCGTTACCGGAAGTGGTCCCAGCCTGGGGCTCCTCCGGTGTACCGCCTACCGTCGACGGTCACGCCGTCACCGGCGGTGAACAGGCTGGCCGGTAGGACCTCGCCGATGACGCGCCAGTCGTCGGGCAGCTCCACGGACGGCGGGAAGGTGGCGGCGAGCGCGTGGTCGTCCCCGCCGGCGAGGATCCAGCCGTACGGGTCGACGCCGAGCGCCGTCGCCGCGTCACGCATCTGCTCGGGCACGACGAACGCGGACCGGCGCAGGTCGATCCCGACGCCGCTGGCGGTCGCGATGTGGCCCAGGTCGGCGAGCAGCCCGTCGGAGACGTCGATCATGGAGGTGGCGCCGAGGAGGGCGCCCGACGGACCGGCGGCGTAGGGCACCTGCGGCCGGCGGTGCGCCTCCACCAGCAGCTTCGGGGAGCGGAAGCCGCGGGAGAGGATGGTGTACCCGGCTGCCGCGTAGCCGATCCGGCCGCATATCGCGACCACGTCGCCGGGGCGGGCGCCGGTGCGCACCAGGGGCTCGCGGCCCTCCAGGTGGCCCAGGGCCGTCACCGCGATGGTCAGGGTCGGGCTCGCGGACATGTCGCCGCCGACGACGACCGCGCCGACCTTGCCCGCCTCCGCGGCGAGACCGTCCGCGAGCTCCTCCGCCCAGGTGATCTCGAGGTTCGCAGGGGTACAGAGCGCGACGAGCAGCGCCGTCGGCCGGGCCCCCATGGCGGCGATGTCGGCGAGGTTGGCGGCGGCGGCGCGGTGGCCGATGTCGCGGGCGGAGGACCAGTCGCGGCGGAAGTGCCGGCCGTCCACGAGCACGTCGGTGCTGGCCAGGACCCGGCCGTCAGGCGCTGCGACCAGGGCCGCGTCGTCGCCGGGCCCCAGCAGGACCACGGGCGAGGGCGCCCCGAGCCGGGCCGTCACCCGTGAGATGAGCCCGAACTCCCCGGCGGTTGCAACGGTCACCCGTCCTCCAAAGCAAACAGAAAACTGAACATTGAATGCGCGATGTTGCGGGTAACGCAGCGTGTTGTGGCACGATCACGCACGGCTGCTGGTCCGCTGTATCCCATGGTGCGGTAGGTTCAGCGCTGATCAGCGCTCGCGCGGCGCAGGAAGGAGTCGTGTCGTGGTACAGGCATACATCCTGATCCAAACAGAGGTCGGCAAGGCACGCGATGTGGCGACCGCCATCCAGGAGCTGACCGGGGTCGTCCGGGTGGACGCGGTCACGGGGCCGTATGACGTGGTGGTGCTCACGGAGGCGCGCAGCGTCGACGAGCTGGGCAAACTGATCGTCAGCAACGTGCAGCTGGTGCCCGGCATCACCCGCACGCTGACGTGCTCGGTGGTGCACTTATAGATGACGGCGAAGAGCCCCGCCAGGATCGCCACCGTCGCCGCGATCCCCGTCGCGCTGCTGGTCGGCGTCCTGGCGTTCTGGCTGCTCGGCGGCTTCCCCAAGGCGGAGGCCACCGGCACCGTCCGCACCGACGCCGTGGCCATGGACGAGGCCACGACGGTGGTCTGCCGTGCACTGGTGGCACGCATGCCGGAGACCCTCGGCGGGCTGCACCGGCGTCCGGTCAGCGCCGGCACCGAGCAGCACGTGGCCTTCGGCGACCCGGCGATCGTGCTGTCCTGCGGCGCGGTCGGTAAGCGGGCGGTCCCGCGCGACGCCCAGCTGCTGGGCGTCTCCGGCGTCTGCTGGTATCCGGAGGAGCACAAGCAGGAGACCGTCTGGACCACGATCGACCGCCAGGTCCCGCTGCGGGTCGTGGTGCCGAAGAAGGCCGACGGCTCTTGGCTGTCGCACCTGTCGGCGCCGATCACCGAGACGGTGCCCTACGAGGACCCGGGCACGACGCACTGCTGAACGCCACGCGGAGCGCCTGACACAGGTCAGTGCAGGCCCGTCCCCCGCCGCACCGCCGCCTTGACCAGTTGCGTGATCAGGGTGGTGTACGCGACGCCGCTGGCCTGCCACACCACGGGAAACGCCGCTCCGGGGTCGAAGCCGGGCATGGTGTCGATCCGGTCGAACAGGACGTCGCCGCCGGAGGTGACCGTGCACTCGACCATGGCGAGCCCGGCGCAGTCGAGGGTGACGAACGCCTTCACGGCGAGGTCGCGGGCGCGGCGCTCGACGGCACGGTCGAGGTCGGCCGGCGCGGTCACCCGGCCGTCGACGATCTCGCCGGGCACGCTGGACTCGGGCTGCCCCGAGGTGTCGAGGACGCCGACGGTGACCCTGCGGCCGGCGGGGGCGGCGACGACGACCACCTTCGCGTCGACGGCGCGGGCCGCGGCGACCGCGGCGGGCAGCTCGGCCCAGTCGGTGATCCCGGTCATGCCACCGGCGCCGCGGGCGGGCCGGACGACGACGGGCAGCCCGAGCCGCTCCCGGTCGGCACCGGCGACGTCCGAGGAGTCCCTGAGCACCACGTAGGGCGCGACGGGCAGCCCCGACGCCACGGCCAGCTTGCGCAGGAAGTCGTGGTCCATCGCCACCGACGCGGCGAGCACGCCGGAGCCGACGTAGGGCAGGTCCGCCATCTCGAGGAGGCCCTGGATCGTGCCCTCCTCGCCGAAGGCGCCCTGCAGGACGGGGAACACCACGTCGACGCCGCCGAGCCGGGCCACCCCGTCGCGGGCGTCGACCACGGTGACGGCGGCGCCGGCCGGCACCAGATCCGTGGACACCGGCGAGGAGCCCGCCGCCGCGGCGCCGAGCACCCAGCGACCCTCCTGGGTCACCCCGATCGGCACGATCTCGAACTCGTCGGTGTCGAGGGCGTCGAGGAGGTCGGCGGCGCCGACGCTGGACATGGCGTGCTCGGTGCTGCCGCCGCCGAACACGACGGCGACCCGGGTCTTCTCTGGCGTTTCCACGCGCCGACCCTAACCGCAAGGTCAAGCTCGCGCTGTCGGCTGGTCAGCACCCCACCCTGCGTCAGGCGCCGATCGCGTCGAGTGCCTTCCGTACATCGGCGACCAGGTCATCGGTATCCTCGACGCCGCACGAGAGGCGGATCAGGCCCTCGGGGGTGTCGTCGCCCCACTGCGCCCGCCGGTCGGCGGAGGTGTGCAGCCCGCCGAACGAGGTGGCGGCGAACACCAGGGTCGCGGCCTGCAGGAACTGATCGGCGGCGGCCTTGCCGGCGAGCGTGAACGTGACCACGCCCGGGACGCGGCGCATCTGCCGGGACGCGACCTCGTGGGCGGGGTCCTCGGGCCGGCCGGGCCAGCGCACCGAGACGACCGCCGGGTGCGCGGCGAGCACCTCGGCGACGGCGGCCGCGTTGGCGGTCTGGCGGGCCAGGCGCAGGTCGAGGGTGCCGATCGAGCGGTGCGCGAGCCACGCCTCGAACGGGCCGGGCACCGCGCCCGTGGCGCCGCGCCAGCCGGTGAGGGCCGCGGCGAGCTGCGGGTCGCGGGTGCACGCGTAGCCGAGCAGGATGTCGGAGTGGCCGGTCAGGGCCTTGGTGCCGGACGCGACGGAGATGTCGGCGCCCAGGTCGAGGGGGCGCTGCCCGAGCGGGGTGGCCGCGGTGTTGTCGACGGCGACCAGCCCGCCGCCGGCGTGCACGCGCGCGGCCAGCTCGGCGATGTCGCACACGTCGAGGCCCGGGTTGGCGGGGGTCTCCACCAGCAGCAGCCGGACGGTCTCCAGGGCCGGGTAGGGGCCCGCGGTCGGCGCCTCGACGACGGTGACGCCGCGTTCGCCGAGGTACGACGCCGCGAACGCCCTGGTCTTGTAGTAGCCGTCGGCGGGCACGACGACGGTGTCGCCGGGGCGCAGCACGCTCAGCAGCACGGCGCTGATGGCGGCCATGCCCGAGGCGAAGGTCACACACTCGCCGCCCTCGAGCTCGCCGATCGCGCCTTCCAGCGCGCGCCAGGTCGGGTTGTCGGTGCGCCCGTAACCGTCGACGCCCGGCTGCGGCCCCAGCACCGGCTCGAGGTGGTACGGCGCACCGAAGGCCGGACCGGGCAGGAAGGGCCGGCCGGGCACGGCCTCGGGCACCCCGGCGTGCACGACCCGCGTGCCGTCACCAGTCATGGCGTCGCCTCCGCTGCGCTCCGGCGCCGCCCTGAGTCGGAACCAGCGCACCCGATGCCCGGCCTCCCCGCCGCGCTGCGGGCCGGTCATGCGGAAAACCCTACTGATGCTCCGCCGTCGACGGGACGCCGGGCCGCTCCGGCTTGGTCTCGCGGGACATCAGCGCGGCGAGCGCCCTGAGCGGGTCGACGCCCTCGTGGCAGACCAGCTCGACCTGCTCGGTGATCGGCATCTCCACGCCGACGCTGTGCGCCAGATCGCGGATCGACAGGCAGCTCTTGACACCCTCGGCGGTCTGCCGGGTGGCGGCCTGCGCCTGCTCCAGGGTCTCGCCGCGGCCGAGGTGCTCGCCGAACGTGCGGTTGCGCGACAGCGGCGAGGAGCAGGTCGCCACGAGGTCGCCGAGGCCGGCGAGCCCGGCGAACGTCATCAGGTTGGCGCCGAGCGCCCCGCCGAGGCGGGTGGTCTCGGCGAGCCCGCGGGTGATCAGCGTCGCCCGGGTGTTGTCGCCGAAGCCGAGCGCGGAGGCCATGCCGTAGGCGAGCGCGATCGCGTTCTTGACGGCGCCGCCGAGCTCGCACCCGATGACGTCGTCGTTGGTGTACGGCCGGAGGTAGCGCGTGCTGATCGCGCGCTGGACGAGCTCGGCGCGCCGGAAGTCGGTGCACGCCACCACGGTGGCCGCGGGCTGCTCGGCGGCGATCTCGGGGGCGAGGTTGGGCCCGGTGACGACGGCGATGCGGTCGGGCTCGACGCCCGCGGAGTCGACGATCACCTCGCTCATCCGCTTGAGCGTGCCCAGCTCGATGCCCTTCATCAGGCTGACGAGCGTGGCGTCGGAGCGGATCGTGCCCGCCCAGGAGCCCAGGTTGTGGCGCAGCGTCTGCGACGGCACGGCGAGCACGACCAGGTCGGCGCCGTCGACGGCCTCGGCGGCGTCGTCGGTCGCGGTGATCGCGCCGGGCAGCCACGTGCCGGGCAGGTAGTCCGGGTTCATGTGCCGCTCGCGGATCGCCTCGGCCACGGCGGGCCGGCGGGCCCAGACGGTGACGTCCGGGGTGCCGGCGTCGGCGAGCAGCTTGGCGAACACCGTGCCCCACGACCCGGCCCCGAGCACCGCGGCCCGTCGAATGCTCATATGCCCTCCGTCATGCTCATGTACGGTCCTGCGCTGCGCTCGGGCGCGCTCATGCGAGCGTCTTGCGCGGTGTCCACAGCGGCGGCGGGGTGCCGCCCCGGATCTCCCCGAGCATGTCGCGGAGGTGCAGCATGATGTGGTCGGTGATCTCGTTGAGCGTCTGGGCGGTCGGCTGCGCCTCGTCCCAGGCGGACAGGTCGATCGGGGCGCCGGCGATGATCGTCACGTCGGCGCGGGGCAGCAGCTTCAGCTTGCTGGTGCGCGGGTCGTAGATCCGCTCGGGGCCCCACATGACGATCGGGACCATCGGCGCGTGGGTGTCCAGCCAGAGGCGGGCGGCGCCGGTCTTGCCCCGCATCGGCCACAGGTCGGGCTCGCGGGTCGTGGTGCCCTCGGGGTAGATCACCACGGCCTCGCCGCCGCGGACGCCCGCCCGGGCGGCCTCCAGGGCCTTCACGGCGTCGGTGGTGCCGCGGTGGACCGGGATCTGGTGGTTGGCCCGCAGCAGGTAGCCCAGCACCGGCACCTTGAACAGGCTGGCCTTGGCCAGGAACGACGGCCATCGGCCGGCGTCGTAGATGTAGTGCGCGACGGCGAGCGGGTCGGCATGGGAGATGTGGTTGACGACCATGATCACCCCACCATCGGCGGGGATGTGCTCCATGCCCGTCCAGGTCCGGCGGGTCAGCATCTGGATCGTGGGCTTCACGGTCATGACGGCGAAACGCCGCCAGAAGCCGAGCCTCCGGCGCTTCATCTCACCCTCCCCTCACGGTTCTGCTGCGAATCATGCCACTGCCGGGCGCCGTGGCGCCGTGTCAGGATGGGTCATGCTCAGCACCTGGGTGGCGGTCGTGCCTGTCAAGCCGCTCGGTGCGGCGAAGACGCGGCTGCGCGGCGCCGTCCCGCGGCCCGCGCATCCCGGCCTGGTGCTGGCCATGGCCCGTGACACGGTCGCGGCGGCGCTCGCCTGCCCGTCGGTGGCCGGGGTCGTCGCGGTCTGCGACGACCCGCTGGTGCGGGCGGAGCTCGTCGCCGACGGCGCCACCTGCCTGCCCGACACCCCGGCCGCCGGGCTCAACGCGGCGCTGGCCTTCGGGGCGCGGGCCGCGGGCGGCGCGCCCGTGGTCGCGCTGACCGCCGACCTGCCGGCGATGCGCCCCGCCGACCTGGCGGTCGCCCTGGCCGCGGCGGAGGCGCTGGGCCGCCGCGCGTTCGTGCCGGACCTGGAGGGCAGCGGCACCGTGCTGCTCGCCGCGCCCGCCGGGGTGGCCCTGGACCCGCACTTCGGGCCCGGCTCTGCGGCGGCGCACCTGCGCTCGGGCGCGGTCCGGCTCGACGGCGACTGGCCCAGCCTGCGCCGCGACGTCGACACCGCCGCCGACCTCGACGCCGCCACCGGCCTCGGCCTCGGCCCCCACACCGGCGAGATCCTCTGCACGCCCGCCTGACGACACGCCCGCCTGACGACCTCCCCTGCGCCGCCCCGCGCAGGACGGCCGGCACCGGTGAGTGACGAAGAGCACCCCGGTGCCATCGAGCAGGACGGCCGCGGGTGGCAGCGGCGGCGCCGCGGTGACGCGAGACACGCGCCGGAAATCGATGCGCGGTAGCGTGGACTGATGCAGGGGACCGTGGCGACGTTCGACGACGACACCCGCACCGGCACGGTGCTGCTCGACGACGGTGCTGAGCTGCGATTCCCCGCTGCTGCCTTCGACGCGTCGGGGCTGCGCCACCTCCGCCTGGGGCAGCGGGTCCGCATCGACCGGGACGCCGCCGGGGCCGTCGTCAAGGTCACGCTGCCCACCTTCCCGTAGTGGCCAAGCAGCGGGAAGTTCATGTTCAGATCGGCACAAACGGGCCATGATGATCCGGTGGACGAGACGCCGACCGGTCGCAGCCGCCCCCGTAACGCAGCGCAACGCTCCGACCCGCAGAGCGCGCCTCCCAAGGCCGCCCCGCGCAAGGCGGCACCGCGACGGGCGGCCCCTCCGGCGGGCGGCACCGCGCCACGGGTCCGGCGGGCGACGAAGGCCGCGGCACCAGCACCCGGTGAAGACGTGCAGGCGAATCAGGCCGAGCCCGAGGAGGTCACCATGAGCGAGACGGTGACGGAGCAGCCCCCGCTGGTCCCCACCCAGAAGTCCCCCGGTGAGACACACGCCGAGTCCGACGCGCTGGTCGTACCATCCGAGAAACCGCTGCCCGAGGACCGGTATCTCAACCGGGAGCTCTCGTGGCTGGACTTCAACGCCCGGGTGCTGACCCTGGCCGAGGACCCCGCGACCCCGCTGCTGGAGCGCGCGAAGTTCCTCGCCATCTTCGCCAGCAACCTCGACGAGTTCTACATGGTCCGGGTCGCGGGTCTGAAGCGGCGGCTGCAGACCGGCATCCCGGTGCGCCGCCCCGGTTTCCTGCCGCCGACGGAGCAGCTGGAGCAGATCGCGGAGCGCACCACCGCGCTGGTCGCGCGCCAGTCGCGGGTCTTCGCCGAGGAGATCGCCCCGGCGATGGCCGAGGAGCGCATCCACATCGTGCCGTGGAGCGACCTCGACCCGGCCGAGCGGGAGCGGATGCGCACGTCGTTCCGCGAGCAGATCTTCCCGGTGCTGACGCCGCTGGCCGTCGACCCGGCGCACCCGTTCCCCTACATCTCCGGCCTGTCGCTCAACCTGGCGGTCGTGGTGCGGGAGCACGACGGCGGCCCCGAGCTGTTCGCCCGGATCAAGGTGCCCAACAACGTGCCGCGCTTCTACGCGCTGGACCGGACCACCCGCGACGGCGTGCGCACGGTGCGGTTCCTGCCGGTGGAGGAGCTGATCGCCGCGCACCTCGGGCAGCTGTTCTCGGGGATGCAGGTGGTCGAGCACCACCTGTTCCGGGTGACCCGCAACGCCGAGGTCGAGCTGGACGAGGACCGTGACGAGGACCTGCTGCAGGCCCTGGAGCGGGAGCTGGCGCGGCGCCGCTTCGGCCCGCCGGTGCGCCTGGAGGTCGCCGCGTCGATCTCCGACCACGTGCTGGAGCTGCTGGTCCGCGAGCTCGACATGGACTCCCACGACGTGCTTCGGGTGCCGGGCCTGCTCGACCTGACCGCGCTGTGGGAGATCTACAACGGCGTGGACCGGCCGTCGCTGAAGGACCAGCCGTTCGTGCCGGCGACCCACCCGCACTTCGCCGAGGGCGAGACCCCGCGCAGCGTCTTCGCCCGGCTGCGCGACCACGACATCCTGGTGCACCACCCGTACCACTCGTTCTCGACCAGCGTGCAGCGCTTCGTCGAGCAGGCCGCCGCCGACCCCAACGTGCTGGCGATCAAGCTGACGCTGTACCGGACCAGCGGCGACTCCCCGATCGTGGACGCGCTCGTGGACGCGGCCGAGGCCGGCAAGCAGGTCGTGGTGCTGGTCGAGGTGAAGGCCAGGTTCGACGAGAAGGCCAACATCGGCTGGGCGAGGACGCTGGAGCGGGCCGGCTGCCACGTCGTCTACGGCCTCGTCGGGCTCAAGACCCACACGAAGACGGCCCTCGTGGTGCGCCAGGAGGGCAACCACATCCGGCGGTACTGCCACGTCGGCACCGGCAACTACCACCCGAAGACGGCCCGACTCTACGAGGACTACGGGCTGCTCACCGCGGACCCGGAGGTCGGCGCCGACCTCACCGACCTGTTCAACGTGCTCACCGGGTACAGCCGCCAGACCTCCTACCGCCGCCTGCTGGTCGCGCCGCACGGCGTCCGGCGCGGCATCATCGACCGGATCGACCGGGAGATCTCCCTCGGCGAGCAGGGCCTGATCCAGCTGAAGGTCAACTCGCTGGTCGACGAGGAGATCATCGACTCGCTCTACCGCGCCGGCCAGGCCGGGGTGAGCGTCGACCTGATCGTGCGCGGCATCTGCGCGCTGCGGCCGGGCGTGCCGGGCCTGTCGGACAACATCCGGGTCCGGTCTGTGCTCGGCCGGTTCCTGGAGCACTCGCGGGTGTTCCGGTTCGGCCGCGACGCCTCCGCCGAGTACTGGATCGGCTCCGCCGACCTCATGCACCGCAACCTCGACCGCCGGGTCGAGGCGCTGGTCAAGGTCACCGACCCGGTCGCGGCCGGCGAGCTCGACCGGGTGCTGAAGCTGATGATGAGCGACGACACCGGCGCTTTCGAGCTGGCCGGGGACGGCACCTGGCACCGCCGGCAGGGCAAGAACCCGCAGGAGGCCCTGCTGCGCCGCATCGTCGACCGCGTGGAGCCGGCGGCGTGAAGTTCATTGTCGGGGACGGGTTCACGCTGCCCGACCTGGACGGCCGCGACGTCGACGCCACCTTCCACGACACCCCGGACGGCGCCCTCGCCCGCGCCGGGGTGTCGCTGCGCCAGCACCGCGACGGCACGTGGACGCTGCTGCTGCCGCGGCGGGGCCGGGAGCTGCACAGCCAGGCCGCGGGTGCCGGCGTCGTCCCGGCGGACCTGCTCGACGCGGTGACCGCCTTCCGCCGCGGCGCGGACCTCGGCGCCGTGAGGACGGTCCGCTCAGCCGTGCACGTGTCGTCGGCGGCGGGTGGTGTACTGGCTGAGGTCCGCCTCCTGTCCGAGCGCGGGACGGGCCGCCGCCCCCGGCGGGTCGAGGTGCTGCCGGTCGACGGCACGCCCGAGGACCTGGCCCGCATCGCGGGCGCGCTGACCGCGGCCGGCGCGGTGCCCGACCCGGACGGCGCCGCGCCCCCGCCGGAGCCCGACGACAGCGCCGGCGCGGTCCTCACCGAGGCGCTGCGCGACGGCGTCGGGCGGATCCTGCGGCACGACGCGTTCGCCCGGCTGCGCGAGACGATGCCCAACGGCGACACCCCCGTGCACCAGATGCGGGTCGGCACCCGGCGGCTGCGCAGCGACCTGCAGACGTTCCAGGCGCTGCTCGACCCGGCCTGGAGCCGGCCGCTGCGGGCGGAGCTGGGCCGGCTGGCCGGCGCGCTCGGCGGCGCCCGCGACATCGAGGTGATGCGGGCCCGGCTGCACGTGACCGCCGCCGCCGACCCGCTCGTGGCGGTGGACGCCGAGTCGGTGGGCCGGATCGACGCCGCGCTCGCCGGGCGGCAGGAGACGGCGCTGTCGGCGCTGGACGAGGCGCTGCGCTCGCCGCGCTACGTCCAGCTCCTCGACGCGCTGACCCGCCCGCCCAGGCTCGTCGGCCGGCACGGGGCACCCGCCGGGCGGGTGCTGCCGGGTCTGGTCCGCAAGCCGTGGCGGCAGCTGGTGGCCGGCGCTGACGCGCTGACCCCCGAGCTGCCCGACGACGACTGGCACGAGGTGCGCAAGCTGGCCAAGCGGGCCCGGTACGCGTTCTCCTGGGTGCCCGGCCCCGAGGCCGCGGTGCTCGCCAAGCGGGTCGCGAAGGCGCAGAAGGTGCTCGGCGAGCACCAGGACGCGGCGACCGCGGCCGACACGTGGCTCTTCGTGGCGCGGTTCCTCGACCGTGGCGACCACCGTCTCGCCGTCACGGCGGGCAGACTGTTCGAGCGGGAGCGGGCCGCGGTCACCCGGGCACGCGCCGCGTTCCCGGCGGTGTGGGCCGCGGTCTGCGAGGAGAACACCACAGCATGGCTGAAGTGAACACGGTCGTCCGCGCGGCGGGTGGCGTGGTGTGGCGCCCGGCGCGGGACGGTGTCGAGATCGTGCTGGTGCACCGCCCGCGGTACGACGACTGGTCCCTGCCCAAGGGCAAGGTCGACCCCGGCGAGCACGAGCTGGCCGCCGCGGTGCGGGAGGTCCACGAGGAGACGCTGGTGCGGGGCGTGCCGCAGGCCCGGCTGCCCTCGATCCGCTACCTGACCAGCGAGCCGGGCGTGGAGAAGGTCGTCGACTACTGGTCGATGCGGGCGCTGCTGTGGCAGGACCGGCCGGCGGACGACGAGATCGAGGAGGCGCGCTGGGTGCCGGTCGCGCAGGCGCCCGCGCTGCTGAGCTACGCGCACGACCGGGGTGTGGTGAAGGCGTTCCTGGACCTGCCGCCCGTGACGGCGGTGGTCGCCCTGGTCCGCCACGCGCACGCCGGCAAGCGCAAGGAGTGGGCCGGCCCGGACGCGGAGCGCCCGCTGGACACGGCCGGCGTGGGCCACGCGGCGGCGCTGAGCGCCCTCCTGCGGCTCCTGCGGCCCGAGTGGGTGGTGTCGGCCACCCCCTTGCGGTGCCGGCAGACGGTGGAGCCGCTGGGGCTGCCGTTCGACCTGGACGGCGCGTTCGACGAGGGGCGGTCCCCCGAGGCGGCCGCGGCCGCGCTGCGGGCCCTCGCGGCGCGGGGCGGGGCGAGCGTCGTGTGCAGCCAGGGCAAGCTGATGCCGCCGCTGCTGACCGCATTGACCGGACGCACCAATGTGGACTTCCACACCCGCAAGGGCGCCGGCTGGATGCTCACCTTCAGCGGTGACCGGCTCCTCGGCTGGGATCCGGTGCGCCCGCTGCGGGTCTGACGCACAAAAACGGAAGGGGCGGCGCCGCGAACTCGCGGCGCCGCCCCTTTTCCGTTGCCTTACCTCACTTGGCGGCGGCCTTCTTGGCCGGCGCCTTCTTGGCGGCCGTCGTGGTGGCGGCGGTGGCCGTCTTGCGCGCGGTCGTCGACGCGGCGGCGCGCGTGGTCTTCGCGGCGGCCTTCTTGGCGGGGGCGGCCTTGGTCGCGGCGGCCTTGGCCGGAGCGGCCTTCGCCGCCGCCTTGGTCGCGGTCGCCTTGGTGGCGGCCTTGGCCGGGGCGGCCTTCGCCGTGGTGGCCTTCGCCGTGGTGGCCTTGGCGGTCGTCGCCTTGGCGGTGGTGGCCTTGGCAGTCGTGGCCTTGGCGGTCGTCGCCTTCGCGGCGGCGGTCTTCGTGGCGGCGGCTGCCTTCTTGGCCGGCGCGGCCTTCGGCACCTTGCCGGCGGCGACCATCTCGCGGAAGCTGGCGCCGGCCCGGAAGGCGGGAACCGACGTCTTCTTCACCTTCACGGCCTCACCGGTGCGCGGGTTACGCGCGGTTCTCGCACCACGCACGCGCTTCTCGAAGACACCGAAACCGGTGATGGCGACCTTGTCGCCCTTGGTCACGGCAGCCTGAATCTCGGCGAGCACCGCGTCCAGCGCCGCGTTTGCCGACTTCTTGTCGCCCAGGCGAGCGCTGAGCGCCTCGATGAGCTCGGCCTTGTTCACGTTGTTTCCTCCCGTACCAGAAATGAAGTCCCTGTGGGCAAGGTATCCCAACGCTCACAGAATACAAACATTAGACGGAAAAGAAATCGTTGTGGAGCAACGGATTCGGCCGGTGGCTCATCGAGACGCCCAGGCGGGGCCTAGTGAACGACGGGTGTCCACTCCGGACGGCCTTGTTCGAAGGCGGTGATGGCCTCCTCGTGGCGCAGCGTCAGACCGATGTCGTCCAGGCCTTCCAGCAGGCGCCAACGGCTGAAATCGTCGATCGGGAAGGCCCATTCACGGTCCCCCGCACGCAACTGCCGATCCTGCAGATCGACCGTTACCGCCAACTGCGGATCCGCTTCGATCGCGGCCCACAGCTCCTCGACGAGTTTGAGGTCCAGCTCGACGGGCAGGAGACCGGCCTTGAGCGCGTTGCCCCGGAAGATGTCGCCGAAACGCGGCGCGACGACCGCCTTGAAGCCGTAGTTCTGCAGCGCCCAGACGGCGTGCTCGCGCGACGATCCGGTGCCGAAGTCGGGCCCGGCGACAAGGATCGAGGCGCCCGTGTACGCGGGATTGTTGAGCACGAATGCGGGATCCGAGCGCCACGCGTTGAACAACCCGTCTTCGAACCCGGTTCGGGTGACGCGCTTGAGGTAGACGGCGGGGATGATCTGGTCGGTGTCCACGTTGGACCGGCGCAGCGGGACGGCCGTGCCGGTGTGGACGGTGAACTTCTCCATGTCGGATTCCTGCCTGTCTTCTCGGTCAGTTCAGGTCCGCGGGGGCCGCCAGGCGGCCGACGACGGCGGTTGCGGCGGCGACCTGCGGCGACACCAGGTGGGTGCGCCCACCACGGCCCTGCCGGCCCTCGAAGTTGCGGTTGGAGGTCGAGGCGGAGCGCTCGCCCGGCTTCAGCGTGTCCGGGTTCATGCCCAGGCACATCGAGCAGCCCGCGAAGCGCCACTCGGCGCCGGCCGCGGTGAAGACCTCGTTGAGCCCTTCCTCCTCGGCCGCGGCGCGGACCGACGCGGAGCCCGGCACGACGAGCATGCGCACGCTGTCGGCGACCTTGCGCCCGCGCAGCACGTCGGCGGCGGCACGCAGGTCCTCGAGCCGGCCGTTGGTGCACGAGCCGAGGAAGACCACGTCCACCGCGACGTCGCGCAGCGGCGTGCCCGGCGTCAGGTCCATGTACTCCAGCGCCTTCTGCGCCGCGACGCGGTCGGCGTCCTCGGCGAAGTCGGCCGGGTCCGGCACGCTCGCGCCCAGCGGCGCCCCCTGGCCCGGGTTGGTGCCCCAGGTGACGAACGGGGTGAGGTGGGTGATGTCGAGCGTCACCTCGGTGTCGAACTTCGCGCCCTCGTCGGTGCGCAGCGTCTGCCAGTACGCCTTCGCGCGGTCCCACGCCTCGCCCTTCGGCGCGTACTCGCGGCCCTCGACGTAGGCGAACGTGGTCTCGTCCGGCGCGATCATGCCGGCCTTGGCGCCCCACTCGATGGACATGTTGGAGACCGTCATCCGGCCCTCCATCGACATCTTCTCGATCGCGGGCCCGCGGTACTCCACCACGTGGCCGCGGCCGCCGCCGGTGCCGACCTGGGTGATGAGCGCCAGCACCAGGTCCTTCGCCGTGACGCCGGGGGCGAGCTCGCCGACGACGTTGACCGCCATCGTCTTGAGGTGCGGCTGCGGCAGCGTCTGGGTCGCCAGGACGTGCTCGACCTCGCTGGTGCCGATGCCGAACGCGATCGAGCCGAACGCGCCGTGGGTGGAGGTGTGCGAGTCCCCGCACACGATCGTCATGCCCGGCTGGGTCAGGCCCAGCTGCGGTCCCATGACGTGGACCACGCCCTGCTGCGCGTCACCGAGCGAGTGCCGGCGCACGCCGAACTCGTCGCAGTTGCGCCGCAGCGTCTCGATCTGGGTGCGCGACACCGGGTCGCTGATCGTCAGCAGGTTGTCGGTCGGCGTGTTGTGGTCCTCGGTCGCGATCGTCAGGTCGGGCCGGCGCACCTGCCGCCCGCCCATCCGCAGGCCGTCGAACGCCTGCGGGCTGGTGACCTCGTGGACCAGGTGCAGGTCGATGTACAGCAGATCCGGCTCGCCTGCGGCGGAACGGACGACGTGTGCGTCCCACACCTTCTCTGCGAGCGTCCGCGGTCGTGCTTCTCCCACCATCTGGACATCCTAAAGTTTGGGAGGTATGTTTCGGTCTGTGGGACACAGTATGAGCGGTGTCGGCGTGCTCGACAAGGCGGTGGTCATTCTGGCCGCCTGTGTCGACGGCGCCAGCCTTGCCGAACTGGTGGACCGGACCAAGCTTCCCCGGGCAACGGCGCACCGGCTCGCACAGGCCCTGGAAATCCACCGATTGCTTGTTCGTGACGCGCAAGGACGCTGGCGGCCGGGCCCGCGTCTGGGCGAACTCGCCAACGCGGCACCGGACGTTCTCCTGACCGCGGCCGAGCCGATGCTCACCGCACTGCGCGACGCGACCGGCGAAAGCGCGCAGCTCTACCTCCGCCGCGCCGACGAGCGGCTCTGCGTGGCCGCCGCCGAGCGCGCCAGCGGGCTGCGCGACACGGTGCCGATCGGCTCGGTGCTGCCGATGACCGCCGGCTCCGCCGCCCAGGTGCTCCTCGCGTGGGAGCCGCCGGAGGCGGTGATGCCGCTGCTGCCGCGCTGCAAGTTCACCGGCCGCACCCTCGCCGAGGTCCGCCGCCGCGGCTGGGCGCAGAGCGTCGCAGAGCGCGAGGCCGGCGTGGCCAGCGTCTCCGCGCCGATCCGCGACCGGACCGGCCGGGTCATCGCCGCGATCAGCGTGTCGGGCCCGATCGAGCGGCTCGGCCGGCGCCCCGGCGACCGCCACGCGATGGCCGTGGTGCGGGCCGGGCAGCGCCTCTCCGGCCTGTAACGTGCGGCACATCGGGGGCCTGTAGCGTGCGGCACATCGAGCCCGTCTGACTGAGGAGCCCCCCGTGCCTGAGTCCACCCCCGCCAGCCCGGAGCCCATCGACGACGGCCTCTCCGAGGCACCCGACACCCCGGAAGGTGAGGGGTCCGGCGTCGGCCAGGCCCCCTCGGGTGCCCCGGACCGGCCGTCGCACGCGCCGGGCTCACCGACCCCGGACGGCCCGCAGCGCCCCGACACCCCCACCGCACCGACCGCGCCGGCGCCACCGGCTCCGAGCGGCGGCAGCGGTGGGCGGGGCGGCTGCATGACCGCCATGCTCGGCCTGATCGTCCTGGTCGCCGCGCTGCTGGGCATCGCCGCCCAGTTCTAGCCGGTTTATCGGGTGCTCCCGGGCGCCGCCCTCCCGCTACGATGCGCGACGACATCCACGGGGAGGAACGCCACATGTCCGAGAGCACCCGATCGCCCGACGATTCCCTGCTGCCCCAGGACCCCTTGCCCGCGGCGGACACCGGGACGGACATCGCCGTCGACGCGTCCCGGGCCGACGCTGAGACCGTCGACGCGTCCCAGGCTGACGCTGACGCCGTCGACGCTTCCCAGGCGGACCCTGACACCGTCGCGCTCGACGGTGATGCCCCGGCGTTCGCGGCCGGTGACGACCTCACCGAGGTGCCGGTCCGGCCGCGGCGGCGGCTCGCCGTGGTCCTGAGCGCCGCGGCGGTCGCGGTCGCCGTGCTGCTCGGTGGCGGCGCCTTCGCGCTCGCCAGGATGTGGAACGGCCCGACCGGCACCCTGCCGGAGGACCTCGTGCCCGCCTCTGTCGCCGCGTTCGCCCGCATCGACCTCTCCCCCGGCATCGGCCAGCGGGTCAAGGTCGAGGCGCTGCTGCGCAAGGCCGGCGGCAACGGCCCGAAGACCCTGGACGACACGAAGCGCGACATCTTCGCCGACCTCGAGGCGCCCATCGGCTACGACGACGTGGCCTCCTGGTTCGACGACCGGATCGGCGTCGCCATGTGGGCCGCCCCGGAGCCGGGCGCAGCCGTCACCCTCGTCGTCGCCTCCTCCCGCGACGACGCCAAGGCCCGCAAGGCGCTCACCGCCGCCCAGCAGAAGGCCGGCACCGACGACCTCGGCTTCGTCGTCGGCGACGGGCACGTGCTGCTCGCGTTCGACGGCAAGGACCTCCAGCGGGCCGCGGCCGCGGCGGCCGCCGCGGCGGCGAAGGCCCCGCTGTCGAAGGATCCCGCGTTCACCGCCGCTGTGGCGAAGCTCCCCGCCGGCCAGCCCGGCCTCGCGTGGGCCGACCTGGCCCGCGCCGACGACCTGGCGCAGGAGTTCCTCGCGTTCGGCGTCGACGGCGACGTCGAAGGCGAAGAGACCGACGCCGAGGCCGCCGGCCCCCCGGTCGCGCTGCCGGAGCTGAAGGGCACGGTCGTCGTCGGCGTCCAGGCCGGTGACGACGGTCTGGAGCTGCGGGCCCGCGTGTCGGGCGGCTCGGGCCTGCCGCTCACCGCCACCTCCACCGGCACCGACGCGCTCGCCCTCCTGGGCGCGCTGCCGGCGGACGCGACCGCGGCCGGCGCGGCCGGCGGCCCGCTCGGCGACCTGTCGCTCCTCGGCGGCGCCGGCGTGATCCTGTCCTCGACCCTGTTCCCGCTCGCCCGGTTCGGCGGCCTCGCCGACGACATCGACCTGGCCGACCTCCCCCCGCCGCCGGGCGTCGATCCCAATAAGGTGATCACGCTCCCGCCGGGCGTCGACCTCACCGACCCGGCGGCGATCGAGAAGTACTTCCGGGAGCACCCGGAGCTGGGCGACGGCACCGTGGTGCGGTCGTTCACGACGACCCAGCCCAGCTCGGAGGAGGTCCAGAAGGCCATCCAGGCGCTGGACAAGGCGATGGCCGCCGCGACGTCGGTGACGTTCGCCGTGGCCGGGCCGGAGCCCAAGGAGCACGAGCTGGGCGAGCCGCTGCAGGTCGACCTGCGGCTCGCCGACGCCGCCGCGGCCAAGCAGCTGCAGGCCGACCTCGCCGCGCTGCTGAAGGCCGGCGGGACGGTGTGCGAGGTCCACGAGGAGCACGTGGTCCTGCGGACGAAGACGTTCGCTGCCGGTACCGGCGGAAAACTCGCCGACAGCGAGCGCTTCCGCGCCGCGACCGCGGGCGGGGTCCCCGGCGCCACCGCGGCGTTCTACGTCGACGGCGAGCGCGGCGGCACCGCCCCGGCCAAGGGGATCGGCGTGACCGTCGGCCACGACGGCACCGACACCGTCGTCATGGCCCAGGTCCTGATCGGCTAGACCTCCACCACCTCGCGCCCGAGCGGCCAGAAGGCGACCGGCACGAGCTTGAAGTGGGCGATCCCGAACGGGATCCCGATGATCGACAGGCACAGCGCCACCCCGGCCGTCACGTGGCTGAGCGCCAGCCACCAGCCGGCGAGCACGACCCACAGGATGTTGGCCAGGCCCGTCGCCACCCCGGCGTCGGGCTTGGCCTGCACCGTCCGACCGAACGGCCAGAGCGAATACAGGGCGAGCCGCCATGACGCCACCGCGAACGGGATCGTCACGATGAGCACGAAGCAGATCGCCGCGGCGAAGGCATAGCCCACGAACAACAGGAAGCCGCCGCCGAAGATCAGCCACAGCACGTTCAGCACGAAGCGAATCATGCTTCGATCATGCGCCTGCCGCGCCACCGGCGAGGGTGACGACGTCGTCGGCGCAGCCCCAGGAGAGGGTGACGCCGGCGCCGCCGTGGCCGTACGCGTGCACGAGGCGGACGCCGCCGGGCAGCCCCACCGGGTCGGCCTCGACCCTGGCGCCGCCGTGCCGAGCTGGCCGCAGCCCCGCCGCCTGCCACAGCACCGGCGCCCCGGCCAGCTCGGGGACCAGCTCGGCGCAGCGGGCCAGGATCGCCGCCGTGGTCGCCGGGTCGACGGCGGTGTCCCACTCGCCGGGCTGGAACGTGCCGCCGAGGACCACGTCCCGGCTACGGGGATGGATGTACGTCATGCCCGCCGGGTGTTCCTCGTCACGCACCGAGGTGACGAGGCCCGGATTGGCGACGCCGACGATCTGGCCGCGGGCCGGGTGCACGGCGGGGTCGCCCGCGAGGTCGCGCGCGGCGAGCCCGGTCGCGTTGACCACGACCCGCGCGCCGGCCACGAGCCGCGGCACGTCGGCGAGGCGCTCGACCCGGTGCCGCACGAGCCGGCCGCCGGCCGTGCCGAACCGGTCGAGCAGGCTCCGCAGGTACACCGGCATCTCCACGGAAGGGACGGTGAAACGCCACTCGCCCGGCCCCTCCGCGAAGTCCGGGACGGCCGGGGCCCACCAGGGCGTCTCGTGCGGGCGGCGCAGGATCATGCGGGTGGGCCGGGGCACGACGCCGGGCACGCCCCGCGCCGCCTGAGCGGTCAGCTCGTCGAAGGTGCGGCCGGCCCAGCTCAGGACGCGGGGGTCGCCGTCGGTACGGGTGGGGTACCAGACCGCGGCGGCCAGGCTCGACACGGTGTGCCCCGGCTCGTCGGCGGTCACGACCGTCACGGTGTGCCCGTGCTCCTGCAGGCGGACGGCGCAGGTGAGCCCGATGATCCCGGCGCCGAGAACTGTCACGTCGCTCATGCCTTCACTGTGTGCTCCTCCCCGCCGCGGCGTCCAAGACCGGTTCGCTGCGGTCTGATAAGCCTGGCTTATGGAACTGCGGCGGCTGCGGTACTTCATGGTCCTCGCCGAGGAGCTGCACTTCACGCGGGCGGCGGCCCGGCTGCGCATCGCCCAGCCGGCGCTCAGCCAGCAGATCCGCGTCCTGGAGCGGGAGATCGGTGCCCGGCTGGTCGAGCGGGGCCGCGGCGGCTGCGCGCTCACCCCGGTCGGCGCGGTCGTCGCGGCGGAGGCGGTCACGCTGCTGGCGGAGGTCGCCGCCGCCGAGGAGCGGATCGCCGCGGCGGTGCGCGGGCAGGGCGGGCGGCTGCGGTTGGCGTACACGCGATCGGCCCGCGGCGGCAGCGTCGACGAGCTCGTCGAGCGGTTCCGCGCCGCGCACCCCCTCGTGGAGGTCGTGCCGGAGACGGGCTGGACCGCGCCCAACGTCGCCGGCCTGCTCGCGGGGCGCTACGACGCGGCGTTCGTGCGGCCGCCGGTCGACGACCCAGGCATCCGGTGGCTGCCGATCGGCACCGAGGAGCTGCTGCTCGCGCTGCCCACCGGGCACCCCCTGGCCGCGCGCCGCCGGGTGCCGCGGGAGCTGCTGCGCGGCGAGCCGGCGGTGATGTGGCCGCGCGACAACGGCCCCGGCATGTACGACCGGATCGTCGCGCAGGTCTGGCCCGGTGGCGGCTTCGTGCTCGCCCGGCACGAGCCGGACGACGAGCAGCTGCTGCGCTCGGTGGCGGCGGGCGGTGTGATCGCGGCGGTGCCTTCGGGGCGCGCGACGGCGCTGCGGGTGCCCGGCGTGGTCCTGCGCCGGTTCACCGGGGCGCCGCCGACCGTCGACATCGGCCTGGCGTGGGCCGCTTCCAGCAAGAATCCGGCGGTCCGCGCCCTGGTCGCGCTCCTGTCGCCTTAAGGCCGGCTGGACCCTACCTTAAGTGAGAGCGCTCTATCGACCGATTTCCATAAAGGTTATTTACTGTTAACAATCCTTCCTTTACATTGGCCGCATCACCCCCACTGCACGAAGGGAGCGATCGATGCGAAGAACGATCGCGCTGGTTCCACTGGCGCTCGGCGCCATCGCCACGTCACTGCTCGCGTCCGCTCAGCCGGCGGCCGCTCACGGTTACGTTTCTTCCCCTGCCAGCCGCCAGGCGATGTGTGCCCAGGGCCGGGTCGCCAACTGCGGCGAGATCGTCTACGAGCCGCAGAGCGTCGAGGGCCCGAAGGGCCTGATGAGCTGCAGCGGCGGCAACAGCCGGTTCTCCCAGCTCGACGACCCCAACAAGGGCTGGCCGGCGACCGCCGTCGGCAACTCGGTCACGTTCAACTGGGTGCTCACCGCCCGGCACTCCACCAGCACCTGGGAGTACTTCGTCGGCGGCACGCGCATCGCGGTCATCGACGACGGCGGCCGCCAGCCCGGCGCGACCGTCTCCCACACGGTGAGCCTCGGCGGGCGCACCGGCCGGATCATGGTCCTGGCCCGGTGGAACATCGCCGACACCCCCAACGCCTTCTACTCCTGCGTGGACCTGCAGGTCGGCGGCGGTGGCGGGAACCCCACCCCGACGCCCACCCAGCCCTCCCCCACGCCGACCGTGAACCCCACCCCGACTCCGACCACGCCGCCCGCGGGTGGCACGTGGGCGGCCGGGACCGCGTACAAGGCCGGTGACCGCGTCACGTACGGCGGCGCCACCTACCAGTGCCGCCAGGCACACACCGCCATCGCCGGTTGGGAGCCGCCCAACGTCCCGGCGCTCTGGCAGCGCGTCTAGCTCGATGCTCGCGGGGGTGCCCGTCCGCCGGGCACCCCCGGTTCCTGGAGGAGGAACGGATGCGATTCCTAGTACTGGTCTCGGCGTTGCTCCTCGCCGGCTGTGCCGCCGCCCCGGCGCAGCCGGCCCCTCCCGGCGCCGCCGGTGCCGCCGGAACCACAGCCTCGTCCCGGGTCTTCAACGACACCGACGTCATGTTCGCCCAGATGATGGTCGCCCATCAGGCGCAGGCGCTCGCGATGGTGCGCCTGGCGCGCACCAAGGCGGTCCGGGAGGACGTGCGGACCCTGGCCGCCGCGATCGACGTCACCGAGGCCGACGAGACCAAGACGATGCAGGTCTGGCTCCAGTCGTGGAGCCGGCCCCCGACCGCCGCCGCCGACTCCCACGCGGGCCACGGCGGCGCCCACGGCACGAACGCCGACGACATCGCCGCCCTCGCCACCTTCGACGGCACCGCGTTCGAGCAGCGCTTCCTCAACATGCTGGTCGCCCACCAGCACAACGCGGTCGAGATCGCCCGCATGGAGACCGGCTCCGGCGTCAACCCCGGCGCCCTCGACCTGGCCAAGCGCATCACCGACTCCCGCACCGCCGAGATCCAGCAGATGCTGCGCTATCTGGAATCCCCGTAACGCTCCCGGGACCCCGCCACGTATCGACGCCCATTACCTTGGGTGTCGACGACGGCTTCGGCGGACGGGGGTCTGCAATGCTGACACGAAGCAAGGTGTGGCTGGTCGCGACGGCGGTCGCGGTGATCGGCCTGGCCGCCGGGCTCGGGGTCCGGTGGCTGACCCGCGGCCCCGCCACGACCACGACGCCGATCGCGTCCGTCGCCACCGCCTCCGGCAACAGCCCTGAGCTGGAGGTGTCGCTCACGTACTCCAGCTGCGACGCGCTCGACCACATCGACGTCGCCGAGGACGCCCGGACCGTCACCCTCACCGCCCACCTGCGCTCCAGGGCCCCGGGCTCCTGCGGCACCGTCCCGACCACGACGACGTCCACCCCGGTCCCCCTGAAGGCCCCGCTCGACCGCCGCACCGTCGTGGACGGCGCCACCGGCTCGCAGATCCGGACCGGCTGACCGCTCCCGTCCTTAGTCGCAGCCGATGCCGTCGCCGTCACGGTCGAGGTCGTAGACGTCGTCGCCGATGACGCGGACGGGGCCCTGGACGTATGACGGGCCGTTGCCGCTGCCGCCCTTGCAGTCGACGTCGACCGGGTCGTTCGGCACGCACGGGGTGTAGTTCGGGTTGCAGTTTCCGGCGGGCTTCGTGGTCGCCTTCGTGGTGGGCGCCTTGGTCGGCGCTTTTGTTGCCGGGTTCGTGGTGGTGGGCGCCTCGGTGACGGGGTTGCTCGCCGGGTTCGTGGTGGCCGGGCTTGTAACGGGTGGTGTCGTCGCCGGGGCGCTCGTCGTGGTGGGCGTGGCTTCGGCCGCGGACGTCTGCGGCAGCGCGAGTGCGCCCGTGCGGGCCACGTCGCGGGTGTCTTCCGGGCGCTCGGCGCCCGCGCCGATCGCGGCGATGCCGCAGATACCGACGACGAACACCACGAAGGCGACCATCGCGATGGTCGGGGCCCGGCCGGAGCGCTGGCCCCGCTGGTTGATCGGCGGTTGAGTCACCTCGCGAAGTCTGCTGCCGGCGCCATCTGGCGGACAGTAGCCGAACGGACGCGTCTGGTGAGATCGACGGCTGGTCGCGGCCGCGAACGGCGGGGCGTGCATAGACTCGGGCACATGAGCATGACCAACTGGGCGGGGAATCTGACGTTCGGCGCCGCCCGGGTGCATCGACCGTCCACGGTGGACGCGGTGCGGGAGATCGTGGCGGGGGCGGAGCGGGTGCGGGTGCTCGGGTCGGGGCACTCGTTCAACGACATCGCCGACACGCCGGCGGATCTCGTGAGCGTGGCGGGGCTGCCGGCCGAGCCGCGGATCGACGCGACGGCGGGGACGGTCACCGTGGCCGGCGGGGTGCGGTATGGCGAGCTGGCCACGTTCCTGGACGCCGAGGGTATCGCCCTGCACAACCTCGGGTCGCTGCCGCACATCTCGGTGGCGGGGGCGGTCGCCACCGGCACGCACGGGTCCGGCGCGGCCCTGGGCAGCCTGGCGACGGCCGTGGCGGGGGTCGAGCTGGTCACCGCCGGCGGGGAGCTGGTGCGGCTGGAGCGGGGCGACCCCGACTTCGCGGGCAGCGTCGTGGCGCTGGGCGCCCTCGGCGTGGTGGTGGGTGTGACGTTGGAGGTGCGGCAGTCGTACACCATCCGCCAACACATCTTCGAGCACCTGCCGCGGAAGGTCCTCGACGCCCGCTGGGACGAGATCGCGACCGCGGCCTATTCGGTGAGCCTGTTCACCACCTGGGCGGGCGACACAGTCGATCAGCTGTGGCTCAAGCTCGCCGACGGGGAGGAGCCCGACGGGTTCGGCGCGGTGCCGGCGACGCGGCCGATGCACCCGATCGCCGCGATGCCCGCGGTCAGCTGCACCGAGCAGGGCGGCGTGCCCGGGCCGTGGCACCGGCGGCTGCCGCACTTCAAGCTGGAGTTCACGCCGAGCAGCGGTGAGGAGCTGCAGAGCGAGTTCTTCGTGGCGCGGCAGGACGCGGTGGAGGCGTTCGCCGCGGTCGAGCGGCTGCGGCACCTCGTGACGCCCGTGCTGCAGATCTCCGAGATCAGGATCGTGGCGGCCGACGATCTGTGGCTGAGCCCGACGTACGGGCGGGACAGCGTGGCGCTGCACTTCACCTGGATCAAGGACGCCGCGCGGGTCGAGCCGGTCGTCGCGGCCCTGGAGGAGGCGCTGGCGCCGCTGTCGCCCCGGCCGCACTGGGGCAAGGTGTTCCACCACGCGGCGCGCCCGTCGCGCCTCGCCGACTTCCTCGCGTTGCGTGACCGGCTCGACCCGGACCGCAAGTTCAGCAATGCGTTCGTGGAGCGGCATCTGGCGGCGGAGTAGATTTCACGGCGTGCGTATCGCTCGTTTCGCCCACAGCAGTGGCATGTCGTTCGGAGTCGTCGAGGGCGAGCCCTCGGCCGGGCTCGCCGGGCTCACCGTCGCGGAGATCGAGGGTCACCCGTTCGGGGAGCTCCGGTTCACCGGTCAGCGCTGGGCCGTCGCCGACGTGCGGCTGCTCTCGCCGATCCTGCCCAGCAAGGTGGTGTGCGTCGGGCGCAACTACGCCGACCACGCCGCGGAGCTCGGCAACGACGTGCCGAAGGAGCCGCTGCTCTTCCTGAAGCCCTCCACGTCGGTCATCGGCCCCAACGACGCCATCCGGATCCCGCCGCAGTCGCAGCAGGTCGAGCACGAGGCCGAGCTGGCCGTCGTGATCGGTGTCACAGGCGCCCGCCGCGTCGACCGGGCCGGCGCCGCCGCGGCCATCTTCGGCTACACCGCCGCCAACGACGTCACCGCCCGCGACCTGCAGCGAAAGGACGTGCAGTTCACGCGCGGGAAGGGCTTCGACTCGTTCTGCCCCATCGGCCCCTGGATCGTCACCGGCCTGGACGTCAGCGACGTCGAGGTCCGCTGCGAGGTCAACGACGAGGTCCGCCAGCTCGGCCGCACCAAGGACATGGTCTTCGACGTGCCGACCCTTGTGTCATATGTCTCACACGTCATGACCCTCCTCCCCGGCGACGTGATCCTCACCGGCACCCCCGCCGGAGTCTCCCGCATGGTGGCCGGCGACGAGGTGACCGTCACGATCGAGGGCGTCGGCGCGCTCACCAACAAGGTCCTGACCTTGGAATAGGCGTTTTTGCGACAACCGATTTGGCCTGGTGCGTTCGCTCCGGTAAAGTTCTCAACCGGCGCCAACAGCGCCGATGGGGTATGGGGTAATTGGCAGCCCAACTGATTCTGGTTCAGTTAGTCTAGGTTCGAGTCCTGGTACCCCAGCACCGCAGCAAGATCGCGGTGCTGTATTGTTCCACCGCACGACACAGCAACAAAGAGCAAGACCTGGGGCCCCGTCGTCTAGCGGCCCAGGACGCCGCCCTCTCAAGGCGGTAGCGCCGGTTCGAATCCGGTCGGGGCTACAGTCCAATGGGTCCACCCTGTTCACGGGGTGGGCCCGTTCGCGTTGGTGGACTTCCGCATCCCCCGCGCAGCGGCTCCGCCGCCGCTCCCCAGTGGGGGATTCTCACCCCACACCCCCAATGCTCCGCTTCGCGTCGCACCGCTCGCTGCGCATCGCGGGGGCGGGGCTTGCTTCGCATCGCCCCGCTTTGGGCGGCCCGCCCCGCCGGAACGCCCCCTCCCGCCCGATCGAACCCCCACGCCGCCACCCTGTCCGCGTCCTTTGGTCATCGCGTTGGTGGAACGCCCGGCACCGTCACGGCCGGTCCACCAATCGGCAGGGGGCACGCCACCCAACCAACACCACACAGGGCAGCACGCCGCACAGGCCGCCCCGCACCATCACGGCCAGCCCATCCGACATGGCCATCACGCTAGACAGCCCGTCCTGCACTGCACGCCGCCCGGTCCACCCACACGAGCCATCGCGCCGTCCGGTCCACCCCGCATGGAGTCACGCGCCGCCCCGACCTCACCGCGCCGCAAGAGGCGCTGCGCCGCGCCGTCCAACACTTGACCACCACCGCGCCGGGCCGCGCCGCCCGGGCCAGCACGCCGCATGGAGTCACCGCGCCGCACAGCGCTTCGACGGCGGCGATCACACCCGTCACACCAGCACCGCACGGGGGTGCCACACCGCGCCGTCCAACACTGACCACCACGGCGCCGGGCCGCTCCGCATGGGTGAGCATGCCGCGCAGCCACACCGCACCGTCACGGCCGACCTATCGCCGCACGGGCCATCGCGCAGCCCGGCCCATCCACGTGCGTCACCGCGCCGCTCAGCGGCTTCGAAGGTGGAGATCCCACCGCCACACCAGCACCGCACGGGGCGCCACACCGCGCCGTCCAACACCTGGCCACCGCGGCGCCGGCCCGGGCCAGCATGCCGCACAGCCCGCCCCCACCATTACGGCCGACCCGTCCCGCACGGGGCAGCACACCGCGCGGCCAGCCCCCGCACCATCACGCCCGCCCGATCCAAGCCCGCACGGGTCACCGCGCCGCTCGGTGGGTTCAGGGGTGGCGATCGCGCCGGCGCACCCAACGCGCACGGGGCGTCATGCCTCGCCGGGACAGCACCTGGCCACCGCCGCGTCGGCGCACGCCGCACTGACCACCACGGGGCAGGGCAACACCGCGCGGGTCAGCGCAGCGCAGAGCATGGGGATCGTCTGCTCAATCCAGACGGGCTGTCGTGCCGTTGCTGCGTCTGGCGTGATCCATCACGCCGCCGGGCCCCCGTACCCCTGGCAGGCCCGCATGGGTCACCGTGCCGATGAGAGGTTTCAGGCCTAACTGGCACGCCGCCGCGCACGACACCGCACAGGGGCGGCACTCGGCGCCGGGCAGAACCTGAACGCCACGCCAACGGACCATGCACCCATAGACGGCGTCGCTGGAGGGCGCTGTGGGCCGGTGGAATCAGCCCCACCGGGCGGCCGAGCCCGTCGGGGATCGCCGACCAACGCCGCGCGGCGCCCGAGGGACGACAAAGCACGCCGTGCGGGGGCGCTCGGAAAGCGCGGGGGCTCGTGCCGCTGGGGCCAGACCGCGGAGGCGGGCCGGCCCGCTCAACCGGGGTGCCCCGCCCCGGCCGGTCCAGCGGCGGCGGGGCGGGGCGGGGCAGCCGAGCGGGGCCCGAGGGTTCGTGGGTGGGGTCAGGCGTCGCGCTTCTTGAACAGGTAGGCGGCGACGAGCAGGAGCAGGGCGGTCCAGCCGGCGAAGACGGCCAGGCCCTGCCACTGGGTCAGCAGCGGGTCCGGGGGCAGGGTCGGCTTGTAGATGAGCTGGCCCGCGTTGGTGGGCATCCAGGCGTGGATGTGGGCGCCCCACGTGCCGGGGAGCAGGGCGGTCAGGTTGGAGACGACGAGGATCAGGCCGAGCACGCCGGTGATGGCGCCCGCGGTGTGGCGGATGATGGCGCCGAAGGCGAGGGCGAAGAGGCCCAGCACCGTCAGGTAGAGGCCGGCGCCGAAGACGGATCTGGTGATGCCCGGGTCGGAGAGGGCGACCGGGATGTGGTCGGACATGATCCAGCGGCCGGTGAAGAAGGCGGCGAAGCTCAGGAGCTCGCCGACGGCGAACATGAGGAGCGCGAAGACGAGGACCTTCGCGGACAGGACCAGCAGGCGGCGGGGCTGGGACTGGAGGGTGGAGCGGATCATGCCGGTGGTGTACTCGGCGGAGACGACCATGACGCCCAGGACGGCGACGATGAGCTGGGAGATGAAGACGGGCTGGTCGATGATGATCTGGAGGGGTTCGGCGGCCAGGGCGGCCTGGTCCTGCGGCGAGAACTGCGGCCACTGGCGCATGAGGAGCCAGGCGATGAGCGACATCAGGCCGACGGAGATGGCGGCCATCGCCACCAGGGACCAGGTGGTGGAGCGGACGGTGCGCAGCTTCGTCCACTCGGAGCGCAGCAGGCCGTCGAAGCCGGCGCGGCGGGCCGTCAAAGTCGTCATCGGGTCCCCCGGTATTCGACGCTGTCCTTGGTGAGCTCCATGAACGCCTGCTCCAGCGACGCCTGCAGGGGCGCCAGCTCGTGCAGCCGCAGGCCGTGCGCGAAGGCCAGGTCGCCGATGTCGCGCATCGGCAGCTCCGTGACGAGCAGCGAACCGTCGGGCTCGGCGACGGCGGTGGCGCCGGCCGCTCGTACCAACGCCGCCAACGTCGACACGTCGGGCGTGCGCACGCGGGTGGCCAGGACCGAGTTCTGCTCGATGAACTCCTGGACCGTGCAGTCGGCGATCAGCCTGCCGCGGCCGATGACGAGCAGGTGGTCGGCGGTCAGCGACATCTCGCTCATCAGGTGCGACGAGACGAAGACGGTGCGGCCCTCGGCGGCGAGGGACTTCATGAGGTTGCGGATCCAGAGGATGCCCTCGGGGTCCAGGCCGTTCACGGGCTCGTCGAACATGAGGATGCGCGGGTCGCCGAGCAGGGCCGTGGCGATGCCGAGCCGCTGGCCCATGCCGAGCGAGAAGCCCTTCGACCGCTTCCGCGCGACGGCGGTGAGCCCGACGATCTCCAGGACCTCGTCGACGCGGCGGCGCGGGATGTTGTTGGTCTGCGCGAGGCAGAGGAGGTGGTGGTACGCGCTGCGCCCACCGTGGATCGCCTTGGCGTCCAGCAGCGCGCCGACCTCGAGCATCGGGTTGTTGAGGCGGCCGAACGGGCGGCCGTCGATGGTGACCCGGCCGCTGGTGGGGGCGTCGAGCCCGAGGATCATCCGCATGGTGGTGGACTTGCCTGCGCCGTTCGGGCCGAGGAACCCGGTGACCTGGCCCGGCCGCACGGTGAACGACAGCTGGTCGACGGCGACGCGGTCGCCGTAGCGTTTGGTGAGGCCGACAGCCTCGATCATGGTGTGCCTCCCGTTGTAGCTGCAGCGGAAGGTATTCGAGTGTTGCTGTGGCGAGGGTGAGAGGACCTGAGACGGGCCTCAGCCGACCACGAAGACCTGAGACGGGCCTGAGACGGGCCTCAGCCGATCACGTTCACCGCGCGGGCCACGACGAGCAGGACGGTGGCGAGCGAGACGGCGGACTCGACGAGCATGCCGGCCTTGGCCCAGGTGGACATCGGCAGGGTGTCGGTCGGGCTGAACGCGGTGGCGTTGGTGAACGACAGGTAGAAGTAGTCGAAGAACCCCGGCTCCCAGTCGCGGGGCACGAGGTCGCCGGCGGTCATCTGGGCGAAGAGGAAGTCGGGGTGCGGGTTGGTCCCCTCGGCGCGCGCCGCCGGGCCGCCGCGGTCGCCTTCCCAGAACCAGAGGGCGAACACGATGACGTTCGTCAGCCAGATCGCGGCGGCCCACAGCAGCAGGTGCGACGGCGCGATGTGCCCCTGCCCGAACAGCGCCCGCACGAGCAGCGCCGCCGACCACGCGGTCGCGACGCCGAGCAACGCGGCCAGGCCGATGCTCAGCGGCCGCAGGATGCGGGTCTCACGGTTGATCCGCAGCGGGTTGACCACGACGACGCTGATCAGCAGGGCCGCCTCCAGGCCCGGCAGCAGCCAGCGCGGGCGGGGCGCCAGGTCGGCCGGCAGCAGCAGGTGCACGGCCACCGCGACGGCGATCGCGAGCGCGGCGGGCCACCGCTGCTCGGCCTCGGTGCGCCGCAGCCAACCCGGTCTCGCATCGCTGCTCACGCGGCTAACGTACCGTGCGACGTGTGGCGAATCACGACCTGCACGCACACGTGACCTGTGTGGCCGCTCCGGCGACGTGGTTGTCAGGGCCGTCCGGTCAGCTCACCGGCGGCGCCGACGGGCTGTACGTCGAGGACCGCCGGGTGCTCGCCCGGCTGGAGGTCACGGTCGACGGCGTGGCCGTGGCGGCGCGGGACGTGCGTCGCACCGGTGCTGCTTCAGCGGTTTTCGCGGATGTACGGGGAAACCTCGCCATCGCACGTAACCGGCTGGCCGAGCCGCTGGGTGGCACCGAGACCATCTCGCTGGCCAACAAGGCCGGCGAGCCGCGGGTGGTCACGCTGGCGGTGGCGGCCGCGACGGACTTCGCCACCACCGGTGCGGTCCGCGACGGCTCCACAGTGGACATCGTGCCGCTGCTCGCCGAGGCGCGGTCCGGGGACGGCATGTCGGTCCGCCTCGACGCCACGCCGGCGCCCGATGAGGCCGGCGACGCGTTGCGATGGACCGTCACGCTGGCGCCCGGGGCACAGTGGACGGTCGAGCTGCGCTTCACCCGCACCGACGTCCCGCCGATCCCGCGGGCCAAGCGGTTCAGCACGCTGCGGGTCGCGGCCGGCGACGCCCGGCTCGACGCGCTGGTGCGCACCGGCGTCCAGGACCTCGACGCGCTGCGCCGCGGCGACCTGTACTACAGCGCCGGCAGCCCGTGGTACCTGACGCTGTTCGGCCGGGACGCGCTCTGGTCGGCGCGGCTCGCACTGCCGCTGGGGACCGACGTCGCCGCCGGCACACTACGGACCCTCGCCGCCCACCAAGGCACCGCGACCCCCCACGACGATTCGGCGCAACAAGGCACCTCGGGCCGGCAGGACACCTCGGCGCAGCAAGGCTCTTCGGGCCGGCAGGACACCTCGGCGCAGCAAGGCTCGTCGAGCCGCCACGACACCTCGTACACCGGCGAAACCGAAGAAGAGCCCGGCCGGATCCCGCACGAGATCCGGCGCGAGGACGCCGCGCACCGACTGCCGCCGGTCTATTACGGCACCGTCGACGCGACCGCGCTCTTCGTCTGCACCCTCGCCGACGCGTACCGCTGGGGCATGCGCCCCGACGCCGTGGAGGCCCTGCTGCCCGCCGCGGAGGCCGCCCTCGCGTGGCTCGCCGGGCACGGTGGCCTCGTCACCTACCGCACCACCGGCGCCGGCCTCACCCACCAGGGCTGGAAGGACTCCGCGGACGGCATCCAGTTCGCCGACGGGCGCGTCGCGAGCGGGACCTTGGCGTTGTGCGAGGTCCAGGCGTACGCGTACCAGGCGTTCCGCGAAGGCGCCGGCCTGCTCGACGCCTTCGGCCGCCCGGGCGCCGAGCGGTGGCGTTCGGCGGCGGCCGACCTCGCGGACCGGTTCCGGGCCGCGTTCTGGTGCCCGGGCGGTTATCCGGCGCTCGCCGTCACCGGCACCGGCGAGCAGGTCGACGCGGTGGCGTCGAACATGGGCCACCTGCTCGGCACCGGCCTGCTGTCACCCGCCGAGAGCGCCGCGGTCGCCGGCTGGCTGACCCGCCTGCGCTCCCCGTTCGGGCTGCGGACCCTCGCCCAGTCCTCGGCCGGCTACGACCCCGGCTCCTACCACGCCGGCTCGGTCTGGCCGCACGACACCGCGATCGCGCTGCTCGGCCTGGCCCGCGACGGCCACCGCAAGGAGGCGGCGGCGCTGGTGGGCGCCCTCCTCGACGCCGCCGGGCGCTTCGATTCCCGGCTGCCCGAGTTGTACGGCGGTGACGACGCCGCGACGCCGTACCCGGCGGCGTGCCGCCCGCAGGCCTGGGCCGCCGCCGCGGGGCCCGCGCTGCTGGTGGCGCTGCTGGGCCTGGACGTCGACATCCCCGCCGGCCGAGTCACGTTCGACCCGCTCACCCCGTCGCCGGTCGGCGCGTTCCGCGTCAGAGGGCTGAAGGTCGCCGACGGCCTGCTGGACGTCTCCGTCTCCGCCGACGGCGCCGTCACGGTCCACAATGGACCCGTCGGCGTCGCGTTCCTGCTCGCCGACGGCACCCCCGCGAGGATCGGGTCTACTTCGGCGGGGTGAGGCGCAGGATCGTACCGGCGAAATCGTCGCTGACGAGGATGGAGCCGTCGGCGTCGAGGGCGGCGTCCACCGGGCGGAGCCAGGGCTTGCCGGCCTTCGTGTCGACGAGGCCGCTGAGGAGGTCGACCGGGTCGCCGGGGCCGCCGGTGGTCCACGGGACGAAGACGACCTTGTAGCCGACGGGCTTCGTGCTGTTCCACGAGCCGTGCAGCGGCACGACGGCGCCCTCGAGGGCCGGCACGAAGGTCAGGCCCAGCGGCGCGGTGTGCGCGGGCAGGCCGAGGTCGATCGGATCGGCCTTGGCGCAGTCGGCCTTCTGGCCGTCGCGGTTGAGCTCGTAGTCGCGGTGGAACGGCAGGTTGTGGGTGCCGTTGTCGCTGTTGGGGTTGCAGAACGGCCAGCCGTAGAAGCCGCCGTCGCGGACCTTGATGAGCTCCTCGACCGGGTACTGGTCGACGAACTGGCTCATCCGCTTGCCCTTGTCGGACTTGCCGTCGCCGTCGACGTCACGGTCGTCGGGGACGAGCGTGTTGTCGCGGTTGTTGACCACGGCCCACAGCTCGTCGGTGCCGGGCCGGAACGCCAGCCCCTCGGCGTTGCGGATGCCGCGCGCCAGCAGGTGCTTGCCCGCGTTCTTCCCCGCGGCGTCGAACGTGTAGATCGCGGCGCGCTGCGGGTCGCTGACGGTGTCCTCGACGCACGCGTTGCAGGTGGAGGCGATCGACACGTACAGCTTGCCGTCCTTCACCGCGATGTTCTTCAGCACGTGCGCGTAGTTGCCGCGCAGCTCCGGTGTGCTGGTGTCGGGCAGCCCGTCGACGACCACCTGGCCGTCGTGCGCCTTGAGGTCCCCGCTCTGGTACGGGTAGCGCACGATCTGGTCCGCCTCGGCCACGAACAGCCACGTCGCCCCGCCGACCTCGGCGAACACCATGTCGTGCGGCCGGTTGAGCCCGGACGCGAACTCGGTGACCTTCCCGCCCCGCACCACGCGGACCTTGCCCTGCGCGGGCTGGGACACCAGCAGGTCACCGCTCGGCGTGACCGCCAGGAACCTGGCCTTCTCGACCCGCGCGTAGACCGACGCGCTCCACCCCGCCGGCATCGTCACGTTGCGCGCCACGTCGAACGGCGCCCCGTTCACCCCCGCGCCCACGGCGACCTTGACGCTCGTCGGCTTCCCGAGCGCCAGCGCCGGCGCCCCCGTGGAGGCGCTTCCCGCCGTGGACGAGCTCGGCGCCGCCGGCTCGCCCCGCTCCTTCGGCTCGCCACCACACCCCGCGAGCAGCAATGTGCAGGCCGTGGTCGCGACGAGCAGTGCACCGAGCTTGCGCATGCGTGTGACGGTACAACCTAAGCTTGTCGCGTGCTCTCAGACGACGCCCGCAGGGCCGCCCACGAGGCACGGGTCGACCAGTGGATCGTGCCGCACCTGGAGCGCCGCCGCCGCGGCGAGAAGCACCCGGTGCTCGACTTCCTGTTCACGTACTACTCGTTCCGGCCCGCGCAGCTGCGCCAGTGGCGTCCGGGCGGCGCCCCGCACCGCCGGCCGGAGACCGTCGCCTGGGTCCGGGACCTGCTCGTGGCGACCGCGGCCAGACCCCCGCACCTGGGCTGCTTCGGCCTGCACGAGTGGGCGATGGTCTACCGCCAGACGCAGGACGAGCTCCGCCACAACGCCTGGCCGCTGCGCCTCGGCCCCACCGGCACCGACGCCGTCGTCGAGGCGAGCCGCATCCGCTGCAGCCACTTCGACGCCTTCCGCTTCTACACCGCCCCCGCCCGGTCGCTGAACCTCCTGCAACCGACCCGCGAAACCCAGCTCGCCAACGAGCAGCCAGGCTGCCTGCACGCCAACATGGACCTGTACAAGTGGTCCTACAAGCTCAGCCCGCTGACCCCCGGCGAACTGATCGCCGACTGCTTCGAACTGGCCGCCGACATCCGCACCCTCGACATGCAGGCCAGCCCATACGACCTGGCCGCCCTCGGCTACCCCCCGGTCCCGATCGAAACCCCCGAGGGCCGCGCCGAGTACACCCGCCGCCAACGCGACCTGTCCGACCGCGCCACCCCCCTACGCGCCGCCCTCATCACCCACTGCGACACCGCCCTGCCCCACACCGTGGACCAGTAGCCCGTGCCGAGTCCAGCTGTAAGCCTGGAGCAGCGGATCACCCGGCTGGCACATGCCGGCATCCAGGTGCTCCGTGCGTGGCCGTTGTCCGACGGCGCGGTGACGCCGCCGGACGTCGCGTGGGAGGCGTTCGGCTGCGATGCGACGACTACCCGGGTCGATCGGACCGTGGACAACGACGATCCCGACTACGTGGTGCGCGGCAACGAGATGTGGCACTCGATGGCACGTGAGTTCGGCCTGTTCGACGCGGACGGGACGTTCCTGCTGTCGGTCCGGACCGGGCCCGGAGACTTCGAGGATCCACAGTGGTTCGAGGTCCGGCTCGCGCCCGAGTGGGACGTGTTCGGCCGTGGCGGGGAGGAGCTCGTCCTCGGACACGGGGCCCGCACGCCGGCGTTCGTCATGCACTCCAAGGACGGGGCGCTCCTGCTCGCCTCCGGCTGGTACCAGTTCGTCTCCACCGTGCTGGTCGTGCCGCGCCCGTGGACCGCTGCGGCGTTGCGGCGCTCCGCGGAGGACCGGCTGGCGAAGCGCGAGCGGACCGAGGAACGGCGGACCGCCGCCAGGCAGTGGCTCGCGAGGCCCAGCGGTGTGGTCAGGTGAGCCAGGTGTAGACGTTCCAGGTGATGCCGGCGGTGGCGGCCAGGGTCAGGGCGGCCAGGTAGGTCAGGACCAGGCGGGTGTCGCGCAGGACGCACTTGGAGCGGGTCAGGCCCTGGCGGCGGGCGCGGAGGTAGCCGAAGAAGCCGAGCAGGGCGAAGCCGAGCAGCGCGACCGGGCCCAGGAGCCACGCGAGGGCGGCGATCGTCGCGTAGACGCAGAGGCGCAGCGGATCGTAGGGCTGCGCGGGCGGGGTCGTCACAGCGCCCTGGGCAGGCGTTGGGCGGAGAGGGCAGGCCAGGCCTGGACGGCGCAGAACGGGGCGCACTGGTGGGCCGGGGAGCCGTCAGCGGCGGCGGCGACGGTGGCGACGTGCACGCAGCACTGCAGGAGGCGCTCCTCGATCATCGTGTGCATGTCCATGAAGGGCTTGACCGTGATGCGTTTGACGCGTTCGCCGAGCATCTTGCGCAGGCGGTTGCGGCCGCCGGGCAGGGACGAGGAGACCAGCGTGGTGAGGGTCGAGATGCCGAGGTCGCAGTTCTCGCAGATGTCGCGCCAGAGCGAGCCGACGTCGGGGTGGGACAGCGAGGACTGCTCGGACAGCAGGCCCAGCAGCGAGTCCTTGACGGCGGTCCGCAGCGCCAGCGGCAGCTGGACGTCGGCGATGCGGTTGGCGACGAGGTCCGGGGAGAGGTCCAGGAACGTCAGGAGGCGGTCGTGGCCGATGAGCTTGGTCATCGACTGCCACTCCCCCGCGTCGTCGCGCAGCAGGTACCCCACGGAGCAGCAGTGCGGGTGCGAGCAGGGCAGGGCGGTCAGGTCGCGCCAGGTGACCTGGTCGCCGGTCTGCGGGCCGAGGCGGGCCAGGACGCCGGTGTGGGTGAGACGGTCGAGAGGGTCGATCGCACCCGAACGACCGGACCCGAACTGCGGCTGCAGGGAGACGCCGCCGACGTACGGGGTGTCGAGCGCGCGCTTCACGACGGCGCCGATCTCGTCGTCGTTGACGCCGAGGGCGCACGTCATGGTGAGGGTGGTGAAGATGCCGCGGGAGGAGAGCCGGTCGACCGCCTGGTCCTTGAGGCGGCGCAGGTCGGCGCCGCGGTGGTGGCGGGCGGCGCGCTCGGAGACGCCGTCGTACTGGAGATAGACCTCGACCCGCTCGCGGTGCTCGGTGAGCAGGTCCAGCAGCGCGTCGTCGCGGGCGATCTTCACGCCGTTGGAGTTGATGAGGATCCGCACGACGTTGCGGGCGGACACCTCCCGCAGCAGCTCGGCCAGCTGCGGGTACAGCGTGGGCTCGCCGCCGGACAGCATGAGCACGTCGATGCGCCCGTTCTCCCGGGAAAGCTTCGTGTCGACGCTGGCCAGGACCTCGGCGAGCGGCACGACGCCCTCGATCGCCGGGGAGGAGTCGGTGAAGCAGGTGGGGCAGCGCAGGTTGCAGCTGTCGGTGAGGTCGGCGAGCAGGATGCAGGTGTGCTGGGTCTGCATCTCCGGCAGGCCGGCGAGGTACGCCGACGGCACTGGCGCGAAGTTCCCGGCGAGGTCCGGCACGTGCGACTTCGTCGGGGCGGTCCACTGCTCCAGGTACCGGAGGATTTCCGGCGACTCGTCGTACAGCGTGCGGACGAGACCGTGCGAGGGGCAGCCGCGCTCCAGCCAGATCCGGCCGTCGCGCTCGGCGAGCCAGCCCGACAGCCGCTGCACCGTCTCCAGTGGACGGTCGGGGCACTCGTCGTGGCACTGCGGGCAGAAGGCGTTGACGTACCGGTGGATCCGGTCCCCCCGAAGCTGCATGCCGGCGCTCATGCTGTCCCCGAGTTCGCGGAGACGATGGCGAGGCAGACGCCGATCCCCGCGATGGGGAAGACGATGACGCTGACCGCCCAGCCGATGAGGATGCCGATGCCGAGGCCCCGGTCGCGGCGCACGATCCAGACGATGCCGACCACCAGGCACGCGACGAACAGCACCACCTGCAGCAGCATCTCCAGGTAGACGCCGAGCAGCGCGTTCTGGCTGTTGTCCGACGCGCCGAAGGCGATCGTCACGACCACGCCGATGATGATGACGAGGACCTGCGCGGCGGCGGCGATGCCGAGCCCCGCGGCGACCTTCCTGCCGCGGATCGGGCGTTCCCCGTCCGGTGGCGGCGTCGGCACCGTCCAGTTCGGATTCATGCGGCCACCGTTTCCTTCTGTCGCACCAGATCCTTGATGATGCCCGCCACGATGAGCGGCAGGCAGGCCAGGAGGAACAGCTGCGGCCGGGTCAGGCCGGCCCACACCACCTCGTTGCCCCGCACGAACTCCACCATGAAACGGAACGCGGCGTAAGCGGCCAGATAGATTTTGAACAGCGCGCCCGGCGCGGTCACCTTCCGGCGCAGCGCGAGCAGCGCGCCGAACGCGACGGCGTGGAAGAGGATCTCGTACGCGAAGGACGGGTGCAGCGGCACGCCGGCGGGCGTGTGCATCGCCTCGGCCTGCGCCGCGTCGAGCGTGATGCCCCACGGCAGGCCGGTCGGGGTGCCGGGCGGCTCGGCGAGCAGGCAGCCGACGCGGCCGACCGCCATCCCGGCCGCGACGGCGGGGGCGAAGAGGTCGCCGGTCCGCCACGGGTAGCCGGACACCTTCTTGGCCACGATCGCGCCGACGTACGCGCCGACGAGGCCGGACAGGATGCTGCGGTTGCCGTACGCCCACTGCTCCAGCAGCGACGCGTTGTCCCGCGGGTCGAGGTGCTGCGCCCATGTGCCGAGCCGGGCGAAGAGCGCGCCGCCGACGAGCGCGCCGGCCAGCACGTACCAGAGCCGGTCGTCCTGCGCCCGGCGGCGGCGGACCTCCCACAGGAAGACCAGCGCCGCGACCGCGATGCCGGCCGCCACGCACACGTCGTGGGTCAGGATCGCGACCGGGCCGAGCCGCACGATGACCGGATACACCTGCGCAGCGTAATAGGCCGCCGGTGGGTTCTGTGAAGATTCTCAGCAGGGACCGGGCCGGCTGGCGCGCCTCGCCTACCCTGGCGGAATGGTCAGCACCGAGGAGTTCGCGCCCGCCGCCGAGATCTCCCGGCGGCGGCGGCCGTGGCTGACCGTGCTGCTGTGGCTGCTCATCGCGCCCTTCGCGGCGTGGGCGACGGCACGGGTGTTCGGCCTGGAAAGTGGCTTCCCGACGGTCCAGCTGATCGCGTTCACCCCTTATGTCGCGGTTGTTTCGCTGGTACCGCTGGCGATCGCCCTGCTGACGAAGCGGATCTGGCCGGCGGTCGCGGCGGCGGTGGTGACCGTCGCGTTCGCGGCGTGCGTGCTGCCCCGCTGGATCTCCGACGGCGACGCGGGCACGACCGAGGGGCCGACGCTGCGGGTCATGAGCGTCAACATGCTCATCGGCCGCGCCGACCCCGACCGCATCGTCGGCCTCGTGCGCGCGGGCTCCGTCGACCTGCTCGCCGTGCAGGAGTACACCGACGAGGCGCGCACCGCGCTGCGCCGGGCCGGCCTGGAGCAGCTGCTGCCCAACGCGGTGTCCTACCCGCGCCCCGGCGTGAGCGGCTCGGCCGTCTACAGCCGCTTCCCGCTCACCGACAAGGGATACCGGCGGTTCACGTCCGACTTCGGTCAGGCGCAGGCGGGTGTACGGGTCCCGGGCGCCCTCGAGCTGCACGTCGAGTCGGTGCACCCGTGCGCCCCGTCGGACGGCTCCCGGGACTCCTGCTGGGTGTCGGATCTGGCCGCGCAGCCGGCCGCGACACCGACGGGACCGGTCAACCTGCTCATCGGCGACTTCAACGCGACGCTCGACCACGAGGCGTTCCGCGATGTGCTCGAGAAGGGCTACCACGACGCCGCGGACGTCGTCGGCGCCGGGCTCGACACGTCGTGGCCCTACGACGATCGGTGGTTCATCCCGGGCGTGACGCTCGACCACGTGCTGACCGATGAGCGCGTCGGGGTGCGGAAGGTCGTGATCCACAAGATCGCGGGGACCGACCACAAGGCCGTCTTCGCCGAGCTGGTGCTCCCAAAGGCCGACGCCTGACCTGTCCGATCATGCCGAATGGCGCCCGAAAGATCACTCGCGCGTACCTCCGGCTATACGCGGTTCGTTGGCCGGGAGTACCTTCACGTACGGATCGGGCGGAACGCCCCGACAGAACCACGTTGGAGCAGATGGGTGACACGAACCTTCCGCGGCATCGCGCTCGCCGTCATTGCGCCGGTTGTGCTGACGAGCGTCCTTGCGGGCTGCTCGGACAAGAAGGATGACTCGGGCGAGTCACCGTCCGCCGACCGTCCGACGGTAGAGGTGACCGCACAGCCGCAGGACCAACAGACCGCGCAGGTCACGGCGGAGCAGGTGTTCGAAAACCTGTCATCCGGCGACTGGGCCGGAGCCTGGGAGCTCTGGACCGACACCGCGCAGTCGGCCATCAACAAGGACGCCTACGTCGACCTGGTCTCGACCTGCACCGGGCTGCAGGGCGACTACCTGGTCACCGGCGTGACACCGGTCGACGAGTCCACCGCCACGGTCAAGTGGACGCGGACGCCGGCGAGCGGGGCCGCGGCGAGCGGCACCAACACCATCAAGTATCAGAACGGCCAGTGGAAGTTCGAGCCGGACGCAGCATCACTGACCGCCTTCCGGCAGAACAAGTGCCCGTGACGGGTGGGGCCGCTGACGGCCCCACCCTTCGGGTCAGCTACACCCGCACCTGGCGGGACAGGCCGTAGCTCAGGGCGTCGACCAGCGCGGTCCAGCTCGCCTCCACGACGTTCTCGTGGACGCCGACGGTCGTCCAGTCCTCCCCCGTCGAGCGCGTCTCGACCAGCACCCGCGTGACGGCACCCGTGCCGTGGCTGCCCTCGAGGATGCGGACCTTGTAGTCGGCCAGCTCGAAGCGCGACAGCTCGGGGTAGTGCCGGGTCAGCGCCACCCGCAGCGCCTCGTCGAGGGCGTTGACCGGGCCGTTGCCCTCCGCCGTCGCGATGATCCGCTCACCCCGGACGCGGACCTTCACCGTCGCCTCCGACACCACGGCGCCGTCCTCGCGGTGCTCGACGATGACGCGGTACGACTCCAGCGCGAACGGCTTCGGCACCGCACCGTCGGCGAGCTCGGCGCGGGCCAGCAGCTCGAACGACGCGTCGGCGGCCTCGAACGACCAGCCCCGCGCCTCCAGGTCCTTCACGCGGGTCGTGACCCGCGACAGCGCCTCCGGATGACCGGACAGGTCGACGCCGAGCTCGCGTGCCTTGAGCTCGATGCTGGCCCGTCCGGCCATCTCGGTGACAAGGATCCGCATGTCATTGCCCACGACGACCGGGTCGATGTGGTTGTAGAGCACGGGATCCACTTTGATCGCGCTCGCGTGCAGGCCCGCCTTGTGAGCGAACGCTGACGACCCGACATAAGCCTGGTGGGTGTCGGGTGCGATGTTTGCGATCTCTGCGATGGCGTGCGAGACGCGCACCATCTGCTCGACGCACCCGTCCGGTAGGACCGGCATGCCGAGCTTCAGCTGGAGGTTGCCGACGACGGCGAAGAGGTCGGCGTTGCCGGGCCGCTCGCCGTAGCCGTTCGCGGTGCACTGGAAGTGCGGGACGCCCGCCTCGACGGCGGCGACCGTGTTGGCGACCGCGCACGAGGTGTCGTTCTGGCAGTGGATGCCGAGCCGGTCGACCGCCTCGGCCTCGGAGATCCCGAGCGTGACCGAGAGCCTGCCCTTGACCTCGCCGATCGCCCTGGTGATCAGCGACGGCAGCATCCCGCCGTTCGTGTCGCACATGACCGCCTTCTCCGCGCCGGCGGCGAGCGCGGTCGCGGCGACCTTCGCGGTGTACTCCGGGTCGAAGGTGTACCCGTCGAAGAAGTGCTCCAGGTCCAGGAACACCCGCCGCCCCTCGGCCACCAGGTACGCGACGGTGTCGTGGACCATCGCCAGGTTCTCTTCCGCCGTGGTGCGCAGGGCCCGCTCCACGTGCCGCAGGTCGGACTTGGCGACCAGGGTCACGGCCGGCGTCTCCGCGTCGAGCAGCGCCCGCACCTGCTGGTCGTCCTGCACCCGGACGCCGGCCTTGCGGGTGGCCCCGAACGCGACGAACACCGCGTGCTTGAGGTCCAGCTCGGTCCTGGCTCTCCGGAAGAACTCCGTGTCCTTCGGCATCGCTCCCGGCCAGCCGCCCTCGATGAACCCGACGCCGAACTCGTCGAGCAGCCGGGCGACCGCCAGCTTGTCGACGACTGAGTAGCTGATCGCCTCGCGCTGGGCCCCGTCGCGCAGCGTGGTGTCGTACACCTGCATGGTCTTCTCCTGGCTTTGGGCTTGGGGATCTGGCTTCTGGGCGGCCCTGGGCGGCCCTGGCGGCTACCGGCGGGTGGACCAACAAAAAGACCCCTCGCGAATGCGAGAGGTCTGCGCGGCCAGCGAGGGGATGCTGGTCGCGCTAAGGGCCAATAATGAGCCGAGTCACGTTGGGTAGCTTGCCACGACCGCGCGATCCGTGGCATGTGATTCCGAATTCTGAGAACCCAGGTGATCTGCTTCACGATTCACCCTGTTCGTCATGTCCCCGTAACGAGCGTCGGTCAAGGTTGGAGCCAGTCAAGCGAACGCACCAAGGAGGTTCCCGTGCTCACCGTTGGTGAGGCCCGTCCGGGTAGGCCGTCGGTCTGATGTCGATCGAGGCACTGAAGGCCGCGCTGCCGTCGTATGCGAAGGACGTCGAGCTGAACCTCGACGCCGCCCTCGCCGGCACGCTGCTCACCAAGCAGCAGCTGTGGGGCACCGCGCTCTCCTGCGCGATGACCACACGGAGCGCCTTCGTGTTCCGCTCGATCCTCGCCGAGGCCGGGAATCATCTGAAGCCTGAGGCTGTTGAAGCAGCTAAGGCGGTCGCCGCGCGCATGGCCGTCCACAACGTATATTTCCGCGCCAAGCACCTCATCGGTGACGAGGCGTACCAGCACCTGCCGGCGCGGTTGCGCCGCCAGGTGACCACCTGGCCCGGCGTCGGCACGGTCGACACCGAGCTGTGGTCCATAGCAGTATCCGCGATCACCGGGTGCGGGGTGTGCCTGGAATCGCACGAAAGATCACTTCGCGGTGCAGGGGTGTCCCGCGAAGTGGTCGACGAGGGTCTGCGCGTCGCCGCGGTAGTTCACGCGTTGGCCGTGACCCTCGATGCAGAGGCAGCTTCCGTCTAGGGGCTTTCCTCTTGTACGGGTGTCGGAGTGGCGGCTCCGGCACCCGTACTCTGCATTCCGCCCAGGTTCGCCCCAGGCAACCAGCCACACAGCTCCGGCGACCACGCTGAGCGCACTGATCGCACATCAATGACAGCAGGTGCGGCGTCGCCGGTCGGTGTGATGTGGGTCGGTTGTGAACGCCAACGACGGTGTGGAAGCACCGAACGACGCCCCAACAACGCAGGACCCTGCGAGAACGGCGGCCGGGAAGCATCACCGCGACCACGGCACCGACGTTGACTGCAAGAGCCGATCATCACCATGATCGAAGGACGACCCACTCCGCCCGGACAGCCACCACGCGACTTCGATCACGGCGACCACGGCCACGATCGCCCCGCGGGGTACCAGGACCACACGCGCGAGTCGGCAATCAGAGTGGGACAGCACTGGTTGCGAACCCGCACGCGGACAGCAACCACCGCCTCCCGTGAGAGCGCCCCCGATGGCATCGAACCTATCGCCGAGGTATGACACTTTTCGGGTTGTTGTGGGCTGCCGGTTCGGGTGGGGTTTTGGTCGGGCCGTGGGGTGTTTGTCCTGGTCGGACCCGGTAGCGCAAGGGGACGGTGTCGCCCGGTCGTGCAAGTTGCGCACAGCGTGTCTGCGCCGGGGCGGGATCGGCGGTTACCGTTTCGGCAGCAGTCGCCGGAACGCGGGCCGGCGGCGGTGGGACATGGAGCCTGGGGGCGACAGAAAATGATCGACGAGGGTGTTCCGCCGGGGTCCGGTGGCGAGGCGGGGGGTGAGCCGCCGCTCGAGCCTCCGTTCGGCTGCGCTGATCCGATGCTGTGGCGCGTCGCGCGGGCGCTGCACGACGCGCACAAGCCGCGGACCGACAACTTCTGCGAATGCAAGGCGTTCTGGCCGTGCCCGGACGCGCAGCTCGCCGAGGAGGCGTTGCTGCTGGCGTACGAGCGGCCGACCCCACGCGGCGTCCGCCCCAGCTACGGGCGGACGTCCAACCTGGGCCGCTGGTCAGCGTGACGAAGCTCGGCCGGCAAGCCCAAGAGCGCCTGACAGAAGCCCGACAGTACGAACGCCCGTAACACGCGGGTGCTACAGGACGCGGTGCACCCAGCCGTGCGGGTCCGCGGCGGTGCCGCGCTGGATGCCGACCAGGCTCTCCCGCAGGTCCATCGTGACCTTGCCCGCGGTGCCGTCGGCGATCGTGAACTCGCCGTCGCGGTCACGCACGACGCCGATCGGGGTGATGACGGCGGCGGTCCCGCAGGCGAAGGCCTCCCGCAGGCGGCCGCTGCGCGCGTCGGCCTGCCACTGCTCGTACGAGTACGGCTCCTCGCGGACGGTCATGCCCTGATCGGCGGCGAGCCGCAGCACGGACTCGCGGGTGATGCCGGGCAGGATCGTGCCGGTCAGCGGCGGCGTGAGCAGGCTGCCGTCGTCGAAGACGTAGAACACGTTCATGCCGCCGAGCTCGTCGACGTAGTGCTGCTCGACGGCGTCGAGGAAGACGACCTGGTCGCAGCCGTGCTCGATGGCCTCCGCCTGGGCGACGAGGCTGGCGGCGTAGTTGCCGCCGCACTTGGCCGCGCCGGTGCCGCCCGGGGCGGCGCGCGTGTAGTCGCGGGAGACCCAGACGCTGACGGGCTTGACGCCGCCCTTGAAGTAGCTGCCGACCGGGGAGGCGATGACCAGGAACAGGTACTCGGAGGAGGGCTTGACGCCGAGGAAGACCTCGCTCGCGTACTGGAACGGGCGCAGGTAGAGGCTGCCCTCGGGGTCGGAGGGGACCCAGTCGCGGTCGACCCGGATCAGCTCGCTGAGCGCGTCCAGGAACAGCTGCTGCGGCACGGGCGCCATGGCCATGCGGGCCGCCGACTGCTGGAAGCGGCCGGCGTTGGCGTCGGGGCGGAAGAGCGTGACGCCGCCGTCGGCCGCGCGGTAGGCCTTCAGCCCCTCGAAGATCTCCTGCGCGTAGTGCAGGACGGCGGTCGCCGGGTCCATGGGGATCGGCGCGCGGGCCTCGACGCGGGCGTCATACCAGCCCTTGCCCTCGGCATAGCGCACCGTGACCATGTGGTCGGTGAAGATCCGCCCGAAGCCGGGGTTGGTGAGCAGCGCGGACCGCTCCGCGGCGCTGACCGGCGCCGGGTTGGGACGGATCTCGAAGTCGAGCGTTTCCCCGCCGTTCATGGCGTGCCTCCAGTTGCGCGTCGTGTCTGCAACTTACCCCGAACGGTCGTTCAACTGCACGGAGGGTCAGGCGACCGCGGCGGCCAGCCGGTCGCCGATCGCGTCCGTGGACAGCGCCGAGCCGGGCGTCCGGGCGGCGACCTCGGCGCCGACCGCGGACGTGACCTTGGCGGCCGCGTCGGGGTGGCCGAGGTGGTCCAGCAGCAGCGCCGTGGACAGCACGGCGGCGGACGGGTCGGCGATGCCCTTGCCGGCGATGTCCGGCGCGGAGCCGTGGACCGGCTCGAACATCGACGGGAAGGCGCGCTCGGGGTTGATCGAGCCGCTGGCCGCGAGGCCGATACCGCCCGTGACGGCGGCCGCGATGTCGGTGAGGATGTCGCCGAAGAGGTTGTCGGTGACGACGACGTCGTAGCGCTGCGGGTTGCTCACCAGGAACATGGCGGCGGCGTCGACGTGCTGGTACTCGGTCTCGATGTCCGGGAACTCGGCCTTCACCGCGTTGAACGTGCGGGCCCACAGGCCGCCGGCGTGGGTGAGCACGTTGGTCTTGTGCACCAGGGTCACCTTGCGCCGCTCACGCTTCGCGGCCCGGGCGAACGCGTCGCGGATGACCCGCTCGACGCCGTGGCGGGTGTTGAGGCTCTCCTCGGTGGCGACCTCGGCGGGCGTGCCCGGGTGCAGGTTGCCGCCGGCCCCGACGTACAGGCCCTCGGTGCCCTCGCGGACGACCACGAGGTCGATCTCGCCGGGCTTCACGCCGGCGAGCGGGCTGGTGGTGCCGGGCCACAGGCGCGACGGGCGCAGGTTCACGTACTGGTCGAAGTCGAACCGCAGCTTCAGCAGCAGGCCGCGCTCCAGCACGCCCGGCGGGACGGTCGGGTCGCCGACGGCGCCGAGCAGGATGGCGTCGTGGCCGCGCAGCTCCTCCAGGACGCTGTCGGGCAGCACCTCGCCGGTGCGGTGGTAGCGGGCGGCGCCGAGGTCATAGTCGGTCGTCTCGACGTCCGGAAGGATGACCCGCAGGACCTTGAGCGCCTGCGCCACCACTTCGGTCCCGATGCCGTCCCCGGCCACGACCGCGATCTTCGCCACCACTGTGCCCCTTTCCTCGGACCTGCCCACGGTACGCGCTTGTCCTAGAGCGTGGACGCGCATCTCAAACAATGGACAGCGGATGAAATAAGACGGGGGCAGGGAGAGCCGCCACTCTCCCCGCCCCCTAGGAGGAACGTCTTACTCGCCCGACAGGTCGACCGTGCTCGCCGCCGTGGCGCCGATGGCCTGCTGGGCCTCGTTGAGCAGGTCCGCGTGCACGGACTGGTCGACGGTCAGCGTCATCAGCGCCTCGCCGCCGGCTTCGCGCCGGGCGACCTGCATCGCCGCGATGTTGACCCCCGCAGTCCCCAGTATCGACCCCACCAATCCGACGACGCCGGGGCGGTCGGCATATCGGAAGAACAGCAGCACGCCCTCCGCGGCGAGCTCGAGGCTGAAGCCGTCGATCTCCGTCAGCTTCAGGGCCTCTCGCGGTCCCGCGACATACGTGCCGGACACGGAGGCTACCCTGCCGTCGGGCAGTACACCGCGCACGGTCACCAGGTTGGTCTGATCGGCGGACTCGGTGAACACCGCGAGGGCCACCTCGACCCCCCGATCGGCCGCCAGATGCGGTGCGTTCACATAGGTGACCTGCTCTGCGACGACGCTGCTGAACAGGCCTTTCGTCGCGGCGAGCTTCAGCACCGACACGTCGTGGTGTGCCACCTCGCCGTGCACCTCGACGGTGACGGCCGAGGCGATCCCGCCGGCGACCGCGGTGAAGGCCCGGCCGAGCTTCTCCGCGAGCGGCAGCAGCGGCCGCACCTCCTCGGCGACGACGCCACCGACCTGGACGTTGACCGCGTCGGGGACGAACTCGCCGTCCAGCGCCAGCTTGACGCTGCGGGCGACGGCCAGCCCGGCCTTGTCCTGCGCCTCGACCGTCGACGCGCCCAGGTGCGGGGTGGCGACCACGTTGTCGAACACGAACAGTGGCGAAGCGACGCATGGCTCCTTGGCGAAGACGTCGATGCCGGCGCCGGCGACCCGGCCGTCGGCGATCGCGTCGGCGAGGGCCTGCTCGTCGACGAGGCCGCCGCGGGCCGCGTTGATGATCCTCACGCCCGGCTTGACGATGCCCAGCTCACGGGCGCCGATGAGGCCGACGGTCTCCGGGGTCTTCGGCAGGTGGATCGAGATGAAGTCGCTCTCGCGCAGCAGCTCGTCGAGGCCGAGCAGGCGCACGCCGAGGGCGGCCGCACGGGCCGGCTGGATGTAGGGGTCGTACGCGACGAGCCGGACCCCGAACGCCGCCATCCGCTGGGCGAACAGCACGCCGATGCGGCCGAGGCCGACGACGCCGACGACCTTGCCGGACAGCTCGACGCCGGTGTACTTGGACCGCTTCCACTCCCCCGCCTTCAGCGCGGCGGAGGCGGCGGCGGTGTTGCGGGCGACGGCGAGCAGCAGCGCGACGGCCTGCTCGGCGGCGGAGACGATGTTGGACGTCGGCGCGTTGACGACCATGACGCCGCGGGCGGTGGCGGCGGGGACGTCGACGTTGTCGAGGCCGACGCCGGCACGGGCGACGACCTTGAGCCTCGGTGCGGCGGCGACGGCCTCGGCGTCGACCTGGGTGGCGCTGCGCACGATGATCGCGCTGGCGTCGGCGAGTGACTTGAGCAGCGCCGGACGGTCGGTGCCGTCGATGTGACGGACCTCGTAGTCGTCGGCGAGCACCTCTAGGGCGGAAGGAGCGAGCTCCTCGGCGATCAGCACCACCGGGCGTTCAGGAGGGAGGGTCATACGGACCTCGACTCTCGGGCTTCGGCTGGCGTCGATGCGAGGCGCGCGGCACTGCACGCCACGCACTTGGAACGGCGACGGGACCGGGCGGGGCGGCCTCTTCCGCCGATGGTAGGCCCGGGGCCGCGACCGCCCGTCCCCGCGCGGACGTGAGCGCGATCACAGCTGCCCGTTCGGGTGACCGGCCGGCAACGACCCGACCTGCCCCTTCTGAACCTCTGGCGCACCCGAAGGGCCCGCTTGACTCTCCCGCCACTGGAGACCTGACGCTGGTCGTACCGACGCAGCAAAGGAGACGAAGATGGAGAATCCCTACGCGGAAGAGGCCGAGCAGCGGTGGGGCCAGACCGAGGCCTACCGGCAGTCGGCGGAGCGGACCGCGAAGTACACGCCGCAGGACTGGGAACGCATCAAGGCCGAGGCGGCGGCGAACACGGCGGCGTTCACCAGGGCGTTCGTCGACGGCGAGCCGGCGCAGGGGGAGCCGGCGATGGATCTGGCCGAGGCGCACCGGCAGCACATCAGCCGCTGGTTCTACGACTGCGGCAGCGAGCTCCACCGCGGCCTCGGCGACATGTACGTCGCGGACCCGCGCTTCACGGCGAACTACGACACGGACCACCCGGGCCTGGCGCAGTTCATCCGGGACGCGATCCACGCGAACGCGGCGCGCGCGTAACGAAGAAGGGGGGCCGAGGCCCCCCTTCTCAGATGTCAGGCCGTCTCGGTGATGGGCCGGTCGACCCAGCTCATCATCGAGCGCAGCTTCTGGCCGGTCTCCTCGATCGGGTGCGCCGCACCCTGCTCGCGGAGCTTGGTGAAGTTGGGGCGGCCGGCGTCGTCCTCGGCGATCCACTCGCGGGCGAACTCGCCCGACTGGATCTCGGCGAGGATCTTCTTCATCTCCTCCTTGGTCCGGGCGTCGACGACGCGCGGGCCGCGGGAGTAGTCGCCGTACTCGGCGGTGTCGGACACGCTGTAACGCATCCGGGCGATGCCGCCCTCGTACATGAGGTCCACGATCAGCTTGAGCTCGTGGAGGCACTCGAAGTAGGCGATCTCCGGGGCGTAGCCCGCCTCGGTGAGCACCTCGAAACCGGTCTGGACGAGCGCCGAGGCGCCGCCGCAGAGGACCGCCTGCTCGCCGAACAGGTCGGTCTCGGTCTCCTCCTTGAACGTGGTCTTGATGGCGCCGGCGCGGGTGCCGCCGATGCCGGCCGCGTACGCGAGGGCGAGGGCGAACGCGTTGCCGGTCGCGTCCTGCTCGACCGCGACGAGGCACGGCACGCCCTTGCCGTCCACGAACTGGCGGCGGACCAGGTGGCCCGGGCCCTTCGGGGCGACCATCGCGACGTCGACGTCGGCGGGGGGCGTGATGAACCCGTACCGGATGTTGAGACCGTGACCGAAGAACAGCGCCTTGCCGGCGGTCAGGTGCGGCTCGACCGACTCGGTGTAGAGGGAGCGCTGCGCGGTGTCGGGCGCCAGGATCATGATGACGTCCGCCTCGGCGGAGGCCTCGGCCGGCGAGAGGACCCGCAGGCCCTGCTCCTCCGCCTTCGCCCGGCTCTTGGAACCCTCCGGAAGGCCGACGCGGACGTCGACACCGGAGTCACGCAGGGACAGCGCGTGGGCGTGGCCCTGGCTGCCGTAACCGAGGACCGCGACCTTGCGGCCCTGGATCAACGACAGGTCGGCGTCGTCGTCGTAGAACACCTCGGCGGACATTGTGTTTCCTTTCAACATTTGTCAGGACGCGGCGCGCAGCGCCGGGCCCGTGGTGATGGAGCGGGAGCCACGGCCGATGGCCACGACGCCGGACTGGACCATTTCCTTGATACCGAACGGCTCCAGGTCCCGGAGCAGTGCGTCCAGTTTTTCCGACGTGCCGGTGGCCTCGATCGTGAGGGCGTCCGGCGAGACGTCGACCACGCGGGCCCGGAACAGGTTCACCGTCTCCAGGACCTGAGAGCGGACCGGCCGCTCGGCGCGCACCTTCACCAGCAGCAGCTCGCGCTGGACGCTGGCGTTGCCGTCGAGCTCGACGATCTTCAGGACCTGCACCAGCTTGTTGAGCTGCTTGGTCACCTGCTCGAGCGGGCTGTCCTCGGCGTTGACGACGATCGTCATCCGGGAGACCTCGGGGTGCTCGGTCTCACCGACCGCGAGGGAGTCGATGTTGAAGCCACGGCGGGCGAACAGGCCGGCGACCCTCGCGAGGATGCCCGGCTTGTTCTCCACCAGGACTGACAGGGTGTGGGTGGTCATCTCAGACGTCGTCCTTATCGAACTTGGGCGCGACCCCGCGGGCGAACATGATCTCGTCGTTGCTGGTGCCGGCGGCGACCATCGGCCACACCATGGCGTCCTTGCCGACGACGAAGTCGATGACGACCGGCTGGTCGGTGACCTTCATCGCCGCCTCGATCGTGGCGTCGACGTCCTGCTTGCTCTCGCAGCGCAGGCCGACGCAGCCGAGCGCGTCGGCGAGCTTCACGAAGTCGGGGATGCGGTGCTTGTGGGTGCCCAGCTCGGTGTTGGAGTACCGCTGGTCGTAGAAGAGCGTCTGCCACTGCCGGACCATGCCCAGGTTGCCGTTGTTGATGACGGCGACCTTGATCGGGATGCCTTCCAGGGCGCAGGTGGCGAGTTCCTGGTTGGTCATCTGGAAGCAGCCGTCGCCGTCGATCGCCCAGACGACCTTGTCGGGCCGGCCGACCTTGGCGCCCATCGCGGCGGGCACCGCGTAGCCCATCGTGCCGAGACCGCCGGAGTTGAGCCAGGTCGCCGGGTGCTCGTACTTCACGAACTGCGCGGCCCACATCTGGTGCTGGCCGACCCCGGCGGTGTAGATCGCCTCGGGACCGACGATCGCGCCGATGCGTTCGATGACGTACTGCGGGGCAAGGGTGCCGTCGGACGGCTCCTCGTATCCGAGGGGGTACCGGCCGCGGATGTCGTCCAGCGTCGCCCACCAGTCGGTGAGCGCGACCTTGTGCCCCGCGGTGTGCTCGGCGGTGACGGCGCCGATCAGCTCCTCGATGACGTGCTTGGCGTCGCCGACGATCGGCACGTCCGCCACCCGGTTCTTGCCGATCTCGGCGGGGTCGATGTCGGCGTGGATGATCAGCGCGTTCGGCGCGAACGTGCTCAGGTCGCCGGTGACCCGGTCGTCGAAACGGGCGCCGAGGGTGATCAGCAGGTCGGCCTTCTGCAGCGCGTAGACGGCGCCGACGCTGCCGTGCATGCCGGGCATGCCCAGGTGCTGCGGGTGCGAGTCGGGGAACGCGCCGCGGGCCATCAGCGTCGTGACGACCGGCGCGCCGGTCAGCTCGGCGAGCTTGCGCAGCACCTCCGACGCGTGCGCCTTGATGACGCCGCCGCCGACGTAGAGCACGGGCCGCTTCGCGGCGGCGATGAGCCGGGCCGCCTCGCGGATCTGCTTGCCGTGCGGGTGCAGCGTCGGGTGGTAGCCGGGCAGGTCCAGCGTCGGCGGCCACTTGAACGTCGTCTGCTTGACCAGCACGTCCTTGGGGATGTCGACGAGGACCGGGCCGGGGCGGCCGGTCGAGGCCAGGTGGAACGCCTCGGCCAGGATCCGCGGCAGCTCCTCGCCGGTCTTGACCAGGTAGTTGTGCTTGGTGATCGGCAGCGTGATCCCGGCGATGTCGGCTTCCTGGAACGCGTCGGTGCCGATGGAGGCCGAGGCGACCTGGCCGGTGATCGCGACCATCGCGACGGAGTCCATGTATGCGTCGGCGATCGGCGTGACCAGGTTGGTCGCGCCCGGGCCGGACGTCGCCATGCAGACGCCGACCTTGCCGGTGGCCTGCGCGTAGCCGGTCGCGGCGTGCCCGGCGCCCTGCTCGTGGCGGACCAGGATGTGCCGGACGGACTCGGAGTCGAACAGCGGGTCGTACGCGGGGAGGATCGCGCCGCCGGGAATGCCGAAGACGACGTCCGCGCCGAGCGCCTCGAGCGACCGCACCAGCACCTGAGCGCCGGTCAGAAGCTCCGGCTTCTTCTCTACGGCCGTCTTGTCCGACCGGTCGGCGGCGGCCGGCGCGGTGGAGCCCGGCGGCGTCGCCGGAGCGGCGGGTGCGGCCGGGTGCGCTCGGTGGGCGAGGACTTCAGGCGTGGGTCTCGTCATCGCATTTCGCACTTTCGCTCGAATGGTGTCTTGGTCGCGGCTAGGACTGGCTTGGACATGAAAAAACCCCTCCGTGCGATGCACGAGGGGCTAGCGCGCTGACGGCAGGCGTCGGCGCGCTAGATGATAAGTACTCGCAGCGACCTCGACGACATTCCCCCACTCTTGCGCATCTCACCGCCCGAGTCAACCGGTCCCACGATCTGGAACGTGTCAGACTCACAAGTATGCCCGAGCTGCGATCCAAAACCTCCACTTCTGGTCGCAACATGGCCGGCGCACGCGCTCTCTGGCGCGCCACCGGCATGACCGACGCAGATTTCGGTAAGCCCATCGTCGCCATCGCCAACAGCTTCACGCAGTTCGTGCCGGGCCATGTCCACCTGCGCAACCTCGGGATCATCGTCGCGGACGCGGTCGCCGAGGCCGGTGGGGTCGCCAAGGAGTTCAACACCATCGCCGTCGACGACGGCATCGCCATGGGCCACGGCGGGATGCTCTACTCGCTGCCCAGCCGCGAGCTCATCGCCGACGCCGTCGAGTACATGGTGCAGGCGCACTGCGCCGACGCGCTCGTGTGCATCTCCAACTGCGACAAGATCACGCCCGGCATGCTGCTCGCCGCGCTCCGCCTCAACATCCCCACCGTCTTCGTCTCCGGCGGCCCCATGGAAGCCGGAAAGACCGTCGCGATCGAGGGCGTCGTGCACGCCAAGCTCGACCTCATCGACGCGATGATCGCCTCCGCCAACGAGGCGGTCACCGACGAGCAGCTGGGCCAGATCGAGCGCTCCGCCTGCCCGACCTGCGGCTCCTGCTCCGGCATGTTCACCGCCAACTCGATGAACTGCCTCACCGAGGCGATCGGCCTCGCCCTGCCCGGCAACGGCTCCACCCTCGCCACCCACAGCGCCCGCAAGGCCCTCTTCGAGCGGGCCGGCTCGCTCGTCGTCGAGCTGTGCAAGCAGTACTACGAGGGTGATGACGCGTCGGTACTGCCGCGCGCGATCGCCACCCGCGAGGCGTTCGAGAACGCGGTCGCCCTCGATGTCGCCATGGGCGGGTCCACCAACACCGTCCTGCACCTGCTCGCGGCCGCCCGCGAGGCCGAGGTCGACTTCAGCGTCGCCGACATCGACGGCATCTCCCGCCGGGTGCCGTGCCTGTCGAAGGTCGCGCCCAACAGCCCCAAGTACCACATGGAGGACGTCCACCGCGCCGGCGGCATCCCCGCCATCCTCGGCGAGCTCAACCGCGCGGGCCTGCTTCGGGATGGGGTCCGCAGCGTCCACTCGCCCGACCTGTCCAGCTGGCTGGCCGAATGGGACATCCGTTCCGGGAACGCTTCCGAAACCGCGCTCGAACTCTTCCACGCCGCGCCCGGCGGGGTCCGCACCGTTGAGCCGTTCTCCACGTCCAACCGCTGGGCGACGCTCGACACCGACGCCGCCGAGGGCTGCATCCGCTCCAAGGAGCACGCCTACAGCGCCGACGGCGGCCTCGCGATCCTGTTCGGCAACATCGCCCCCGACGGCTGCGTCGTCAAGACCGCCGGCGTGCCCGAGGAAAACCTCGTCTTCCACGGCACGGCACGGGTCTTCGAGTCGCAGGAGTCCGCGGTGGACGGCATCCTCGCCAAGGAGGTCGTCCCCGGTGACGTGGTGGTCATCCGGTACGAGGGCCCGAAGGGCGGGCCGGGCATGCAGGAGATGCTCTACCCGACGTCGTTCCTGAAGGGGCGGGGCCTGGGGCGCGCCTGCGCGCTCATCACCGACGGCCGCTTCTCCGGCGGCACCTCCGGCCTCTCCATCGGTCACATCTCGCCCGAGGCGGCCGGCGGCGGGCTCATCGCCCTCGTCGAGGACGGCGACCGGATCGAGATCGACATCCCGCACCGCTCGATCAGCCTCGTCGTCGACGAGGACGTGCTGACCGCGCGCCGCGTCGCGCAGGAGAAGCGCGAGCGGCCGTACACGCCGCTGGACCGGCAGCGACCCGTCTCGGCGGCGCTGCGCGCGTACGCGTCGATGGCCACCGCGGCCAGCGACGGCGCCTACCGCAAGGTGCCGTAACGGTCGTCACCCCGGGCCAGTTCGATCGGATCGGCCCGGGGTTTCTGCCCGGTCGTGCACTAGCATCGGTGGTACTGCGACTGGCGCACATCAAGGTGGAACCGACCACCGGGGAGCTTCCTGCATCGCTGGCACCGCGCGCCTGGGTGCCACGGTCACCCGTATGGGAGGAAGCCCCATGCATGTTCCCGCCCTGCCGTCGATCACCTCGGCCGACCCCGACCTCGCGGACCTGATCCAGCGCGAGGCCGCCCGGCAGCACGACACGCTGCGGATGATCGCCTCGGAGAACTACGTCTCCCAGGCCGTCCTCGAAGCGACCGGCACCGTCCTCACCAACAAGTACTCCGAGGGCTACCCCGGCAAGCGGTACTACGAGGGCCAGCGCTTCATCGACCCGATCGAGGAGCTGGCGATCGCCCGCGCCAAGTCGGTCTTCGGCGTCGAGCACGCCAACGTGCAGCCCTACTCCGGCTCCCCCGCGAACCTCGCCGTCTACATGGCCCTGGCCGCCCCCGGCGACACCGTCATGGGCATGGCCCTGCCGATGGGTGGCCACCTCACCCACGGCTGGTCCGTCTCGGCGACCGGCGCGTGGTTCCGCCCCGTGCAGTACACGGTCCGCCGGTCCGACGGCCTCATCGACTTCGACGAGGTCCGCGACATCGCCCTGCGGGAACGCCCGAAGCTGATCTTCTCCGGCGGCACGGCCATCCCCCGCACCATCGACTTCCCGCGCTTCGCCGAGATCGCCCGCGAGGTCGGCGCGGTCCTCGTCGCCGACGTCGCGCACATCGCGGGCCTCATCGCCGGCGGCGCGCACCCCTCCCCCGTCGGCCACGCCTCCGTCATCACGACCACCACCCACAAGACCCTCCGCGGCCCGCGCGGCGCGATGCTGCTCTCCACCGCGGAGTACGCCAAGGCGATCGACAAGGCCGTCTTCCCCGGCCTGCAGGGCGGCCCGCACAACCACACGACCGCGGGAATCGCCGTCGCGCTCCGCGAGGCGGCCCAGCCGTCGTTCCGCACCTACGCCCACCAGATCGTCGCCAACGCCCGCGCCCTCGCCGCCGCCCTGCTGGAGCGCGGCTTCGACCTGGTCTCCGGCGGCACCGACAACCACCTCATCCTGATCGACCTCACCGGCAAGAACATCGGCGGCAAGCCCGCCGCCCGCGCCCTCGACCGCGCCGGCATCGAGACGAACTACAACACCGTCCCGTACGACACCCGCAAGCCCTTCGACCCCTCCGGCCTGCGCATCGGCACGCCCGCCCTCACCACCCGCGGCCTCACCGAGACCCAGATGCCCCAGGTCGCCGACTGGATCTCCCGCGCCGTCGACGCCGCCATCAAGTCCGACGACGACGCTTTGGACACGATCGCCGCCGAGGTCCGCGAGCTGCTGTCCGCGTACCCGATGCCCGGCTGGCACTGACCCCACAACACGCGAGGGGCGGCTCCGGTTCGTGTGACCGGATCCGCCCCTCGTGTGGTTGTTCGTCGCTACTTGCGGCGTTCGTCGCTACTTGCCGCGGCGCAGGAACCGCCGTGACTTCTGGTCGGGATTCTTGGGCTCCTCGTCGAGGTTGAGCTCCAACGGCGCCACATCGTCGTCGAACACCATGTCCCGCGCGCGCTGCCGCTGCCCCGGCACACCCCCGCCAAACCCGCCCCGATCCCCCCGGCCACGGTCCCCGGCCCGCTCGACGTCCTCGCCGCGCCCGCCGAGCCCGCCCCGGTCTTCACCGCGCCCACTCAGCCCGCCGCGGTCTTCGCCGCGCCCGCCGAGCCCGCCCCGGTCCTCACCGCGCCCACTCAGCCCGCCGCGGTCCGCCCCACCAGCCCAGTCCCCACCGCGATCCGAACCGCCGCGGTCCGAACCGGCCCAGTCACCGCCACCCCGACCGTTGTCAGCACCGCGCCCCGAACCACTGGCCCAGTCGTCGCCGCCCCGGCCGTTGTCTCCGCGGTCCAAGCCGGCGGCCCAGTCGCCGGTGTGGTCGGGACGGGCGGTGCCGGTGGTGCCGGTGGTGCGCGACGCGGAGCCGGCACGTCGCTCGGACGTGAACTCCCCACTCGGGTCGCTCTCCCAACCGGTCGTCGGGTCGGTCGCCCAGGAAGGCCGTCCAGGGGGCGTCGAGGGATCGGCCGCCCCGGCCCGTTGCCCGGCCTCCGTCCCTGCGGCCCAGTCACTCCCGGCCGCAGGCGCTCCGGACCCGGGACGCCCGGCCGGGGCATCGCCCGCAGCAGCTTGGCCTTTCTTGCCCTTCCCCGCCTTCGAGAACCCCCACCGCGACCGCTTGGCAGGCTGCTCCACCGGCGCCTCGTCGACACCGGCCCGGGAGCCAGCCGCCGCCTCGGCGTCCCACCAGTCAGCGCCGTCCTCAGCGGCACCCGCCGCCCTCGTGCCCGGCTGCGCGCCGGCCCGGTCGTCGTCTCGTCCACCCGCTCGCGATACGCCGGTCTGCCCCTGCTCCGACCACGTGGCTGCCGAAGTCCCAGCCCTCGGAACCCCCACCTGCCCCTCGTCCGACCCCGCCCGATCCGACCGGTCCTGCTCCGACCGCGCAGACTCCGACCGCCAAGAATCAGCGCGCGAAGACTCTGGACGCGAAGACTCCAGACGCGAAGGCTCCGACCAAGCGCGATCCGAACCAGCCGCATCCGAAGCAGCACGATCCGAGCTCGGAGCGTCTGACCAGTTCCGATCAGAGCGGAGATGATCCGTTTGCGAGGAGTCAGACCAGGACGAGCCCGACCACGAATCCTCGGAACGGCCCTGCGCCGGCCGCGCGGAGTCCGACCATGAGGAGCCCGCGGACGATCGCTCCGTCAGTGCCGGCCCCGCGGACGAGCCCTGCGACCAAGAGTCACGTCCCCACGAAGGTTCCGGCAACGCGTCCGCCTGGGACGGCGTCGACGGCGGGACGGAAGGCCGCTCGACAGGGCTGGCCGAGGGGGCCGGGCCGGCAGAGGCAGGCGAGGACACCGGCCAGGCACCGGAGGGACCGTCCGACGAGCTCCCGAACGCGGAGCCGTCGAACCGCGAGCCGCCCGACCCCGGGAAACCGGAGGCCGGAGCACCCGACGTGGGTCCACCGTAGGCTGGAGCGCCTGATGTGGGTCGACCGTAGGCCGGAGCACCCGATGTGGGGCCGCCGAAGGCCGGAGCACCTGACGTGGGGATGCGGGAGGTGGGCCCGCCCGACGTCGGGATGCCGGAGGTGGGAACGCCCGATGTCGGAGCGCTGGACACGGGGTCGTCGGCGGAGTTGTGGGTGGCGGAGGGCTGCTGGCGCTCGCGCCGGCGGAGGGAGCGGGCCTCGGCGTCGGCCTGCCAGGAGCGGCTGAGCTCAAGGGGCTCGGCGACGAGCTCGGGCTTCTCGCCGTCGAACAGACTGCCGGTCCATGCCGGCCGCTCGGCCGGCCGCTCGACGGGGCGCCGGGCCGGGCGGTCACTCGCCGGCGTGCCGAAACGCGCCGGGTCTGCCGGAGTCCGGCCCGGACTGTCCAGGTCGGAGAAGCCACCGCGATCCGGCGTCCGGCCGCCGAGATCGGACGCCGGCCCAGGCTCGGACGACCAGCCACGGTCCGAAGCCCTGCCAGCCGACTCCGCCGCCGACTCACGAGACGACGACCAACCACGGTCCGACGAGCCACCAGCCAGATCCGACGACGGCTCACGGGACGAAGACCAGCCGCGATCCGACGAGCCACCAGCCAGATCCGACGACGACCCACGGGACGACGACCAACCACGATCCGACGAATCACCGATCGAATCCGCCGCCGACTCACGCGACGAGGACCAGCCAACCGGCTCCGCCGCCGACTCAAGGGACGAGGACCAGCTGCGATCCGACGAGCCACTGGCCAGGTCCGACGACCCACGGGACGACGACCAGCCACGGTCCGACGAATCACCGATCTCCGCCGCCGGCCCACGAGACGACGACGGCTCACGGGACGAGGACCAGGCACGGTCCGATGAGCCATCGGTCAGGTCCGGCGACGAACCACGGGGCGAGGACCAGGCACGGTCTGTGGAGCTGCTGGGCGACGTCGCGGGCGGGGTGTCCGGGTCTGCGGGGGTGTCCAGGGCGAACCCGAACCGGTCAGGGTCGCTGGCGATCTGGTCGAACTCGGACATCAGCGACGCGAACCGGTCGGCCGACGGCTCCGGCGCCGGAGGAGCGGGCCGGAACTCAGGTGCGGGCGGCAGCCTCGACGCGGCAGGGGACGGCGGCTGGGCCGACGCGGCGGGCCAGGTCGAGGGCGGCGGGGACGACGGCCGGGATGGGAAGGGCTCTTCCTCAGGAGCGCGGCGGCGGCCGACGCCCCTGGGCGCATCCGACTCCGCCAAGGCCGGCTCGGCCCGGTCCGACGACCACGAGAACCGGGCTTCCCCGTCGCTGTCGGACAACGACGGGGAAGAGGAGGACCAGCGGCGGTCAGCGGCCGGCTCACTGCCGAAGTCCTCACGCGGCACGTGGTCGTCAGAGTCCTCGTCGGCACGGGGGTCGGAGCCCGCCGCCGCCCACGCGGCCAGCTTGTTGGCCGACTCGCTGTCCCACGAGCCGACCAGCTCCCGGGTGGTGCGGGACTCCCACGAGTCGCTGGCCGGGTCGGCCGACTCAGGATCGGAGGAGGAAGAGGAAGACTGGTCCGACGAGCGGCCGAAGCGGCTGCGGACCGAGCCGTCCTCCTCGTAGTCGCCGCGGCGGGAGGAGAACCCGTCGCCGTCGGATAAGCGGTCGCGCACCGAGCCGTCCTCGTCATGGTCGCCGCGGCGGGAAGCCGGCGGGGAAGTGGGGTTGGCCGAACTGGCGGAGCGGCCGAAGCGGCCCCGGGTGAGCCGGTCGCGGAGGGAGGCGGGCTCCGCGTCGGTGGACGTGCCGGCGGCCGCAGCGAAGGCGGCGTCCGCGACGGTGGGCGACGCCGGGACGGTGGGGTGCGAGCCGGTGGTCATACGGGCGAAGGAGCGGGCCAGGGGCGACGGCTCGGGCAGCTTGTTGCCGGCGGCGATCACCAGGAGGCGCTCCATGACGGAGAGCTCGACCCGGTAGGGCTCGGCGGCGAGCCAGCGCCCCGCGGCCTCGACCATCTCGTGGGCGTGCACGAGGTGGAGGTGCTCGCCGGGGGCGACGGAGATGACGAGATCCTCGCTGACGTCGCCGCGTGAGGGGGCGACGACGAGGTAGCCGCGGACGGCGCCGCCGACCTTGCCGAGCTGCTCGCGCCAGGTGTGCACCTCGGCGGCGAGGCCGTCGACGTCCTCGGAGCCGGGGACGAAGAGGCGGCCGCCGCGCAGGACCTGGCCGGAGGCGTCCATGGAGAACTCGCCGTGTGGCCAGACGGTCGGCAGGAACAGGGCGACCCGCCGCCCGGCGACGACGAGATGGGTGCAGCCGCCCTCGCCGAGGGCGAAGAACCGGGCCGACGGCAGCACCTCGAGCTCCTTGAGCCGCGGCAGGTGGTCGTCGGGCTTGCCCCACCAGCGGCGGCCGCTGACCGCCTCGTCGATGGCGGCGCGGGACAGCCGGCGCGCGTCGAGCATCAGCGCGGCAAGGAAGGCGCCGATGAGCGGCACGTCGAAGCCGAGGTTGACGCCGATGAACTTGATGATGCCGAGGAAGTCGGTCCAGCCGCCGGGCAGCCAGGTGCGGGTGGCCGCGCCCCAGGCGACGGCGCCGGTGACCGCGGCGAGGATCGCGAACATGGGGAAGCCACGCAGCGTGAGGACGAGCACACCGATGAGCGCCAGGATCGCGGCGGCGCTCCAGATGATGCTGAGCTCCATGACGCCCCAGCCGGCGACGGCGAGGGCGAGCAGGGCCGCCGCGACGATCAACGCACCCGCGAGCACGCCGGTGGGGCGCACGCCGACCCGGCGGCTGCTCTTGACGCCGGAGTGCCACGTGTTGCCGGTCAAATCCGGGCCTCCAAGCAGCCGCGACCACCGGCACGCCGACTTGTCGCGATCTCGACGAACACGGCACCGAGCGTAACCCTGAGCGCTGTGCCGGGCGAGAGCCGCCCGTCCCGATCCTGCTCCCCCACCGCGCCAGTATGCCCCGACCCACCGACAAGAAGCAGTTCCACGAAAGGTGCGAGACTTGTCCTTGTGACCACCCGAACCACGCGTCCCAAGGTCAGGTTCCGGCGCAGCGCATCGCTCGCCGTGGCGGCCGGCATCGCCACCATCGGCGCCATCCCGCTGCTGGCCGAGAGCCTCTGGTTCCTGCCCGTCCTGCTGGTGCCGATCGCGATCGCCGTGTGGGCGTGGCGGGCCGGCACCGACGTGGACGACGACGGCTTCACGGTGCGGGCGCTGCTGGGCAGCCGCCGCGTGCCGTGGGCCGCGGTCGACGGCCTGGTCAGTCAGGAGGGGGTCGTCCAGGCCCGCCTCGCCAACGGACATTTCGTGAAGCTCGACGCGGTCCGCCCGCAGGACGTCGAGCGCATCACGGCGATGACTCAGTAGCCGTCGACCACCACGTTGATGAGCGGCTGCCCGGCGGCGAACCGTCGCACCTGATCTCCCGCCAGCGCATAGGCACGGCGGAGCAGACCTCGTACAGAACCCGCGACGTGCGGAGTGATCAGCACGTTCGGCAGGTCCCAGAGCGGATGTGACGCCGGCAACGGCTCCGGGTCGGTGACGTCCGTCGCATAGCCGAGCCGCCCCGACGCCGTCTCGGCGAGGATCGCGCCGGTGTCGACCACGGGTCCCCGGGCCGCGTTGACCAGCAGCGCCCCGTCCGGCATCGCCGCCAGGAACGAGGCCGAGACCAGTCCGGTCGTCTCGGGCGTCAGCGGCACCAGCAGCACCACCACGTCCGCGGACGGCAGCAGCGACGGCAGCTCCTCCACGCCGTGGACGCCGTCCCGCGCGCGCCGGGCGACCGAGGTCACCGACACCTCGAACGGCGCCAGCCGGGCCTCGACCGCGGCGCCGATCGAGCCGGCACCGACGATGAGCACCCGCTTGCCCGCGAGCTCGTCGGTCTGCCGGTACGACCACTCCCGTCCCGTCCGCACGAAATGCGGGAAATCGCGTAGATAGGCCAGGATCGCCGCCACCACCCACTCCGACGTGGACGAGTCGTGCACCCCGCGGGCGTCGCACAGCTGCACGCCGGGGCGCAGCCGGCCCGCCCACCGGTCGGCGCCGGCGCTCATGAGCTGCACGACCGCGAGCCGCGGCAGCGACGCCGCCAGCTCGACCACGTCCGGCGAGGCAAGGAACGGCGGCACCCAGAACTCGACGTCGTCGGGCGTGACGGAGACGGTGACCGAGACCGCGGCAGGCAGCGGGCCGAGCAGCGCCAGCCCGTCCTCGTGCGGGATGCAAACCTTCACCGGCGAACAGTAGCGATCAGGACTCCCAGTCCGAGACGAGCCTCTCCCCGAACAGCTGCGACACCTCCTCCAGCAGCCACGTCGAGCCGAGCTCCGCCCCGGTGGCGTCCCGGACGGCGACGGGCCCGGGCCGGGCGTTCGTCACGGCGACGCCGCCGGTCAGCGCCGCGCCGAGGCCGCCGATCTCCGCCCGGACGTAGGCCTGGGTCGCGCCCGGCTTCGCCGTGAAGATCAGCACCCGGTCGCCGAGCTGGCCCGAAGGGGACGGCACCCGGATGACGATCACGTCCGGGTCGGCGCTGATGGAGGTGGACACCACTCCGGAGCCGCCGCGACCGGGCGCCGCCGTGAACGTGGTCGCGACGGTCGCCGCGGCGGGGGCGTCGGCGAGCACCACCGCGACGGCGCCGGAGGGCAGGCGGGCGGTCGACAGCGTCCACGTCCCGACGGATCCCTCGATCGGACCGCTCCAGCGCTGCCGCAGCGGCTCGTGCTGGATGCCGGCGGAGGAGATCAGGCGCTCGTAGGAGGAGGTGTCGAGCACGGCCGGTGCCTCCGAGCGGATCTTGCCGTCGCAGCCGACCCGCCAGCGCTCCTGCGGGTCGGGCGCCGCCCAGGCCGTCCAGCTGCTGTCCGGCGCGCCCGCCCACTTGTGCTCGACGGTGTTCTCCGGGCTGGCGGAGGCGCCGATCGACCGTTCGATCGCGCAGGCCGCCGGGGCGAGCCCGACGGTGACCGGCACGGCGGTGCTGGTGACGGTGACCAGCGGCCCGAGCGGCCCCGCGACAGCGCCGCCGACGAGGTCCTCCACGGCGCCCTGGATGGGGATGTCGCTGTGGTACAGCGTCGCCGAGCGCTCGTCGTAGCGCACGTACACGAGGAACCGGCGCCCCGACACGTCACCGAGGAACAGCACCTTGACGCCGTCGGAGAAGGAGGACTCGACGGCGCGCAGCAGGTCCGCGTCGCCGGCGAGCGAGCCGCGGGTCGGCGAGTCGAGCAGCGCCCGCGTCCACGTCGACAGCGGCGGGTAGGGCCGCTGCTCTTCACCGATCCGACCGAGATGCCCAGCAGCGAAGCGGTCTCCGTCTCGGTCAGGTCCTCCCAGTACCGCAGCACCAGCACGGCACGCATCCGCACCGGCAGCCCGTCCAGCGCCTCCAGCAGCATCCGCCGGGCGAGGACCTGATCGGACGGATCCACCCCCGGCCGGTCCGGTGGCTCGCCGGTCAGCACCTCGGCGTTGCGCAGCCGCCGCCAGATGCTGGTGCGCTGGTTGACCATGACCCGCCGCACGTAGGCGAACGGCTCGTCGACCCGGTCCCAGTGCCGCATGACCTTCAGCAGGCTGCTCTGCAGCAGGTCCTCGGCGGCGTGCCGGCTGCCGGTCAGCAGAAACGCCGTGCGCAGCAGGTCGCCGTATCGAACCTCGACGAAGTCCTGGAACTCCTCGGCCGCCATATGGCTCCTCTGCACAAGGTCGCAACGCACCGTCACACCAGCAGACGCCGACCCGCGGACAAAGGTTGAAAGGAAGAAGATGTATCGCAACGCTAGTCTTGGGCGGGTGAAAGCCCGGACGTACGCGAAGTGCCTGGCGGCGAGCGCCACGGTCATGCTGGCCCTCGCCGGCTGCTCGTTCGGCCCGCCGCCCCCTGATGAGCTGGGCTCCCCGCCGAAGCTGTCGCCGTATCCGAGCGCGTCGACGTCCGGCGGCGAGGAGGAGGGCGGCCAGACGCAGGTCGCGACGACCGTGCTGGCCAAGGGCCTGGCGGTGCCGTGGGGCATCGCGTTCCTTCCGGACGGTTCCGCGCTGGTCACCGAGCGTGACAGCAGGAAGCTCCTGAAGGTCGGCAAGGAGTCCACGTCCGACGGGCTCACCGTGACGACCGTGCAGACCATCGACGAAGTCGTGCCGGGCGGCGAGGGCGGCCTGATGGGCATCGCGGTGTCGCCGCAGTACGACACGGACAAGACGGTGTTCGTCTACTACACGGCCAAGGACGACAACCGGGTCGCCAAGCTCACGCTCGGCGAGCCGCCGACCCCGATCCTGACCGGCATCCCGAAGGCGGGGATCCACAACGGCGGCCAGATCCACTTCGGACCCGACGGGTTCCTGTACGTGTCGACCGGCGACGCGTCGAAGCCGGAGAACGCGCCGAACCTCAACAGCCTCGGCGGCAAGATCCTGCGGATCCAGCCCGACGGGAAGCCGGCCCCCGGTAACCCGTTCGGAACCGCCGTGTACAGCTTCGGACATCGCAACGTGCAAGGGTTCGCCTGGGACAAGAACAACCGGCTGTATGCCGTGGAGTTCGGCGCCGGCGAATGGGACGAGATCAACGTGATCGAGGCGGGCAAGAACTACGGCTGGCCGACGTACGAGGGCAAGGGCAACGACCCGAAGTTCGTCGACCCGATCCAGGTGTGGAAGACGTCCGAGGCGTCGTGCTCCGGGCTCGCGGCCATGGAGGGGTTCCTCGTCACCTCGTGCCTGAAGGGCGAGCGGCTGTACGTGATGCAGCTCACCGACAAGGGCGGCCTCCTCGGCGAGCCGAGCGCGCTGCTCAAGGACACGCACGGGCGGCTGCGCGCCGCGGTCGCCGCGCCGGACAACAGCATCTGGGTCTCGACGTCGAACAAGGACGGCCGCGGCACGCCGAAGGCCGACGATGACAAGCTGCTGCGGATCGTGATCAGCAACGTGGGCGGGGCCGGAAAGAGTTGACCTCACCGTTCCACCGACGGGCCGCGCTGGCCGCCCGCCGGATCCAGCGCCGGACGATCATGGCGGCCGCCCGGCGGCAACGCCGCACGTTCCGCACCAGCCAGACGGTATGGCGGCGGATCCTGCACGGCGCGCTGCTCGGGGTCGTCGCGATCGTCGGCATGCTCATCGGCGTCGAGCTCGGCGGGCACACGACCCAGGACATCGGGCCGTTCCAGGCGCAGCTGTCGCTGACGCCGTCGTGGCACGGCGACACGTCGGTGGAGATTCCGCCGCTGGGGTCGCTGGAGCTGGACAGCCACGACGGCCCGGCCCACCTGGAGATCCGCCTGGAGTCGCTCGACGAGGCGCGGACCAGGGCGGTCGTCGCCGGCGGCGGCAACCTGGAGCAGGTCAGCCACGACGCCGTCGACCAGCTCAACCTGGGCGTGCGCCGGCTAGCGCTGCAGACCGCCGGCTCCGGGCTGCTCGGCGCACTGATCCTCGTCGGGCTGGTGTTCCGGGCCCGGCGCGAGACGGCGATCGGCGGCCTGGTGGTCGTGGCGGTGCTCGCCTCGGTCGGCGGCGCGACCGCGCTGACGTTCAAGCCCGCCGCGATCCAGGAGCCGACCTACCGCGGCCTGCTGGTGAACGCGCCGGCGATCATCGGTGACGCCCGCCGGATCACCGACCGCTACGAGGAGTACCGCGCGCAGCTGCAGAAGCTGGTCCTCAACGTCTCCAAGCTGTACGGCACGATCTCCGCGCTGCCCGTGTACGAGCCCGACACCAGCGCGACCAAGGTCCTGCACATCTCCGACATGCACCTCAACCCGGCGGCGTGGGGCGTGGTCCGCACCGTCGCCGACCAGTTCAGCGTCGACGTCGTCGTCGACACCGGCGACATCAACGACTGGGGCAGCGAGCCGGAGGCCTCCTACGTCGGGGAGATCAGCAAGCTGCGGGTGCCGTACCTGTACATCCGCGGCAACCACGACTCGGCGGTCACCGCCGCCGCGGTCGCGAAGCAGCCCAACGCGACCGTGCTCGACAACTCGATCACCACGGTCAAGGGCCTGACGTTCGCCGGGATCGGCGACCCCCGGTTCACCCCGGACAAGTCGACCGACGCGACCAACGAGGAGCAGCACGCGGCGGTCGTCTCCTCCGGGCAGCTGCTCGCGGACAAGATCCTGGCCAACCCCAAGCCCGTCGACGTCGCCCTGGTCCACGACCCGGTGGCCGCGCAGCCCCTCGCGGGGATCTGCCCGCTGGTCCTGGCCGGGCACCGGCACGCCCGCTCGATCACGCGACTCGACCCGACCATTCCGGTCGTGCTGCCGTCCGACGGCGCGTCGCCCGCGGTCACGCAGCCGGAGCGCACCCTGCTGATGGTCGAGGGCTCCACCGGCGGCGCCGGGCTGCGCGGCCTGGAGAGCGCCAAGCCGCTGCCGCTCGCGCTGTCCATCCTGTACTTCGACAAGGACCGCCACCTGACGGCGTACGACGACATCCAGGTCGGCGGGACGGGCTTGACGGAGGTGTCGCTCCAGCGGCACATCGTGGCCCCCGACAAGGCGGCGCCACCCCCGTCCCCATCGCCGACGCCATCCGCGTCCGTGACCCCGTCGCCAACGGCGATCGGGGTGACGACCAGCTCGACATCGTGACCACCGACAAGCGGCGCCGACGCCGAGCGCGCGATGACCAGCTCGACATGGCGGTCGCCGACAAGGCGGCGCCGACGCCGTCCGTGACCCGGCGTCGACGGCAAGCGCGACGACCAGCTCGACATCGTGACCACCGACAAGCCTTGTCGACGCCGAGCGCGCGATCACCGGCTCGACTTCGTGAGCAGCGACAAAGCGGCGCCGGCACCCTCCGGGGTGCCGGCGCCGCCCTAGTCCGTGCCTCGTCGCCTACGACAAGCGGGCGATGACCAGCTCGCGGACCGTCTTCGCGTCCGCCTTGCCGCCGGTGGCCTTCATGACCGCGCCGACGAGCGCACCAGCGGCGGCGACCTTGCCGTCGCGGACCTTCGCGGCGATGTCGGGGTTGGCGGCGATCGCCTCGTCGACGGCCTTCGTCAGCGCGCCCTCGTCGGAGACGACCTCCAGCCCGCGGGCCGCGACGACCTCGGCGGGCGTGCCCTCACCGGCGATGACGCCTTCCAGCACCACCCGGGCGAGCTTGTCGTTGATCTTGCCGGCGTCGACCAGGCCCTGCAGCTGCGCGACCGCCTCCGGGCTGACGCCGAGCGCGTCGAGCTCCTTGTCGGTCTCGTTGGCGTGCCGGGCCAGCTCCCCCAGCCACCACTTGCGGGCGGCGGCCGCGTTGGTGCCGGCGGCGACGGTCGCCTCGATCAGCTCCCACGCGCCGGCGTTGAGCACCGACTGCATGTCGAGGTCGGAGAAGCCCCACTCGGCCTGCTGGCGCTGGCGGCTGACCCGCGGCAGCTCCGGCAGCGCGGCCTTGAGCTCCGCGACCCACTCCGCGGCCGGCGCGAGCGGCACGAGGTCCGGCTCCGGGAAGTACCGGTAGTCGGTCGCCGTCTCCTTGCTGCGGCCGGACGTGGTCTCGCCGGTGTTCTCGTGGAAGTGCCGGGTCTCCTGGATGATCGTCCCGCCGTCGGTGAGGACCCCGGACTGCCGGATGATCTCGGACCGGACGGCCCGCTCGACGCTGCGCAGCGAGTTGACGTTCTTCGTCTCGGTGCGGGTGCCCCACTCTTCGCCGGGCCGGTTCAGCGACGTGTTCACGTCGCAGCGCATCGAGCCCTGCTCCATCCGCACATCGGAGACACCCAGCGAACGGATGACGTCGCGCAGCTCCGTGACATAGGCCTTCGCGATCTGCGGCGCCCGGGCCCCGGTGCCCGGCACGGGCTTGGTCACGATCTCGACGAGGGGGATGCCGGCGCGGTTGTAGTCCACGAGGGACTCGGTGGCGCCGTGGATACGCCCGGTCGAGCCGCCGACGTGCAGCGACTTGCCCGTGTCCTCCTCCAGGTGGACCCGCTCGATGCCGATGCGGACCAGCTCCCCGTCGACCTCGACCTCAAGGAAGCCGTCGACGCACAGCGGCTCGTCGTACTGGCTGATCTGGAAGTTCTTCGGCATGTCCGGGTAGAAGTAGTTCTTCCGGGCGAAGCGGCCCCACGGCGCGATCGAGCAGTTGAGCGCGAGCCCGATGCGGATCGTCGCCTCGATCGCGGCACGGTTGGCGACCGGCAGGGAGCCGGGCAGGCCGAGGCAGACCGGGCAGACCTGCGTGTTGGGCTCCGCGCCGAACTCGGTCGGGCAGCCGCAGAACATCTTCGTGTTGGTGCCGAGCTCGACGTGCGTCTCCAGGCCGATGACCGGCTCGAAGCGCGCCACCGCCTCGTCGTACGACAGCTGGGTCGCGGTGCTCATCTAACGCCTACTTTCAGCCTCTGGTGTATCCATGCCCGGCATTGGGTACCAACTGCTCACCTGGAGAGGAGAACGCCATGCCGGTGCAGTTTCGGAAGAGCAAGAAGTTCGGCCCGTTCATTTTCCACTTCACCCAGGAAGGGTTCTCTTCCTGGAGCTTCAAGCTGGGCCCCTGGTCGTGGAACTCGCGGACCAAGAAGAACCGCGTCGACCTCCCCGGCCCCTTCTCGTGGCGCCAGGGCAGCCGCGGCTGAACCCCGATGAAAGGGCGGCTCTTCACAGGGCCGCCCTTCGACGGTTACAGCGCGGGCGGGGTCAGCGGCGGCAGCGCCGACTCGAGGGCCGCGGCGACCCGGTACATCCGGTCGTCGGCCATCGTCGGCGCCATGATCTGCAGCCCCACCGGCAGCCCTTCGGACAGACCGGCCGGCACGGAGATCGCGGGCCCGCCATACAGGTTCGACGGGATCGTGTAGAGGTCCGCCAGATACATCTGGTAGGGGTCCGACGTGCGTGACCCGAGCGGGAACGCCACGAACGGCGTGGTCGGCGCGACCAGCACGTCCGCCTTGGCGAAGGCCTGCTCGAAGTCCCTGGAGATCAGGGTCCGCACCTTCTGCGCCTGCCCGTAGTAGGCGTCGTAGTAGCCGGCGGACAGCGCATAGGTGCCCAGGATGATCCGGCGCTTGACCTCGGGGCCGAAGCCTTCCTCCCGGGTCAGCTGCATGACCTCTTCGAGCGACCGCTTGCCGTCGTCGCCGCTGCGCAGCCCGAACCGCACGCCGTCGAACCTGGCCAGGTTGGACGAGCACTCGCTCGGCGCGATCAGGTAGTAGGCCGGCAGCGCGAACTTGAAGTTGGGGCACGAGACCTCGACGATCTCCGCGCCCAGCTTCACCAGCGCGTCGACCGACTCGCGATACGCGGCGGCGACGCCGGGCTCGGCACCTTCCCCGGCGAACTCCTTGACCAGGCCGAGCCGGACCCCGCTGAGGTCACCGGTCGCGCCGAGCCGGGCCGCGCCGACCACGTCGGGCATCGGCTGCGGGATCGACGTCGAGTCGCGCGGGTCGTGGCCGCCGATGATCGCGTGCAGCAGCGCCGCGTCCTCGACGGTCCGCGCGCACGGGCCCGGGGTGTCCAGCGAGCTGGAGAAGGCGACGAGACCGTAGCGCGACGTGCCGCCATAGGTCGGCTTCGCGCCGACGGTGCCGGTGACCGCGGCCGGCTGGCGGATCGAGCCGCCGGTGTCGGTGCCGATGGCCAGGGGCGCCTCATACGCCGCGACCGCCGCGGCCGAGCCACCGCCGGAGCCGCCGGGGATCCGGCCGGTGTCCCAGGGGTTGTACGTGGGCCCATACGCCGAATACTCGGTCGAGCTGCCCATCGCGAACTCGTCCATGTTGGTCTTGCCGAGCATGACGAGCCCGGCCTCGCGCATCCGCGTCATGATCGTCGCGTCGTACGGCGGCCGCCAGCCCTCGAGAATCTTCGATCCCGCGGTGGTCGGCACGCCCTTGGTCGTGATCACGTCCTTGACGGCGACCGGCACGCCGGCGAGCGGGCGGACCTCGTCGCCCTTGGCGCGGGCGTCGTCGATCTTCTTCGCCTCCGCGAGCGCGCCGTCGCGGTCGACGTGCAGGAACGCGTGGACCTTGCCCTCGACCGCCTCGATCCGCTCCAGGTGGGCGGTGGCGACCTCGACCGCGGACAGCTCCTTCGCGGCGAGCTTGCGGCCGAGCTCGGCCGCGGTCAGCTTGGTGACGTCAGACATCGCTCAGGCCTCCTCGTCCAGGATCCGCGGGACGCGGAAGCGGTTCTCCTCGGCGTCGGGCGCGCCCGACAGCGCCTCCTCGCGCGTCAGCCCCGGCACGACGACGTCGTCGCGGAACACGTTGGTCAGCGGCACGGAGTGCGACGTCGGCGGCACGTCAACCGCGGCGACCTCGCCCACCTGGGCGACGGCCTGCAGGATCACGTCGAGCTGCCCGGCGAATGTGTCGAGCTCGTCATCGGTGACTGCAAGCCGCGCGAGGCGGGCGAGATGCGCCACCTCTTCGCGGGAAATGGTGGCCATGGGTGCGATGCTCCTTCAACAGTCGGCTCGACGCAGTCTATTTCGTCCCCCGCGGTCGCCGTGCGCGACGGTCCGCTCGCCGTTGTCCAATGGCGTTTCCGGCGGGTGTACCCAACGCCGCGGCGCTCTCACCCGGACGGCATTCCTTCACCGTGTCCCCCCACAGTCTTTCCCGCGCGATCTTCGAACTGCCACTGCCGTCGCGCTTCGATCTGCCACTGAACCTACTCGGGGGGTGTGACAGTTTCGTTCAGCCGCTGTGGGCGACCGCGGAACGGCGGTGGCGGGTCAGCCAGTCGAGCAGGCCGTCCGGCGGCATCGGCCGGGCGAAGTACCAGCCCTGCGCCAGGTCGCAGCCCGCCTCGACGAGCATCCGCCAGGTCCGTTCGTCCTCGACGCCCTCCGCCACGATCCGCAGCCCGAGCGCCCGCGCCAGGTCGATCATCGACCGCACGATCGCCGCGTCGTCGGGGTCCGTCGCCACCCCGAGCACGAACGACCGGTCGATCTTCACCTCCCTGAGCGGCAGCCGGCGCAGGTGCAGCATCGAGGAGTACCCGGTGCCGAAGTCGTCCAGCGCGATCGCGATCCCGAGCCGCTCCAGCCTGGCGAGCGTCGCCAGGACCCGCCGCGGGTCGGCCATCAGCGCGCTCTCCGTGATCTCCAGCTCCAGCCGCTCCGGCTCGATCCCCGTCTGCCGCAGCTTCGCCTCGATCCGGTCCGCGATCTCGCCGGTGTGCAGGTCCCGGACGCTCACGTTCACCGCGACCCGTACCCGCCCGGCCCGGTCTCCCCACGCCGCGAGCTGGTCGATCGCGTTGTCGATCAGCCGGAACGTCAGCAGCCGCATCACCGAGCTGTGCTCCGCGACCTTGATGAGCTCCTCCGGGTCGACGAGCCCCCGCTGCGGGTGGTGCCACCGCAGCAGCGCCTCCAGCCCCACCACGTCGCCGGTCGCCAGCTCGACCTGCGGCTGGTAGTACAGCGCGATCCCCCGGTCACCGGGGGTCTCCAGCGCCCTGCGCAGGTCGGCGAGCAGGCTCAGCCGCTCCGGCGAGTTGTGGTCGGCCTCCGGCGCGTAGACGGCGAGGTTGTCGCCGCGTCCCTTCGCGTCGTACATCGCCACGTCCGCGTGCTGCATCAGCTCCTCGAAGCCCGTGCCGTGCTCCGGGTACACCGCCACCCCCACCGACCCGCCCACGTCGATCGGCAACCCGTCCAGCAGCACCGGCTCCCGCAACGCGTCCATGATCTTCTCCGCGTGCACCCTGGCCTCGGCGACGTCGCTCAGGTGCGGCACCACGATCGCGAACTCGTCGCCGCCGAGCCGCGCCACCTCCGCGTCGGCCCGCTCGTTCAGCCGGCGCGACACCTCGATCAGCAGCCGGTCGCCCACCCGGTGCCCCAGCGAGTCGTTGACCTGCTTGAACCCGTCCAGGTCCAGCAGCAGCAGCGCCAGCCGCCGCGCCGTCTGCCGGGTCGCGGCCCGCTCCGCGTGCTCCTCCAGCCGCTGCTCGACCGCCCGCTCCAGCCCCTTCCGGTTCGCCAGCCCGGTCAGTGGATCGCGCCGCGCCTCGAGCGCCCGCTGCGCCGACAGGGAGGTCATCCGGCGCACCGCATACAGCGTGACCAGCGCCAACGGGATCAGCAGCACGTCCACCCCGGCGGCCGCCACCAGCCCCGGCGCCGACAGCAGCAGGGCCCCGGTCGCCAGCGCGTCGGTCTTGACCGCCCGCGCGAACCGCGCCCGCCACCCCTGCCCGAACCGCAACCACACCGCCGTCGAGACCAGCAGGTTGTTGACCACGAACCACGCGACCGCCGCCACCACGATCCACCCGACGTGATGCGACCCGCGCAGGATCAGATCCGCCACCGCGAACGACACGAAGTACTGGGCCGCGTTGAACGCCGCCCGCCACACCGTGTGCCGCAACCATCCCGCCGTGATCGCCACCGCCGCCAGCTGCACCAGCACCGCCGGCGCGAACCCGAACGCCAGCATGATCGCGAACGTGAAGCACACCGACGGGAAGGCCATCATCGCGTCGTCGCGGCCCACCTGCACGAACGGCTTGGTGTCAGCGACGACCGCACACCCCGCCAGCACCCAGAACGCCGCCGGAAGACTCGCCGGGAACCCGCCGGGCAGGCTGCCCACCAGCAGCATCGCGCCGGCCCCCACCACCACCGCGACATAGGCGAAGAACCGATGAGCATGCCTGGGCGGCGCGACGTTACGCAGCGCGCTCTGCTCCATCCACTCCCCCGCTCGGGTGCCATCGACCACTCCGTCGAGACGCCCTGCGAGCGTGCACCCTCAACCGCCACCCAAACCGGAAAGGATGCTGAATCGATGCACAAAACCCCCGCCATTCCACCGACCGGGCGATCACGTCCCATCGAATATCACTACTGCGTAGCGATACCCGAACGTTCCGTAAGCCACTCAGGCGAGGGACGGCCGGGGCCGTCCCCGATCAGCCGACCGCGGGAGCCGCGTCCTCGGCAGCGGGGTCCGCGAGCTGGGCCAGGGCCCGCGCGGCGTCGGGGCCTTCGGTGAGCAGGACCTCGAAGGCGGCCTCGTCGAGGATCGGGACCTTCAGGGTCGCGGCCTTCTCGGCCTTGGAGCCCGGCGACTCGCCGACGACGACGAAGTGCGTCTTCTTGGAGACGGAGCCGGAGACCTTGCCGCCGCGGGAGGTGATGGCCTCGGCGGCCTGGTCGCGGGAGTAACGGTCGAGGGAGCCGGTGACGACGACCGTGATGCCGTCGAGGGGGCGGGGGCCGGAGGCCACCTGCTCCTCGACCATGCGGACGCCGGCGGCGGCCCAGCGGTCGACGATCTCGCGGTGCCAGTCGACGGCGAACCAGTCGTGGACGGCGCGGGCGATGGTGGGGCCGACGCCCTCGACCGCGGCGAGCTCCTCCGGGGTGGCGGTGGCGATGGTCTCCATGGAGCCGATGGAGTTGGCCAGGGCCTGCGCGGCGGTGGGGCCGACGTGGCGGATGGAGAGGGCGACCAGGATGCGCCAGAGGGGGCGCTCCTTGACCTCCTGGAGGTTGACCAGCAGCAGCTGGGCGGTGCTGCTGAGCGAGCCGTCCTTGTTGACGAAGAACGGGGACTTGGCGAGCATGTCGGCGTCGATGTCGAAGAGCTCGGCCTCGTTGGTGAGGACGGACTCGAGGAGGGCGGCGGCGGACTTCCAGCCGAGGGCCTCGATGTCCAGGGCGTTGCGGCTGGCGAGGGCAAAGAGGCGCTCGCGGAGCTGGCCCGGGCAGACCCGCGAGTTGGGGCAGCGGATGTCCTTGTCGCTCTCCTTCTCGGGAGCGAGGGCCGTGCCGCACGACGGGCAGTGCGTCGGCATGACGAAGGCGACCTCGGATCCGTCGCGGCGGTCGGCGACCGGACCGAGGACCTCGGGGATGACGTCGCCGGCGCGGCGGATGACGACGGTGTCGCCGATGAGGATGCCCTTGCGGACGACCTCCTGCGCGTTGTGCAACGTCGCCTGCGCGACCTTGACGCCGCCCACGGCGACGGGCTCCATCACGGCGAACGGGGTGACGCGGCCCGTGCGCCCGACGTTGACCTCGATGCCGAGCAGCTTGGTCATCGCCTCCTCGGGCGGATACTTGAAGGCGATCGCCCAGCGGGGCGCCTTGCTGGTGGAGCCGAGGCGGCGCTGGATGGACATCTGGTCGACCTTGACGACCACGCCGTCGATCTCGTGCTCGATGGTGTGGCGGCGCTTGCCGTAGTCGGCGATATAGGCGCGGACGCCGTCGAGGTCGTCGAGGACCTTCCATCGGGGTGAGGTCGGCAGCCCCCAGGCGTGCATCAGCTCATAGGCCTCGGACTGGGTGGCCGGATTGAACCCCTCGCGGGCGCCGAAGCCGTGGACCAGCATCTGCATCGGGCGGGACGCGGTGATCCGTGGATCCTTCTGGCGGAGGCTGCCGCTGGCCGCGTTGCGCGGGTTGGCGAACGGCGGCTCACCGGCGGCGACCTGGGCCGCATTGACCTCCTCGAAGCCGGCCAGGGTGAAGAACACCTCGCCGCGGACCTCCAGCAGATCGGGCAGGTCGGTGCCGGTGAGGTGCTCCGGGATGCCCGCGATGGTCCGCACGTTGAGCGTGATGTCCTCGCCGGTGCGGCCGTCGCCGCGGGTGGCGGCGCGCACCAGGCGCCCGCGCTCATACGTGAGGTTGACGGCGAGGCCGTCGATCTTCAGCTCGCACAGGTAGCGGGGAGCGCTGCCGGCGTCGCGCTCGATGCGCTGGACCCAGGCGGCGAGCGCCTCGTCGTTGAGCGCGTTGTCGAGGCTGAGCATGCGCTCGGCGTGCTGCACGGCCGCGAAGTCGGTGGAGAAGGTGCCGCCGACCCGCTGGCTGGGCGAGTCGGGCGTGACGAGCGCCGGGAACTCGGCCTCGATCGCCTCCAGCTCCCGCATCAGCGTGTCATAGACCGAGTCGTCGACGGCCGGCGACTGCAGGATGTAATACCGATACTGATGCTCGTCCAGCTCGCGGGACAGCTCGGTGTGCCGCTCGCGCGCTTCGAGGGTGGGCTCGGTCCCTGCGTCGTTCATGCCACGAACTTACCGCCCGGGTACGACAAAAAATGGCTACAGATGATCCGTGAGCCGCCGGCCGGCGTCGCGCAGCGACCGCAGCACCTTCACCGGCGGCGCCGAGATCCCGCACGGTGGCGTGACGACGACCTGCGCCGGCAGCGAGCTGAGCGGGAAGCCCAGCTTGCGCCACAGATCCGTCACGGTCGAAGCGGGCGACGGCCCGGACACGCCGGCGAAGAGCCCCGCGCCGCCGTCGAGGAGCTCGCCGAGCGCGTCCAGGTCGGCGACCAGCGACAGGTCCACGGCGACCGCCACCGCCCCGGCCTCGCGCAGGAGCGCGAAGGGGACGCCGGGGGCGCAGCAGTGCACGACCACCGGCACGCCGGCCGCCGAGACCACCGACGACAGCGCGGACCGCGCGACGGAGACGTCCACGGCGCGCAGCGTGCCGTACCCGCTCTCCGAGGGCACCCGGCCGGCCAGCACCGCGGGCAGGGACGGCTCGTCGACCTGCAGCAGGATCGTGGCGTGCGGCAGCCGGGCCCGCACCGACGCGACATGCGCGGCCACGCCGTCCGCGAGGGACCCGGCGAGGTCGCGCGCGGCACCGTGGTCGCGCAGGACCGCCCCGCCGATCGGCAGCTGCAGCGACGCCGCGAGCGTCCACGGGCCGGGCACCTGGACCTTGAACGTGCCGGCGAACGAGGACGCCTGCTCGGTCATCGTGTCGAGATCGCGCTCGAGGAAGTCCAGGGCCACCCGCAGGTCGTGGCCGGGCCGGGAGGCCACGCGCCAGCGCCCCGCGTACAGCTCGATCGGCAGCTCCGTCAGCAGCGCCCCGCCCCTGCCGATCATGTCGGCGCCGGGGCCGCGGCCGGGCAGCTCCGGCAGGTGGGGCAGGTCCGGCAGCTCGCCGAGCACGATCCTCTGCGCCTCGGCGATGTCGGTGCCCGGCATGGAGCCGATCCCGGTGGCGGACCCCACCGGCCAGGGAAATGTCATGAGGTTTCCGAAATAGTCGCCGAACCGAGCACGATGTCGCCTTCGTCAGATGGCTGGTAGCAGACGATCGCCTGCCCGGCGGCAACGCCACGGGCGGGCGAATGCAGTGCGGCCGTCAGGGACGAACCGTCGAGCACCACCGAGGCGGGGAACACGGACCCGTGCGCCCGGAGCTGTACGGAGCAGTCCAGGGCCGACGCCGATCCGTGCCACACCGGCCGCGCACCCACCACGGTGGACACCTCGAGCGCGGACGCCGGCCCCACCGTCACCGTGTTGGTGGCGGGCGTGATCGAGAGCACGTAGCGAGGGTTGCGGTCGGGCGCCGAGACCCGCAGGTCGAGCCCGCGGCGCTGGCCCACGGTGTACGCGAACGCCCCCTCGTGCCGCCCGACGACCGCCCCGGTGGTGGCCTCCACGATGTCGCCGGGCTGCGACCCCAGCCGGTCGGCGAGGAACTTCCGCGTGTCACCGTCGGCGATGAAGCAGATGTCGTGGCTGTCCGGCTTGTCCGCCACGGCCAGGCCGCGCGCGGCGGCCTCCTCGCGGACGGCGGCCTTCGTGGAGTCGCCCAGCGGGAACATCGCCCGGGACAGCTGCGCGGCCGTCAGCACCGCCAGCACGTAGGACTGGTCCTTCGCGTAGTCGACGCTGCGCCGCAGCAGCCCGTCGGCGCCGAGCCGCGCGTGGTGACCGGTGACGACCGCGTCGAACCCCAGCGCCACGGCCCGGTCCAGCACCGCCTCGAACTTGATCTTCTCGTTGCACCGCAGGCACGGGTTCGGCGTCCGCCCGGCCGCGTACTCGGCGACGAAGTCGTCCACGACCGAGTCGTGGAACTGCTCGGCCATGTCCCACACGTAGAACGGGATCCCGATCACGTCGGCGGCGCGCCGCGCGTCGCGGGCGTCCTCCAGGGTGCAGCAGCCGCGGGCGCCGCTGCGATACGTCTGCGGGTTGCGCGCCAGGGCGAGGTGGACCCCGGTCACGTCGTGACCGGCCTCGGCCGCCCGCGCGGCCGCGACCGCCGAGTCGACCCCACCTGACATCGCCGCGAGCACTCTCACAACGAAAGCCTACCTAGAGGCGCGACTTGACCGCGCCGGCCCGGCGCGCCCGCTCCACGACGGCGGGCAGCGCGGCGACGAGCGCGTCGACGTCGGCCTCGGTCGACGTGTGCCCGAGGGTGAACCGCAGCGACGAGCGGGCCTCGGCGTCACCGGCGCCCATCGCGATCAGTACATGCGACGGCTGCGCCACACCGGCGGAGCAGGCCGAGCCGGTCGAGCACGCGATGCCCTGCGCGTCGAGCAGGAGCAGCAGCGCGTCGCCCTCGCAGCCCGGGAACGAGAAGTGCGCGTTGCCCGGCAGCCGGTCCGCGGGGTCGCCGTTGAGGATCGCGCCGGGCACGGCGTCGCGGACCCGGGCGACGAGGTCGTCGCGCAGGCGCCCGATCCGCTCCGCGGTCTCGCGCTGGGTCTTGACCGACAGCTCGACCGCGACGGCGAGCGCGACGATCCCGGGCACGTCCAGGGTGCCGGAGCGCACGTCGCGCTCCTGGCCGCCGCCGTGCAGCAGCGGCGTGCAGGCGACCTCGCGGCCGAGCAGGAGCGCACCGACGCCGATCGGGCCGCCGAGCTTGTGCCCGCTGACCGTGAGCGCGGCGGCGCCGCTGGCGGCGAAGTCGACGGGGACCTGCCCGACGGCCTGCACCGCGTCGGTGTGGAACGGCACCCCCGCGGAGGCCGCGAGGGCCGCCAGCTCGGCGACCGGCTGGATCGTGCCGACCTCGTTGTTGGCCCACATCACGGTGGCAACCGCCACGTCGTCGCCGGACACGGCCTGCGCGAAGTCGTCGACCGAGACCCGGCCCGACGAGGAGACCGGCAGCCACGTGACCGCCGCGCCCTCGTGCCGCTCCAGCCAGGTGACCGCGTCGAGCACCGCGTGGTGCTCGACGGAGCTGGCCACGATCCGGTTGCGCCGCGGGTCCGCGGCCCGCCGGGCCCAGAAGATGCCCTTGGTGGCGAGGTTGTCGCTCTCGGTGCCGCCCCCGGTGAAGATCACCTCGGACGGCCTGGCGGCGAGCGCGGCGGCGATCTGCTCGCGCGACTCCTCCACCCGGCGGCGGGCCTGGCGGCCGGAAGCGTGCAGCGACGAGGCGTTGCCGACTGCACGCGCCGCGACGACGAAGGCGTCGAGCGCCTCCGGGAGCATCGGCGTAGTGGCGGCATGGTCGAGGTACGACATCGGACCCAAGCCTAACGGCCGTCCGCTCCTTACCGCGCCGCCGGTTGCGCGGTGATCACCACGGGGTCCCGGCGGTGGCGTCTTCGCGTCGGACCGGGCCACCGCACGTGATCAGGAGCCGCCGCCCCGCGCGGGGCATCGCTCCAGCGGGACGGCGGTCTCGACGGCGTGCACCCGTCGCGTCCCGTCACTGCCGGTGACGGTCAGCGGGTCGCGCGGAGCCAATTCGCGCAGTATGAAAAAACGCGCTCTTGCCCCTGCACTGCATCCAACACCCCCTCCCGCGCCGAACACGTAGACGGAAGTCCCCTGTGAGATGCGATAACTTCAGGACGTGCCTGTGCGACGGCGACAACCACGGCGAGCCCGGTGAGTGCCGGGCACCCGGCGGACGGCGAGGACGGCTTCGCCGAGCTGTTCCGCGCCGGTGACGAGCGCGCGCTGCGGCAGGCGTACGAGCGGTTCGGGCCGGCCGTGTTCCACCTCGCCGCCCGTGGGCTGGCGAGCACGACGGACGCCGAGGACGTCACGCAGGCCACGTTCGTGGCGGCGTGGCTGGGCCGGGAGAGCTTCGACCCCGCCCGCGGGTCGATGCTCGGCTGGCTGCTCGGGATCGCCCGGCGCAAGGTCGTCGACCAGATCCGGGCGGCGGCCCGCGACGACCGGATCGCCGACTCGGTCCGCCGGCTCGCGCCCGCCGTCGAGGTCGAGGCGCCGCCGGACCGGGTCGTCGACCGGCTGGTCGTCGCCGACGAGATGGCCCAGCTGCCCGGCGAGCAGCGGCGGGTGCTGGAGCTGGCGTTCTACGACGACCTGACCCACCCGCAGATCGCGGCGGTGACGGGCCTGCCGCTGGGCACGGTGAAGAGCCACCTGCGGCGCGGGATGGCGAGACTTCGCAGTCGATGGGAGGTGGACGGTGTCACATTTGGAGCCCGAGCGGCTGGTGCTTCTGGCGCTCGGTGAGGAGACCCTCGACCAGCACGAGACCGGCCACCTCGACACCTGCGGGCGGTGCCGCACCGAGGTGGACGAGCTGCGCGACGTCGCCGGCCTCGGCCGTCAGACGCAGCGGCTGCGCGACCTGCCGCCCCCGCCGGAGCACGTCTGGCAGCGGATCCGGGCGGAGCTGGCGACGACCGACCGGGCCACGCCCCCACCCGCCGTGACGCTGCACACCGACCCACCCCCGACCGCAACACGTCCTCGTGTCGCTTCAGCGGCTGCGGTACTGCCTGCTGACGTCACCGTCCGTCGTCGGCACGGCTGGCGGGTCACCGCCGCTGTCGCGGCGGCGGCGGCCGTCGTGGCCGCGATCGCCGCCGCGGCCGGGACCGCGCTGGTGCTGCGGGACGGGCCCGCGGCCCCCGCCGTCGCCTCCTGCCCGGCCGGCTCGCCCCGGGTGTCGCTGGAGGCGCTGCCGGGCGCGCCGGCCGGGGCGGGCGGCTACGCCTGCCTGGTCAGCGTCGACGGGGAACGGAAGCTGTTCGTGCACGCCGAGGGGATGCCGGACCAGCCGGACGGCGACTACGAGGCCTGGCTGCTCGACTCGACCAGCCTGGACGCCCCCGCGCTGCGCATGCAGGCCCTCGGCGTGATGGGCGCGAAGCCCGACCAGCAGCTGACCGTGCCCGGCACGCTCGACCTGCGCAAGTTCAACATCGTCGACATCTCCGCCGAGCCGCACGACGGCGACGCCACCCACTCCGGCAAGAGCCTGCTCCGCGGCACGCTCCCGTAGCTCCAGTACTCCGGAGCACGAAAAGCGCCGCCCGCCGGAGACGGCGGGCGGCGCATTCGTCGGCGCGGGGTTACTTGCGCTTGCGGATCTCCTCGGCGGCCTGCGGGACGACCTTGAACAGGTCGCCGACCACGCCGAAGTCGGCCAGCTCGAAGATCGGCGCCTCGGGGTCCTTGTTGACCGCGACGATCGTCTTCGACGTCTGCATGCCGGCCCGGTGCTGGATCGCGCCGGAGATGCCGAGCGCCACGTACAGCTGCGGCGACACCGTCTTGCCGGTCTGGCCGACCTGGAACTGGTGCGGGTAGAAGCCCGAGTCGACCGCCGCCCGGGACGCGCCCACGGCGGCGCCGAGCAGGTCGGCCAGCTCCTCGACGAGCTTGAAGTTGTCGGCGCTGCCGACGCCGCGACCGCCGGAGACGACGATCGAGGCCTCGGCGAGCTCCGGGCGGGCGCCCTTCGCCTCGACCTTGCGCTCGACGACCTGCGCCAGCTTGTCCTTGTCGGTCAGCGCGACCTCGACCTGCTCGACCGACGGGGTGGCCGGCGAGGGGGTGGGGGTGAGCGAGTTGGGCCGGACCGTGACGATCGGCAGGCCCTTGCTGACCTTCGACTTCACGATCGTCGAGCCGGCGAAGACGACCTGCGTGGCGACACCCTCGGCGTCGAGGGCGACGATGTCGGTGAGCAGCCCGTTGTCGAGCTTGACGGCGACCCGTCCGGCGATCTCCTTGCCCTCCTGGCTGGAGGCGACGAGCACCGCGGCGGGCGACACGCGCTGGATCAGCGACGCGAGGACGGTGGCCTTGCCGGCCACGAGGTAACCGTCGAGGTCCTCGCTCTCGGCGGCGTAGATCTTCGAGGCGCCGAACTCGCCGAGCTTGTCGGCGACCGCCGAGGCGGAGCCGCCGAGGACGACGGCGGACACGTCGCCGAGGGTCCGGGCCAGGGTCAGCATCTCGAGGGTGACCTTCTTGACGGCGCCCTGGGAGGCCTCGACGACGACCAGTACTTCAGCCATGGTTCCGAACTCCCTTAGACGAACTTCTCGGAGGCCAGGTACTCGACGAGCTTGCTGCCGCCGTCGTCACCCGCGTCGATCTTGTTGCCGGCCTGGCGGGGCGGGCGCTTGCTGTGCTCGACGACGGCGCTGGTCGCGCCCTCGAAGCCGACCTCGCCCGCGGCGATGCCCAGGTCGCCCAGCGACAGGGTCTGCAGCGGCTTCTTCTTGGCCGCCATGATGCCCTTGAACGACGGGTAGCGCGGGTCGTTGATCGTGTCCCACACGCTGACCAGGGCGGGGGTGGAAGCGGTGACGACCTCGTAGCCCTCGTCGGTCTGCCGCTCGATGGTGACCGAGGACTTCTCGACGGTGAGCTTGCGGGCACCGGTCAAGGCCGCGATCCCGAGCCGCTCGGCGATCATGTGCGGCATGACCTGCACGCGGCCGTCGGTCGACTCGGCGCCGCAGATGACCAGGTCGGCCTGCTGCTGCGCGATGGCGGCGGCGAGCACCTTCGAGGTGGCGACGGCACACGAGCCGTGCAGCGCGTCGTCGACGACGTGGACGGCGGAGTCCGGGCCCATCGACAGGGCCTTGCGGATCGACTCCGTGGCACGGTCGGGGCCGACGGTCAGGACGACCACCTCGCCGCCGTGCGCCTCCTGGAGCCTCAGCGCCTCCTCGATGGCGTATTCGTCCATCTCGTTGATCACGTTGCTGGCCGACGCGCGGTCGACGGTGTTGTCGTCACTGCGCAGGTTGCGGTCCGCGCCGGAGTCCGGCACCTGCTTGACGAGTACGACGATCTTCATCGTGGTCCGAGGTCCTCCTGCTTGACAGTCACCGCGCCATCGCGGCCGACTTGCGCCCCACGTTACGGCTCATCCTGGTCGCGAACAGGTTCGCCTCTCGTACGTTACTCAAGAGTAGGTTCGAAAGTGTCGTGAAAAGTGTCACCGGAGCGCTCACCCTGAATCGGGGGGTGGGTGAAATGTCACAGAACACCGCGCTTGTCGAGCCGGCGCGTGAGCTCTCCGCGGCGGTCGCCAAGCACGCTGCGGAAAAGGTCACACACCGTCGCTGCGAGCCACCGGATGAGCACCGGTGCACGTGCGGTCACCCCCGCGAACGCTGCGTGACCGAGACCATCCGTGCGCTCTGGCACATGCCGGTCTAGCCCTCCGGCCGGCGCCTTCCCGCGGCTTTAGTCGTCGACCATGACCGCTGCGACCTCGGTGCGCGCCGCCCGCCGGGCGGGCAGCAGCGCGGCCACCGCACCGGCGGCCGCGGCGATGACGACGTAGAGCAGCAGCTGGCCGTACGGCACGACGGGGTACCCATGGCCGAACTGCCGGATCAGCCCCACCGACGCGGCCACGCCGACCAGCACGCCGAACCCGACGCCGACCACCGCGCCGACGAAGGCCATGAGCATCGCCTCGAGCACCAGCATCCCGCGCAGTTGGCCGCGGGACAGCCCGAGCGCCCGCAGCAGGGCCGACTCCCGGGTGCGCTCCAGCACCGACAGGGCGAGGGTGTTGGCGATGCCCGTCAGGCCGATCACGATCGACATGCCCAGCAGCGCGGAGAACACGCCGAGCTGCTCGTCGAGCGTGCCGGTGATCCGGGCCCGCCACTCGGCCTGGCTGCTGACCTGGGTGAGCGGCGCCTCCTTCAGCGCCGCGTCGACCGCCGCCCGCGAGTCGACCGGCGCGACCCCCTCGGCGGCCTTGACCAGCACCTGGTCGGGGTCGCCGGCACCGAACACGGTCGCGTAGTCGCTCCAGTCCAGCAGCGCCTGCCCGTCGGTCGGCGCGTCGTCGTACAGTGCGGCGACGGTCAACGTGAGGGTGCGGACCTGCACGGAGGAGCCGACGCGGGCCCCGATCTCGTCGGCGAAGAACCGGTTGAGCGCGACCGTGCCGGGCTTGAGCGCGCCGGCCGAGCCCGCGGTGATCTCGGGGCGCAGGACGGTGTCGAGGGCGCCGGGCTCCATCGTCCAGATCTGGGTGAACCGGCCGCCGACGTCGCCCTCGCGGCTGCGGGACGCGGCGACCGCGGCCAGCTCGCCGTGCGAGCGCAGGGTCGTCGTCACGGCCAGGGGCACCTTGCGGCTCTGCCCGTTGGGCGTGTAGACGCCGCTGATGATGTAGTCGACCGCGAAGTTCTCGTCGAGCTCCTGCTCGGCCTGCGCCCGCGCGGTCGCCAGCAGCACGCTGAAGACGCTCATCAGCGCCAGGCCGACCATGAGGGCGCTCGTGGTGGCCGCGACCCGCTTCGGGTTGCGCAGGGCGTTGGTGACCGCGAGCCGGCCGGCGGCGCCGAACACCTTCGCCGGCGCCCAGCCCGCCCACGCCGTCAGCCGCGACACGATCAGCGGCGCCGCGATCACGATGCCGGTGAACACGAAGATGGCGCCCAGGAACACGATGGGCACGCCGCTGAACCCCGGCACCCTCGTGCCGGCGAGCATCAGCAGCGCACCGCCGGCCGCGGGCACCCCGGCCAGGACGATCCGCAGCAGCCGCCGGCCGGGCGCGACCTCGGCCAGGGCCGTGGTGCGCAGCGCCGCGATCGGCGGGATGCGGCTCGCGGTCGCGGCCGGCAGCAGCGACGCGATCACCGTGAAGAGCGTGCCGGCGAAGACGCCGACCAGCACGGTGGTGGGTGTGACGATCAGCCGGTCGACGCGGACCCCGCTGCCGACGGTGTTGCGCCCGATGAGCAGCCCCTCGCCGACGACGGTGCTCACCAGCAGGCCGCCGAGGGAGGCGACGACGCCGACGACCACCGCCTCCAGGATCACCGAGCCGAACAGCTGCCGCCTGGACGCGCCGACGCAGCGCAGCAGCGCCAGCTCCCGGATCCGCTGCGCGACCAGGATCGCGAACGTGTTGTAGATGACGAACACGGAGACGGCGAGCGCGATCAGTCCGAAGCCGAAGATCACGATCAGGAAGCCGTCGACGTACTTGGCGGCGGCCACGGCGTACTCGGCGCGCATCTGCGCACCCGTCATCACCCAGGCCCGGCCGCCGAGGGCCGACCCCAGGCGGCCGGCGAGCTCGTCCTGCGACACGCCCGGCTGCGCGGACACGACGACCTGCGCGTAGCCGTCGGCGCCGGTCAGCGTGCGCATGTCCGCCGGGGTGAGCGCGGCGACGGTGAAGCCCGCGAAGCGCTTGTTGGCGCCGAGATCCATGATGCCGACGAGGGTCAGCGCGACCGGCTTCTGGTCGAGGCCGACCACCGACACCTGCTCGCCGACCTTGAAGCCGTAGATCTCCGCGGTGGTGTCGTCGACCGCGATCTCGCCGGGCCGCTGCGGCTGCCGGCCGGTGCCGACGTCGTACATCGACAGGTGCTCGTCGCCGGGGGTCGACAGCGCCCAGCCGATCCGGCCCAGGTAGGAGATCAGTCGGCCGTTCCGGTCGAGCATGGGCAGCCGCTCGGCCATCCTGCCGTCGGCGTGCGCGACGCCGGGCACGGCCTTGACCTCCTCGACGATGCCGGTCTCGAAGCGCTGCCCCGACTCGCTGAACCCGGACGAGCCCACGGACGCGTCGACGTGCTTCGCGGCGCGCGCGAGATCGTCGTAGAAGGCGGCCTTGGCCGTGTCGCCATAGACCAGGGTGCCGGCGAGGAAACCGACACCGATCATGATGGCCGTAGCGGTCAGCAGTAGCCGGAGCTTGTGCGCCCGGAGCCCGGCGAGAGTTGTACGCAGCATCGGCCGCGACTGTACCCAGAGCAGCTGAGGGGAGTCTGACAATGGTGTCGATGTGGGCACTCATCCGGCGCTGGTTCGACCCCGACGAGGTGCGCTCGGTCGGCGCCACGCCCGACTACCGGTTCTCCCTGGCCAACGAGCGCACGTTCCTGGCCTGGCTGCGCACGGCGCTCGCGCTGGTCGGCGGCGGGCTGGCGGTCGCACAGTTCCTGCCCGGACACCGGCTGCGGATCGTCATCGCCGTGTCACTCTTCGCGCTCGGCGGGCTGGTCGCGATCCGCGCGGTCGACCACTGGGCCCGCAGCGAACGGGCGATGCGGCTGGGTGAGGCGCTGCCACCGTCGCGCTTCCCCGGCATCCTGGCGCTGATCGTCGCGGTGGGGGCGGTCGCGCTGCTGGTGGCGACGTTCCTGTGACGCCCTCCGGCCCGCCCGCGAGACCGCCCGAACCCTCCGACGACGGCCCACACACGGTGCAGCCCTCGGACGACGGGCCGCCGGGCGCGCAGCTGGAGCGCACCATGCTCTCGTGGCGCCGCACGACCGTGTCCTTCACCGCCGTGGCGCTGCTCCTGGCGAGGTTCGCCGTGATCGAGGCACCCCGGCCGGTCGCCCTCGCCGCGGTCGCCGCCGTCGGCCTCACCTGGGCCGTCGCGATTCACCTGATCAGGATGAGAATCGCCGGGCTCACCCGCCCTGTGCGCCGCACACTGCCCCTCGTCGTCACGCTCATCCTCCTGTACAGCCTGACGGGCACCCTCTTGCTGGTGTCATAGGGCGCCCCACTGCGTCATGATGGCGAAATGGGACGTGCGCTGCCCTTTCTCATCGTTCTCGTCGCGACGCTGGTCGCGTTGATCGACTGCCTGTCCACGGACCGCGACGACGTCCGGGGACTGCCCAAGACCGTCTGGTGTCTCGTCATCCTGCTGCTGCCCGTCGTGGGCGTGATCGCCTGGTTCTTCGCGGGCCGACCCTTCACGACCGAACAGCACGCCGGCGTCGCCGCCGCGGGCGGGACCCGTCGCCGGCCGTCGAGGCCCGTCGCCCCCGACGACGACCCCGACTTCCTGCGCAACATCGACACCACCCGGGCCCGCAACGACGCCGAGCTCCTGCGCCGCTGGGAGGAAGACCTCAAGCGCCGCGAGGACGAGTAACCCGCGCCGCCTCCGGTGCTGCCGGCGACTCCGGTGGCTCCGGCGGCGCGGGCGTCCTCGGTACACACAGTGTCAGCGCGGCGGGCGCGATCCGGGCCACGAGCATGCGGGCCGGCGCGACCACGTCGCCGTCCAGCTCGCGGGCCTGGTCCTGGCCGGTGTGCACCTCGACCTTCCGCGCCCGGAAGGTCTCCAGCTGCCGGGTCCCGCCCCGGCGCATGACCACGCCCCAGCCGAGCATGATCCAGTCGGTGAGGTCGCGCGGGGTCAGGACCGCCACGTCGAGCCAGCCGTCGTCCGGCCGCGCGTCCGGCAGCAGCGGGATCCCGCCCTGCAGGCGGCCCACGTTGGCGACGAGGACGCTGCGGGCCCGGCGGCGGATCCAGCGGCCGCCGTCCAGCCGGATCCGCATCAGGACCCGCTTGCGGCTCAGCCTCCGGGCGCCCGCCGCGACGTACGCCAGCCAGCCGAAGCGGCGCTTCGCGGTGTCGGGGGTGGCGTCGAGCATCTCCGCGTCGAAGCCCATGCCCGCCATGACGGTGAACGTGCCGGGGTGCCCGGTGCTGGTGTCGGCGCCGTCCACGATGCCGACGTCGATGCGGCGCCGGTCCCCGTGGATCGCGACCTCGACCGCGGCCCGCACGTCGCGGGTGATGCCCAGGTTGGTGGCGAGCAGGTTCCCGGTGCCGGACGGGACGAGCGCCAGGGCGACGTCCGTGCCGGCGAGCACCGAAGCGACCGCCATCACGGTGCCGTCGCCGCCGCAGACGAACGCCACGTCGACGCCGGCCTCCACCGCCTGGACCGCCATCCCGCAGCCGGGGTCCTCGGGGGTGGTGGTGAGCCACAGCGGCTCCGGCCAGCCCGCCTCGCCGAGCAGGTCGCAGATCTCCCTGCGCCGCTCGTCCAGGTCGAGGACCTTCGACGGGTTGACGATGACCGCGCTGCTGGTCACGCCGCCGCCTCCGCTGCGCTCCGGCGTCGGCCCGACCCGACCTGCAATACCGGTGAGCGGCCCGAGCCGCTCCGCTGGCCGCTCACGCCGCCACCCCCGCCGCGCTCCGCTGGCCGCTCACGTACCCACCTTGCGGAAGCGTGCCTGGAAGAAGCAGTACACCCCGAACGCCGCGACGCCGACAGCGACGGCGAGCAGGAGGAACTTGCCGAACGGCTGGGCGACGAGGGTGTGCAGCGCCGCGTCGAGCCCGCGGGACTTGGCGGGGTCGTTGGTGATCGCGGCCTGGAGCAGCAGGACACCCACGATGCCGAATGCGACCCCCTTGGCGATGTAGCCGATCTGGCCCGCCCTGGTCGCCGACTTGCGGGTCTTCGGGTTCGCCGCGCCGAAGTTCAGCTTCCGCTCGAACTTGCGCTTCCACCCGTACCAGAGCATCCCGGCACCGAAGGCGAGCACACCCAGCCCGATCAGCCCCACCAGCCAGACCCCGGCAGGCTTCGCCATGATCCCGGCGGTGAACTGCTGCTGCTGGCTGGCGCTGGAGGACGGCGCGCCGGTGATGACCTTGCCGGCGGTCCACGCGAGTGCGGCGTAGATCACGACCCGCCCGGCCGAGGCGACCCGCTCCCAGATCCGCTCCTTGCCCTGCACGTCGCGGTGACCCCAGATCGCGAGGGCGACCTGCCAGAGCGCGAGCGCGACCAGGCAGATGAGCACGAACCACAGCAGCAGCTTGCCGAACGGCTGCTCCGCGAGCTTCTGGAAGGCGCCGGACTGGTCGCCCTCCTGCCCGGCCTCGCCGAACGCGATCTGTGCCGCCACCCAGGCGAGCGCGAGGTGCAGCAGGCCGTACCCGACGAACCCGACCTTGGTCAAATTCTTGAACAGGTCACTCTGCGTGGCGCGGTGTGCTGTATCGGCGGGGGTCATGTTCTCGTTCTCCCCCGACTGGGCATGTTGGCAAACGTGAGGACGCAGAGATCCGCTCTTTGGCGCATGGCCGGCTTCGGTGCCGCCGCGCTGCTGTTCAGCTTCCTGATCATCGCCGTGCGCGTACGCTGGGTGCCGCTGGAGTCGGTCGACCGCGGCGTCGCCGAGAGCCTCAACGAGGCCGTCGCCCCGAGTGACTTCCTGGTGACGCTCATGGGCGGTATCAGCAGGATCGGCAGCTTCGGCGTGATGGCCTGGCTGGTCGCGATCGGCACGACGCTCGTGCTGGTCCGCAAGCAGTACAAGCTCGCCGCGTTCCTGGTGGCGACCACCGTCGGCGGGCTCATCCTCGACCCGACGCTGAAGCTGGCCGTCGGCCGGCTGCGGCCGGTCGTCGAGCAGCCCGTCGCGCACGGCGGCGGCAACAGCTTCCCCAGCGGCCACTCGCTCAACTCGCTGATCTGCTACACGGCGCTGCTGCTGGTGTTCCTGCCCGCGCTGCGGCCCCGCTGGCGCAGGCCGGCGGTCATCGCGGTGGGCTTCGTCGTCGCGCTCGTCGGGTTCAGCCGGCTGGCGCTCGGCGTGCACTTCCTGTCCGACGTGATCGGCGGCTGGTCGCTGGGCATCGCCTGGCTCGGGCTGTGCGCCACCGCGTTCGAGCTGATCCGGCACCACGAGGGCCTGCGGGTCACCGAGCCGCTCGAGGAGGGCCTGGAGCCGGAGGCCGCCGACGACCTGCGCCCCACGGAGCCGCACGTGCACCGGCCGGGCACCGCGCGGACCCTCGCCCTGGGCGCCGTCGCCTGGGTCTTCACGTTCGGCACGCTCGTCGCGCTCGGTCTGCCCCTCGCGCGGTACCGCGACGGCAACGGCAACGTCCTGTGGGACTCGACGATCCCGCACTGGTTCGCCGCGCACCGCAGCGACGTCCTCGGCCACGTGTCGATCGTCGGCAGCGAGGTCGGCAACACCCACGCGATCCTCGCGATCGGCCTCGTCATCGGCGCCGTGTCCCTCGCCGCGATCCGCCGCTGGCGGCCGGTGATCTTCCTGGTGGCGGTCATGTTCGGCGAGCTGAGCCTGTTCCTGGCCAGTGCCGCGATCGTCGGCCGGGCCCGGCCCGACGTGGAGAACATGGACGGGCCGATGCCGACGTCGAGCTTCCCGTCCGGGCACGTCGCCGCCACGATCATGATCTGGGCGACCGCGGCCCTGCTGGTCTTCCCGCGGACCCGCGCCTGGTGGCGGTGGGTGCTGCCGGTGCTGGCGGTCGCGATGCCGCTGTGGGTCGCGGTTTCTCGCATGTACCGCGGAATGCACCACCCGACCGACATCGTCGGCAGCGTCCTGCTGGCAGCGCTGTGGCTTTCGGCGATGTACTGGCTGGTCACGCCCAACTGCGACCTCGCCGAGCAGCCGTGCGAGGAGGACCTGGCGGAGCCGGCCGGCGACTTACAGGACGCTCCACCAGCCCGATCCGGCCCACCCGCTCCACCCGCTTCCGGCGCCTCCGTCTCCAAGGCGGCGGGTGCGTCACGATGAAGTCGGACTGGTTCCTCACGGAGGAGGAGCGGGGCAACCCGCACACCAGGATCACAGCGTGGACCGACGGCAACGCCGTCCGGCCGCTGATCGACGGCAAGGCGTACTTCGCCGAGCTGTACACCGCGATCGAACGGATGGAGCGCGGCGACCTGCTGCTGTTCACCGACTGGCGCGGCGACGTCAGCCAGAGGGTCACCAGGAACGGCCCGTCGATCGGCGACGTGCTGTGCGACGCCGCCCGCCGCGGCGTGCGCGTCAAGGGGCTCATCTGGCGCTCGCACTGGAACGCGCTGCAGTTCAGCGCGGCGGAGAACCGGCGCTTCGCCCGGAAGATCGAGGCCGCGGGCGGCGAGTGCCTGCGCGACATGCGGGTCCTCGTCGGCGGCTCGCACCACCAGAAGCTGGTCGTCCTGCGCCACCCCGGCCGGCCGGAGCTGGACCGCGCGTACGTCGGCGGCATCGACCTCTGCCATGGCCGCCGCGACACCCAGTCCCACGAGGGCGACCCGCAGGCGGTCGAGATCACCCCGAAGTACGGCAAGCGCCCACCGTGGCACGACGTGCAGCTGGAGCTGCGCGGCCCGGTGGTCGGCCAGGTCGAGGCCACGTTCCGGGAACGCTGGGAGGACCCGTCGGCGCTGTCGCGCAACCCGCTGCACTGGTTCCAGGGCAAGGTCGAGGACGAGAACCTGGACCCGGACCGGCTGCCGCCGCAGCTTCCCGACCCGCCGCCGGCCGGCTCGCTGAGCGTGCAGCTGCTCCGGACGTACCCCTACCGGCGCGGCGGCTACCCGTTCGCCCCCGAGGGCGAGTTCAGCGTCGCGCGCGGCTACGGCAAGGCGGTCCGGCGCGCGCGGCGGCTGATCTACCTGGAGGACCAGTACCTCTGGTCCCCGAAGGTCGCCAGCTGCTTCGCCGACGCACTGCGGGAGCACCCGGAGCTGCACCTGATCGCCGTCGTCCCGCGCCATCCGGACCGGCCCGACAAACTCGGCAGCATGCCGCAGCTGTACGGCCGGGAGCGCGCCCTCGCCATGCTCCGTGAGGCGGGCGGCGACCGGCTGCACGTCTTCAGCCCGGAGAACGCCGCCGGCACCCCCATCTACGTGCACGCCAAGGTCTGCGTCGTGGACGACACCTGGGCCACCACCGGCTCCGACAACGTGTCGCTGCGCTCCTGGACCCACGACTCGGAGCTGACCTGCGCGGTCCTCGACCCCGCCGGCAGCTACGCCCGGGACCTGCGCGAACGGCTGTGCCGGGAGCACCTGGAGCTCGACGAGCTGCCCGAGGGCCCGATCGAGGAGGTCTTCGACGCCTCCGCGAAGGCGCTGCAGGCGTGGCACGACAGCGGCCGGATCGGTCCCCGCCCACCCGGGCGGCTGCTGCCGTACCGCCCACCCACGGTTCCGCGCCGTACCGTCACCTGGGCGCGTGTGGTGTACAACACCATCCACGACCCGGATGGCAGGCCACGGCGGCTGCGCCGGGAGGGTGCCTTCTGAGCGTTTTGCGCCGTTCACCAAGCCGTCTTGTCGGCATGCTCATATTGCGCGATGACAGCGTGGCAGCTCGCCTGCATCGACATGGCGGGGACGACGGTGCGGGACGACGGCCTGGTCGAGCAGGCCTTCACGGTCGCCTTCGCGGGCGAGGGCGTGGCCCCCGGCACCCCGCAGCACGAGCGGATGCTCGCCGTCGTCCGCAAGACGATGGGCCAGAGCCGCATCGAGGTCTTCCGCCTGCTCCTCGACGGTGACGAGAAGCGCGCTCAGGCCGCCAACGAGACCTTCGAGGAGGCCTACGGCCTGCTCGTCGACGAAGGCGCCGTGCTGCCCATCCCCGGCGCGCTGGAGGCCATCAAGACGCTCCGCACGGCGGGGATCAAGGTCGCCCTGACCACCGGCTTCGCCCGCGCCACCCAGGAAGCCATCATGGACGCCCTGGGCTGGTGGGGCCAGGTCGACCTGGTCCTCTCCCCCGCCGACGCCGGCCGCGGCCGCCCCTTCCCAGACTTCATGCTGGTCGCCGCCCTGAAGCTCGGCGTCGAGGACGTCCGCCGCATGCTCGTCGTCGGCGACACCCCGCTCGACCTCATCGCCGGCCGCCGCGCCGGCGCCGGCCTCCTCGTGGGCGTCCTCACCGGCGCCGGCGACCGCCAGGCCCTCCAGTCCTCCGGCGCGGACGAGGTGATCGGCTCGATCGGCTCCCTCCCCCGCCTCCTAGGCCTGGAGTAACCCCACCCCTCGCTTCCCCCATGATCCGGAAGACTTTTCGACGCCAGAGCGACAAATCTCTTCCGGATCACGGGAACAGCGCCGATCGACGCCCGCCTCACATGATCCGGAAGACCTTGTGCACCTATGACTGCACGAAGTCTTCCGGATCACGAGAACGGCAGACAGCGACACCCGCACCGCGACCCGCAGTCCGAACAAGGCCGGCACGCGTCCAGGAACGCGCAGCAGCAGATGCCGCCGGCACCGCACACCGCGACCGGCCGTGACCGCGCTGATCGACGCCTCCCAAACCCGTGATCCGGAAGACTTATTGACGCCAGAGCGACAAGAACTCTTCCGGATCATGAGGACTGCGCTGATCGGACGCCGGCGCCACGCGTGATCCCGAAGACCTTGTGCACCTATGACTGCACAAGGTCTTCGGGATCATGGCGGGCGCTAGGCGAGGTTGGACGAGCGGGGGTAGGCGTCCTCCGGGTCAGTGAGGACGTTGACCAGGTACGGCACTCCTGAGGCGAACGCCCGCTCGAAGGCGCCCGCGAGGTCGGCCGGCTTCTCGACGGTCTCGCCGGCGCCGCCGAGGGCCTTGACCACGTCGTCGTAGCGGAGGCCGGGCTGCAGGTCGGCGGCGACGTCGTAGCCGTAGATGTTGCGCATCGGGTGCTTCTCCAGGCCCCAGATGCCGTTGTTGCCGACCACGATCACGACGGGCAGCTGCTGGCGGACCAGCGACTCGACGTCCATCAGCGAGAAGCCCGCGGCGCCGTCGCCCATCAGGACGCAGATCTGGCGGTCCGGGTACGTCACCCGGGCGCCCATGGCGTAGCCCATGCCGGTGCCGAGGCAGCCATACGGCCCCGGGTCCAGCCACGTGCCCGGCTGCGACGGCTCGAGGTACTTGCCCGCGTAGGAGACGAAGTCGCCGCCGTCGCCGATCGTGACGGCGTCGTCGGCAAGGACCTTGCGGAGCTCGCCGTAGACCCGGCTCGGCTTGATCGGATCGGTGTCCGCCTCCAGGGCCTGCTGCTCCTTGACCCGGCCGGCGTCCTCCGCGGCCCGCAGCGCCTCGATCCACTCCTCGTGGTCGGCGACCGGTCCACCGTGCGCCGCGAACGCCCCCAGAATCGCGCGCAGGTCGCCCGACGGAGCGGCCGCCGGGGTGACGTGCCCGGCCCGCTGCGACGGCGCGTCGGTGACGTGCACGACCTGCGCCCCGCCGAAGTCGCCGAACCCGAGCCGGAAGTCGAGCGGGGTGCCGACGACGGCGATCACGTCCGCGCCGCCGAACGCCGCCTTGCGCGCCCGCGAGAACGCCAGCGCGTGCGACGGCGGCAGCGTGCCCCGGCCCATACCGTTGGCGAACACGGGGATCCGCAGCGCCTCGGCCGCCTCCCGCAGCGCGGCGGTCGCGTGCCCGGCCCACACGTCAGAGCCCGCGATGATCACGGGCCGCTGCGCGGCGGCGAGCAGCTGGACCGCCCGCGCGACCTCGTCCGGATCCGGTTCTTCAGCCGGTACCGCCGGCGCGGGCGCCAACTCGACGCCGTCCGCCTGCGAGAACACCACCTCCAGCGGCAGGTCCACGAAGACCGGGCCGCGGTGCGGGGTCAGCGCGGCGAGCGCCGCCGCCTGCATGCGGGCGTAGACCTCGTCGGTGGCGAAGATGGTCTCCGCGTGCTTCGTGACCGCGCGGACGATCGGCAGGTGGTCCATCTCCTGCAGGCTGCCCGAGCCCCAGCGGAACTGCGGCGCCCTGCCCCCGATCACGACGACCGGAGCGCCGTTGAACGACGCGCTGGTCAGCCCGGACACGCCGTTGGTGACGCCGGGGCCGGCGGTCAGGACGGCAAGGCCCGGACGGCGCTGGAGCTTGGCGACGGCCTCCGCGGCGAACACGGCGGACTGCTCGTGCCGGACGTCGACGATGCGCACGCCGGTCTTGTGGGCGGCGTCGTACAGCGGGAACACGTGCGCACCGGAGAGCGTGAACAGCTCCTCGACCCCGAACCCCCGCAGTGCCGCGAGAGCCAGGTCCCCGCCGTGCCCGTCGATCTGCGTCATGCACCCTCCTCGATCAGCTCCGACCGACGCGAATGTTACTCACTTTCGCCCGCCGACGGGGGCTTCACCGCACACTCGGGTCGAGCCACCCGGCGACCGGCGGCGGCCAGTGGTCGGTGGTCAGGTAGTAGGAGACATACCCGGCGACGACCGGGGTCACGATCAGCAGCACGAGCACCAGCAGGGTGAGCATCGCACGCGCGAACGGACCCCGCCGCTCACGCTGGCGCGGCCGCCGATCGTCGCGCGGCGTGGGGCGTGACTGCGCCTGCCGCTCCTGCACCGGGCGCTGGCCGCCGGAAGCCTGGCGGATCGGGCCGCCGTGCTCGTCATAGCGCGTCGCGGGCTCGGCCGACGCTCCCCCGGACACGAAGATCTGGCCACCGGCCCTGTTCGGGGGCGCCGACACCGGCGGCCCGCCATAGTTGGCCGGCGGCCCAGACATCGGCTGGTTGTAGTTGGCCGGCGGCGCTGAGGACGGCTGGTTGCGCCCGTACGTCGCGGGCGGCCCAGACATCGGCTGGTTGAAGGCCTGCTGGCCGCCCGCCGGCTGCCCATAGGTCGCCGGCGGCGCGGAGGACGGCTGGTTGCGCCCATACGTCGCGGGCGGCCCAGACATCGGCTGGTTGGTGTTGGCCGGCGGAGCCGACGCGGGCTGACCGTAGCCGGCCGGGGGCGCGGACACCGGCGGCCCGTAGTTGACCGGGGGCGCCGAGGCAGGCACGCCATAGCCGCCCTGCGTGCCCGTGGCCTGCCCACCCGCGTAGTTGCCCGGCGGCGCCGACGCCGGATACGCCGGATACCCACCACCGCCGGCCCCGGGCGGCGCCGAAACAGGCGGCGCCGACATCGGCACGCCAGACATCGGCGCGTTGCTCCCGGCCGGCTCCGTGGCGAACGTCCCCACCTCGGGCCACAACGGCGCATCCGCCCCCTGCAACCCACCGCCGCCCTGCCCACCGCCGGCCCCGCCGCCCTGACCGCTGCCGGCACCAGGCTGAACCCCACCGCCTTGACCCGGACCGCCCTGACCCGAACCGCCCTGGCCCGCACCGAACTGGCTGGCACCAGGCCCCCCGCCGGCAGGCTGCCCCGCACCGAACTGCCCCGCCCCGGCCGCACCCGACAGGCCCGCCGCGCCGAACTGCCCCGCGCCCGACGGCCCACCCGCCGCGCCGAACTGGCCCGCACCCGAGGGCCCGCCCGCCGCGCCGAACTGCGCACCCGCCTGCGGGCCGCCGGACGTCGGCGCCGGAGACTGCCAGTCGACGCCCTGCACCTGCGGGAACCTCCCGGTCGCCGGGCCGGGCGCGGGCGCCGCCGTCGCCTGGATCTCCGTCGAGCCGGTCAGCATGCTGCCCTCGGCGACCACCAGCTCGGGCTGCTCGATCACCACTGGGGCCGTGCCCAGCGCGCGGTGCAGCAGCGTGCCGACCAGGGGCATCCTGCTGGACCCGCCGACCAGGAACACGCCCGCGATGCTGCCCTCGCTCAGCTGGGCCCAGCGCATGACGCCCTGCGTGACGCGGACCGTCTGCTCGAGCAGCGGCTGCGCGAGGCGCTCCAGCTCGTCGCGGGTGAGGTGGACGTCGATGTTGAGCAGCGGCACCGTCAGGTCCGAGGCGGGCTGGCGGGACAGCCGCTCCTTCGCCACCCGCGCGTCGTCGAAGAGCAGCCGCCGGGCCCGGCGGTCCTCGACCGTCTGCGGGCTCATCAGCCGCTGCCACTCCTGCGGCGCCTGCGGCTCGCAGATGGAGGCGATGTGCGCCACGATCGCGTTGTCGACGTCGATGCCGCCGATGTCGTCGCGGCCGTCGACGGCGAGCACCTCGAAGCCACCCTGGGTGCGGGCGACGACGCTGGCGTCGAACGTGCCGGCGCCGAAGTCGTGCACGACGACGACCGAGCCGACGGGCACGTCCTTGCCGAGCACCTGGGTGAAGTAGGCCGCGGCCGCGACCGGCTCGGGCACCAGCCGCACCCGGCCCAGCCCCGCGGCCTGGGCGGCGTCGGAGACGGCGAGCCGGCGGGTGGCGCCCCACGACGCCGGGAAGGTCACGGTCACCTCGGACGCGACGTCGCCGACCGTGCGGGTCCACTCGTCGCGGACGCGCCGCAGGACGGTGGCGACGAGTTCGTTGACGGGGATCTCCCGGTCGCCGAGCAGGACCGTGCCCTCGTCGATGCGACGCTTCGGGTTGGGCTCGAACCGGGCCGGCTCCAGGCGGGCGCTGTGCACCGCGTCGCGACCGACGATGACGGTGCCGCCAGGCTCGGCATAGACGGCGGAGGGCAGCAGCGGAGAGCCGTCGAAGAGCAGCGCACGGGACCGGCCGTCTGGCCACCGCACCACGGCGACGGTGTTGGAGGTGCCGAAGTCGACACCGAGCCGAATCCCTGGCGTTGGCATGCCCCGAAGTCTAGGCGCCGGGTACGACGGTTCTCACTCCTCGGCGTCTGCCGTCGCGTTGCCGACTGAAGGCGCTGGTGGACGCAGCGGACGGACCCAGGTACGGGCGCTCGGCAGCAGGAGCAGCAGCGCCGATCCCAGGTACACACCAGTGACCGCCAGCCAGGCGGGCTGGTGCGCCCCCGAGGCGGTGTACGCGCCACCGAACGCGAGCAGCACGCACAGCGCGATCGGATACCACAGGTGCCCGTTGCTGCCGCGGCGCAGCCGCCGCGCGCCGTGCGTGTACAGGATCGCGAACGCGAGCGAGCCCAGCCCGGCGTACAGGCCTGCCTGCCAGCCCGCGGCCGTCAGCTCCTCCGTGTCGCTCACCTTGTAGACGACCAGCACGAGGGCGACCAGGCCGGTCGAGATGTACATGAGCACGCCGTACAGGGTCAGGAAGCCCGCGGGCCAGCGGATCGCACCGGGCGCGATCCGACGCGGCGGTGGCGGCACGGGCGGCATGACGTACTGCGGCACGTAGACGACCTGCGGCGGAGGCGGCTGGTAGAACACGGGCCGCGGCGGATACACCTGTTGCGGCGGCATCCGGTGTACCGGCGGTGCGGGGCTGAACGGCACGGCACCCGGCGAGACCGGCCCACTCGCACCCGAGACCGGCGCGACGCCCGGCCCGGCACCGGCCGGCGACACCGGCATCACGACCGGCGACCCAGCCGGCGGCAGCACGCCCGGAGGCGTCACGGCCGGCGTCACGGCCGGCGGGAGCAACCCAGAAGGCGGCGGCACCGGCGACCCGACCGGCGGCAGCGGCCCACGCGGCACGGGTGGCACGGACGGGGTCACCGGCGACCCCGGGGGCGGGACCACGACGGCGGGCGACGGCGCCGGCCGTACCGGCGAAACAACCGCGACAGGAGGCTGCGACGGCGACGCGACGGACGCCGAACCCCTGGGGCGGGCGGCCGGGACCACGGCGGCGGACGGCTTGTCGATCCGCGCGCCGACCAGGACGCTGCCCTCGGCGACCACCATCTCCGGCTGCTCGATCGTCACCGGCGGCTTGCCGAACGCGCGGTGCAGCTCGGTGGCGACCAGCGGGATCTGGCTCGCCCCGCCGACCAGGAAGATGCCCGCGACCTGCCCGGCCGTGACCCGTGACAGCCGGACGGTCTCGGTCAGCACCCGCACCGAGCGCTCCACCAGCGGCCGCGCCGCCGCCTCGAACTCGTCGCGGGTGAGCTGCACGTCGACGTCCAGCAGCGGGACCAGGACCGTGACGGAGGAGGCGCGAGACAGTCGCTCCTTCGCCTCCCGGACCTCGTCGCGCAGCAGCCGGGCGGCCCGCGCCTCCTCGATCGTCGACGGCGCGACCAGCCGCTGCCAGCGCTCCGGCGGCAGGTCCGGCCGATCATCGCGAGGACGACCTCGTCGAAGTCGAGCCCGCCGAGGTCGTCGCGGCCGTCGACGGCGAGCACCTCGAAGCCGTCCGCGGTGCGCGCGACGACGCTGCCGTCGAACGTGCCGGCGCCCAGGTCGTAGACCACGACGGCGGAGCCGACGGGCACCATGTGGCGCAGCACCCGCACGAAGTAGGTGGCGGCGGCGACCGGCTCGGGGACCAGGGTCGCGGCCGGGAGGTCCGCCGCCCGCACCGCGGCCGCCAACGCCTTGCGACGGGTGGACGCCCAGTTGGCGGGGTGCGTCACGGTGACCGCCCCGGGCGGACCACCGGCCGTGCGGGCGAACTCGGCGCGCACCCGCCGGAAGACGGCGACCAGCAGGTCGTGGACCGGCACCTCCTGCTCGCCCAGGAAGACGTGACCGTCGTCGATGCGGCGCTTCGGGTTGGGCTCGAAGCTGGCCGGGGCGCGCCGGGCGCTGTGCAGTGCGTCGCGGCCGACGACGAGCTCGCCGTCCTCCCAGAACGTCGCCGACGGCAGCAGCGGGGTGCCGTCGAAGAGCAGCGGCCGGGCCCGGCCGTCGGGCCAGCGGGCCACGGCGACGGTGTGCGACGTGCCGAAGTCCACGCCCAGGGCCACCATGCCCGGAATCCTAAGGGTTACGCGGACTGCTCCACTGCCCGCTGCAAGGCGCGGTAGATCTGCCCGAACTTCGGCGAGTCCGTGGTCGAGTAGATCATCGACTCGCCCTGCCGGGTGCGCACCCAGATCTCGTGCACGCCCTTGCCGTGGTCGTGCGCCCGGTCGAGCAGGTCCAGCAGCCCCTCCACGCTGAAGGCCACGATCCCGCCGATGACGATGATCCCGAGGATGCCGCCCGCGATGTACATCGTGGAGTCCGGCCCGTTGAAGTCGATCCGGCGCGCGGCCGTGCCGGCGGCGATGAGCAGCCCGATGATCAGCAACACCGCCCCGCCACGGGTCGCGAGCATGTACGCGCCCTGCACCAACCGCCCGGATCGCCGGTGCCAGATGTACGTCAGCGTCTCCAGCGGATACCAGGCGGCGTCGACCTGCACACCGGCGGAGCTGATGTGCACCTCGTGATCGCGGTAGAACGTCGTCGCCATGGCACATCTGACGGTACGCCGGAATACGCTGCGGGCAACGACAACGACGTTGAGGAGACACAGTGGGCGACACCAGGCTGGTCCAGCTGGAGATCGAAGACGGTATCGGCACCATCCGCCTCTCCAGGCCGCCGGTCAACGCGCTGAACATCCAGATCCAGGAGGAGCTGCGCGAGGCCGCTGCGGCCGCGACCACCGATCCTTCGGTGCGGGCGGTCATCCTGTACGGGGGAGACAAGGTCTTCGCGGCCGGCGTCGACATCAAGGAGATGGCCGGAATGGGCTACTCCGAGATGGCCGCCAGGGCCACCGCGCTCACCGGGGCCTTCGACGCCGTCGCGCGCATCCCGAAGCCCGTCGTCGCGGCCGTCAACGGGTACGCCCTGGGCGGCGGCTGCGAGCTCGCCCTGACCGCGGACTGGCGCGTCGCCGCCGAGGACGCGACCCTGGGCCAGCCGGAGATCACTCTCGGCGTCATCCCCGGCGCGGGCGGCACACAACGCCTGGCCCGCCTCATCGGCCCTGCCCGCGCCAAGGACCTCATCATGACCGGACGCTTCGTGAAGGCCCCCGAGGCGCTGACGATCGGCCTGGTCGACAAGGTCGTCCCCGCCGCCGAGGTGTACGCGACGGCGAAGGCCATGGTCGAGCCGTTCGTCCACGGCCCGGCCCTCGCCCTGCGCGCCGCGAAGCTCGCCGTCGACAACGGCCTGGACATGGACCTCGCCTCCGGCCTGGCCTGGGAGAGCCAGCTGTTCGCCGCCCTGTTCAGCACCGACGACAAGAACGAGGGCATGACCGCCTTCATCGAGAAGCGCAAGCCCAACTTCGCCTGACCCTCACTTCATGATCCCGTGCGATTCAGGTAGCCAGGACCACCAGAACCGCACGGGATCACGAGGCGAACCGCGATCACGGCACGCACGGCACCCACGAGCGCCGCCCGCCACCATGATCGAAGGACGACCCTGGCCGCCCGCACAGCCACCCCGCGACATCGATCACGGCGCCCCCACGGCGCTGGACCATGTGAGGACGGCGGCCGGGAACGTCACGCGACCGCAGCACGGACCGCAACCACGAGAACCGACCGCCACCATGATCGAAGAACAGCCCTGGCCGCCCGGACAGCCACCACGCGACTTCGATCACGGTCGACACGGCGACGACCGCCTCACAGAGAAAGACCGCAGCGGCGGCCAAGTCCGCGGTCAGGGTGCGTTGCGCTGGTCGTGAAGCCCAGGGCGCGAGTGCGACATCGGCGGTCGGTGCGACGTGCACGGGTCGTGAAACCAACGACGGCAGGTGCTGCGGCGGCGGTCGGTGGGATGTGGACTGGTTGTGAAGACAACGACGGCGTGGAAGCACCGAGCGACGCCCTCGACGGATCGGGCGAACCCGCACGTGGACAGCGACCACCAAGACCGTCAACCCAGCGGGAAGGCGCGACCGGCACGGAGGGGTAGGTCAGCGGCGGCCCTCGCAGCGGGGGTCGGGCGGGGTGGGCCGGCGGGCCGGGGCGATCCAGCTCAGCGCCGTCTGCTCCACCGACCAGCCGTGCGCGTCGACGGTGCTGGCCGGCGGCCGGTCGCCCGCGTCGCAGAGGACCTTCGCCTGGACGCTGTCGTTGAGGACGAAGTGGACGGTGCCGCTCGTGTCGAGCAGCGTCGTCATCCGGTCGTCGACGGTGATCACCGAGCCGACGAGCAGCCCGTCGTCGGTGTCGACGGCGACCGTCGGCAGGATCGGGGCGCGCAGGAACACGACCCCGACCAGGAACGGCGCCGCGAACGCGGCCACCACGGCCGGCCAGTGCGTCACGGCCCGCGCCGCCCACGCCGGCACCGGCCCGGTCAGCAGCGGCGTCACCAGCGGCGGCAGCGCCAGCAGCACGAACGTGACCGGCTCACCCTCCCGCAGCGCCGCGACGATCGCCGGGCCGAGGAACGCGTACTCCAGCACGGCCGCGACGAACGGCAGCACCACGCCCGTGGCGGCCGCCGCCGCGCCCACGCCGGCCGCCCGCTGCCGCACGACCAGGCCGAGGATCGACAGCGCGACCATGACCAGCAGCGGCAGGAACCGCAGCTGCCAGGTCAGCCCGCCGATCACCAGCGCCACGACGACCACCCAGTCGGGGATCCGCCGGGCGGCAGCGGCCAGCCGGGACGTCGCCGCGGCGGCCGGGTCGCTGAGCTCCAGCAGCGCGCCCAGCACCCGGGTCAGCAGCAGCATCGCCGGAAACACCCACAGCAGCGCGATCACCAGCGTGCTCAGCAGGCCCAGCGGGCTCACGTACTGCACGAAGAGCAGCATGGTCTGCACGTTCTGCCGGCTGAGATACCACAGCCGCAGCACCAGCAGGACGATCGGGAACGTGGGCAGCAACGGCAGCAGCCACTGCCGGTCGCCTACCTCTCCCACGGCCACTGACGGACGTCCACCTTCGGCACCTCGGGCTGGTGGTCGATCGCCACCTGCTGATTCGGGCTGAACCGCTGCTCGCTGCGCAGGTACTTGTCATACGCCTGCTCCCACCGCCGGTCGGTGGCGTCGTGCGCCGAGCGGTACAGGTACAGGTTCACCAGGGTTTGTAAGGCCTCGTTGTCACCGCAGTTGATCCCCCACCGCTCGTCGCCGGTGAGCCCGACGTCGTGGTGCACGAGGGTCTGCCCGCCGTCCTCCGCGACGAAGCCGGCGAGGATCGCCGCGTCGGTCGTGACCGCGTCGAACTCACCCGCCTTGAGCCCGGCGACGCAGGCGCTGATCTCGTTCTTGCCCGAGAGGGTCACGCCGGCGGACCTGGCGACCTCGCTGGAGGTGGAGGTGGCCAGGGTGCAGACCCGCTCGCCACGCAGGTCCTCGAGGCTGCTGACCGGCTTGTGCGCCTTGAGCGTCACCACCGACTGCTGGGTGCTCAGATACGGCCCGGCGAAGCGCACCCCCGGCTGCTCGGACCGCTCCTTGGTGATGCTGAAGCTGGCCACGACCAGGTCGACGGTGACGAACCTGCCGTCGCCCGACCGGGCCTGCATCCTGGCCCGGTCCTCGGTCTCGATCGACAGGAACTTGACCTGGTCGGGGCGGAACCCGAGATCGCCCGCGACGAGATAGGCGATGTCGATGTCGAAGCCGGCATACTCGCCGGTGGTCCTGTCGCGCAGGCTCACGCCCGGGGTGTCGTCCTTGACCCCGATCAGCAGCTCGCTGCGCCCGCCGATGGCCCGCTGGCGCAGGTCGGCCTCCGACGGCGGCCCGACGTCGACGACCACGACGACCGCGACGACGATGACCGCCACGAGCACCACGACCCACGCGACCAGCCGCGCGACCCGGGTCCGGCGCACCGGCGCAGGGTCCGGGCCAGGGCCAGGATCATCGGGTGGATCAACAACTGGATCAGCCACCGTCGAACCCCCCGTTCAGTTACATCGAACGGTACCGCTGGGGTACGACAGTTTTCTAGGCCGCCTGAGCGTGGTAGCGACCGTCCACGATCGACAGTCGCAGCGGCAGGCCGAACGCCGCGGAGAGGTTCTCGGCGGTCACCGTCTCGTGCAGCAGGCCCTGCGCCACGACACCGCCGTCGCGCATCAGCAGCGCGTGCGTGAACTCCGGCGGGATCTCCTCGACGTGGTGCGTGACCAGCACGATCGCCGGCGAGTCGGGGTCGGCGGCCAGCTCCGACAGGCGCCGCACGAGGTCCTCGCGGGCGCCGAGGTCCAGGCCGGCGGTCGGCTCGTCGAGCAGCAGCAGCTCCGGGTCGACCATCAGCGACCGGGCGATCTGCACCCGCTTGCGCTCGCCCTCCGACAGGGTGCCGTAGAGCCGGTCGGCCAGCGCGCCGACGCCGAACTGCTCCAGCAGCGCCTGCGCCCGTGCCTCGTCCATGCGGTCGTACCGCTCGGTGAAGCGCCCGACGACCGCCCACGACGCGGTCACGACCACGTCACGCACCGTCTCGTCGGGCGGCAGCTGCAGCCCGGACGAGGAGAACCCGAGGCGGGTCTTGAGCTCGTTGATGTTGGTGCGACCGAGCCGCTCGCCGAGCACGGTCACCGTGCCACGGGTCGGGTACAGCCGCGCACCAGCGAGATTCAGCAGCGTGGTCTTGCCCGCGCCGTTGGGGCCGAGCACCACCCAGCGCTCGTCGAGCTCCACCTGCCAGCTCACCGATCGGATGAGATCGGACCGGTTGCGGGTCACCGTCGCTTTGTCCACCGCGATGACAAGGTCATCTGACACGGCCCAATCCAACCACGTGCCCGAAGCGCGGAAGGTCCGGCCCCCCACGCTCAGGGCAAAAGCCGTATCGTGCGCGGGGATGAGTGCCGTACTGGAAATCGCCGGTCTGGTGAAGACCTACCAGACACTGTTCGGCAAGCCGCGCGTCGCACTGGACCACCTCGACATGGAGGTCCACCAGGGCCAGATCCACGGGTTCCTCGGACCCAACGGATCCGGCAAGAGCACCACGCTCAAGACGCTGCTCGGGCTGCTGCACGCCGAGTCCGGTCACATGCGCATCCTCGGCCAGCCGGTGCCGAGGGCACTGCCGCAGGTCGTGTCGCGGGTCGGCGCGATCGTCGAGGCGCCGGCCTTCTTCGGCAACTTCACCGGCCACAAGACGCTGAGCGTGTTGGCGAAGGCGGGTGGCGTACCGAAGCAGCGCGTCGACGTGGTGCTGGACCAGGTCGGTCTCGCCAACCGTGCCGAGGACCAGGTCAAGTCCTACTCCCTCGGCATGCGGCAGCGCCTCGCGGTGGCCTCCGCCCTGCTGAAGGACCCCGAGCTGCTGATCCTCGACGAGCCGAACAACGGCCTCGACCCGGCCGGCATCCGGGAGATGCGCGACCTGCTCCGCGAGCAGGCGGACCGCGGCACGACCGTGGTGATCTCCAGCCACATCCTCGCCGAGATCCAGCAGATCTGCGACTCGGTCACGATCATCTCCCGCGGCCGGCGGGTCGCGGCCGGGCCGGTGTCGGAGGTGCTCGCCGCCAACGACCGCGGCACGTACCGGGTCCGCGTCGACGACACCGAGCGGGCCGCGCAGGTGCTCGCCGACGCCGGCGCGCAGGTCACGCTGTCCGGCGACCAGATCATCGTGCACGACCTCGCTGACCCGGCCTGGGTCTCGCGGGCCCTGGGCGTCAACGACCTGTGGGTCCGCGAGCTCGCCCCGGTCCAGCAGCTGGAGGACGCGTTCCTGCAGCTCACCGGGGGCGGGCCCCGGCGCGGGCAGTTCCGCCCCGTCGACAACTCCGACTGGCCTGAGCAGGACATACCCGTACAACACCCGCAAAACGACAACGGTCAGATCATCGAGAACGGACGGCCCGCATGAACCAGCTGCTGCGGGCCGAGTGGACCCGACTGTTCAGCCGCCGGGTCACGCTGGTGACTCTCGTGCTCATCGCCGGCCTGCTCGCCTTCCTGACGTTCGGGTTCTCGCTGACCCGCAGCAACCCGTCCAGCGAGGAGTACCGCACCGCCACCGAGCGCGCCGCGTCCGCCGCGGCGATCTACGACGAGAACGTCGCGCTGTGCGAGGACGTGCAGAGCGGCGTGCGCACCGGCCCGGCCGGCATGAAGTTCCCGCGTAACTGCGACTACGGCCCCCGCCCCACCGCCGACTCGATGCTCGACTACGGCTTCTCGTTCGCCCGCCAGTGGCCGGAGCTGTTCACGACCGCGGCGATCGTGCTGACGGTGGCCGGCTTCGTGCTCGGCGCGTCGTTCGTGGGCGTCGAGTGGAGCTCCGGCGGCATGCTCAACCTGCTGCTCTGGGCCCCCCGCCGCGGGGCCGTCCTGGGCAGCAAGCTGATCGCGGCCTGTGCCGGCATGGCGCTGGTGGCGGTGGTGTACCTCGCGGTCTGGACGGGCGCGTTCGTCGCCGTGGCCGCCACGAACGACACCGTCAGCACCATGGGCCTGGCGGACTGGTCGTCGCTGCTGATCACGGCCCTGCGGGTGATCCTGCTGACGATGGCCGGCACGGCGCTCGGCTTCGCGATCGCCTCCATCGGGCGGCACACGTCCGCGGCGCTCGGCGTCGGCATCGCGTACCTGCTGATCTACGAGCTCGGAGCGATCATCATCTTCGGGTTGATCGGCGGCACCGACCACTCCGAGAAGTACCGCCTCTCCAGCTACGTCTCCGCCTGGCTGAACAAGTCCTACACGTTCCAGGGCACGTCGGGGTACTGCACCGAGTCGGGCTGCGTGGTGCCACAGGACACCTTCTGGGGCAGCTGGCAGCAGGGCGGCCTGGTGATCGGCGCGGTCGTGGCGGTCGTGCTGGCCGGCGCCTTCGCCTCGATGCGCCGGCGCGACACCAACTGAGGCGCCGGCCGGCGATCAGGCGGCGTCGCCGAAGACCGCGTCGAGGGCGGTCAGGCCGTGTCGCCGAAGACCTCTTCGCGGACCGCGTCGAGGCCGGTCAGGATGGCGCCGTTGAGGACCGGCTCGCTGGACACCTCGGTGGCGACCACCCGCGGCGACACCACGGCGATCGCGGCGACCTCGTGCTGCACCCGCTGCGCGAGGTCCGCGCCGCCCGCCTGGCCGATCTCGCCGGCGAGGACGACCAGCTCAGGGTCGAGCACCAGCCCCACCGAGGCCACCCCGAGGGAGATCCGGCGGGCCAGCTCGTCGAGGAAGGGGCTGCCGTCGGTACCGGCGGCGATCGCGGCTCTGATGGCGTCGCCCGCACCGGCGGCCTTGAACCCGTGGGACTTGGCGACCGTCTTGACCGCCGCCGCGTCGGTGAGCATGCGGAAGCCGCTCTTCGCCCGGCGGGTCGCGTCGCGGCTGACCTGCGTGCCCGACACGGGCAGGTAGCCGATCTCGCCGGCCGCGCCGACGCTGCCGCGGTGCAGCCGCCCGCCGAGCACGACGGCGGTGCCGACGCCGCGGTCCAGCCAGACCAGCACGAAGTCCTTCGCCCCGATCGCGGCGCCGCTGTGCTGCTCGGCGATGGCGGCGAGGTTCACGTCGTTCTCGAACGCGACGGGCCGGCCGAGGTCCTCCCGCAGGGCCGTGAGCAGCCCCCGGTGCCAGCGCGGCAGGTCCCACGCGAACGTGATCTCGCCGCTCTTCGGGTCGACCAGGCCGGGCGTGCCGAGCACGATGCGGCGGATGCGCTCGATCGGCGCACCGGCCTCGGCGGCCGCCTCGACCACGGCGGCGTGGACGACCTTGACCGGGTCGTCCCCCTCGCCGATGGAGACGTCGGTCCGCCCGACGATTTTGCCCGTGATGTCCGCCACGCCGGCGACCACGTGCTGCGGGCCGGCCTCGACGCCGACGACGTACGCGGTCGAGGGCACCACGGCGTACATCTGGGCGTTCGGCCCGCGGCCGCCCGCCTGCTCGCCGACGCGCGCCACCAGGCCGCGCTCCTCCAGCCGCTCCACCAGCTGCGATGCGGTGACCTTGGACAGCCCGGTCAGCTCCCCGAGCTGCGCGCGGGTCAGTGGTCCCTTGCTCAGCAGCAGCTCGAGGGCGGCGCGGTCGTTGAGCGCGCGCAGCAACCTCGGGGTGCCTGGAAGGCGAGCAGAACTCATGGTGACGAACACCCCTAGTATTTAAGAAACTTTCCTATTAGATTGCCTCGGGCAACCTATACCGGAAAGCGTACGGTCACACCACCCGCACGGCCTACGCACATCTGGTCAAGATGCTCCTACGATCGTGGAAAGCGCATCAGTCTCGCACTGGTTCGCGTTGAGGGGGAACACCGTGGCGAACGATCCAGGACTCCGCAGGCTGGCGCTGGGCACGCTGCTCGGCGCGTTCCCGGGCGCACAGGCCCCGGCCTGGGCCGTCGACCTGCTCGGCGAGGGCATGGCCGGCCACCTGCTGTTCGGTTACAACATCGTCGACCGCGACCAGGTCGCCGCGCTGACCGCCCAGCTGCACGCGGCCCGCGACGGCGTGCTCATCGCGATCGACGAGGAGGGCGGCGACGTCACCCGCTTGGCGCACCGGCTCGGCAGCCCGTACCCGGGCAACGCCGCACTCGGCGCGCTGGGCGACCCGGCGATCACCCGCCGCGTGTACCGCACCATCGGCGCCGAGCTCGACCAGCTGGGCCTCAACCTGAACCTGGCGCCCACCGTCGACGTCAACACCGCCGACGACAACCCGATCATCGGCACCCGCAGCTTCGGCGCCGACCCGCACCTGGTCGCGGCGCACACCGCCGCCGCCGTGCTGGGCCTGCAGAGCGCCCGCGTCGCCGCCTGCGCCAAGCACTTCCCGGGCCACGGCGCCACCCTCGCCGACTCGCACCTCGAGCTGCCGACCGTCGACATCACCCTCGACGAGCTGCGCGGCCGCGAGCTGCCCCCGTTCGTCGCCGCCGTCGAGGCCGGCGCCAAGTCGATCATGAGCGCGCACATCCGCGTGCCCGCCCTCACCGGCGACGCCCCGGCCACCTTCAGCCGCGCCGTCCTCGTCGACCTGCTGCGCACCGAGCTCGGCTTCACCGGCGTCGTCGTCACCGACGCCCTGGAGATGCTCGGCGCCGCCCGGTTTGCCGGCAGCACCCAGGCGGGCGCCGTCCTCGCCCTCGCCGCCGGCGCCGACCTGCTCTGCATCGGCGCCGAGGTCGACGAGAAGCTGACCCTCGCCTGCGTCGACGAGATCGTCACCGCCGTCCAGGACGGCCGCCTGCCCCTGGCCCGCCTGGAGGAGGCCGTCGCCCGGGTCCAGGCCCTGTCCGACTGGACCCGTCAGGGCGACCGGACCGACCGGGAGGAGCCCGGCCTCGGGTACCCGGCGGCGCTCAGCGCCGTCCGCATCGAGGGCTCCGTGGACCGCTCCGACGCCCCGCTGATCGTCCAGCTGGAGTCGGAGTCGTCGATCGCCGCCGGCCGCGTCCCGTGGGGCCTCGGCCCGCACGTCAACGGCACCGAGCAGATCCGCGTCGTGGCCGAGCAGACCGCCCCCGAGGAGCTGCGCGCCAGGGCCGGCGCCCGCCCGATCGTCGTCGTGGGCCGCAACGTCCACCGCCTGCCGGGCGCCCGCACCCTGGTCGACACCCTGGCCGCCGCCCACCCCGTCACCGTCGTCGAGATGGGCTGGCCGTCCTCCTGGCGCCCAGCGCACGCCCGCGCCTTCATCACCACCTGGGGTGCCAGCCACGCCAACGGCCGCGCCGCCGCCGAAACCCTGGGCCTCGCCGCCTAACCCTCCCCCCATGATCCGGAAGACTTGTGGTCGCCCTGGCGACAAAAAGTCTTCCGGATCATGAGAATGGGCGGCGACGAGTAGTGCGGCGCACCGGGCAGTCGGGGCGGCGGCACGGCTGGAGCCTGCCCCGCCAGCCGCCGGCGCGGAGCGCCCGCGCGACCTGGATCGCGGTCACACAGGGCGCCACCACGTCCGCCCAGCCGTAGCGGAGCGTTCGCTGCCCGTCGGAGGCCGTCGTGTTGTCACGCCGCTGGTCGCGCCGGCGGTGCTCGTCGGGGTGATAGGCGCGGCCGTCGAGTTCGACGACAGTGGCGAATGCTCTGTACTCGACGTCCCGGTACTGCGTCGCGCCCGCCTGCCGTCGACGGACCTGCCGCCGGCCGGTGGGCAGGCGGTGCCCCCGCTCCACGTCCTTCAGGTAGCGCAGCTCCAGCACGGAGCGGGCGCCCACGGCGGCGTCGTCGACCGTCGCCTCCAGCAGCCGCCGCCAGCGCATCTTCTTGCGACGGCGCAGTGTGGCCGCCAGCCGATCAGGCGTGGTCAGGCCGCGGCTGCACGCCGCGGTGAGCCATCCGATCGCCGATGCGAGGAGTCGCTCCTGCTCGGCCAGGTCGAGCGCCGTGTCCTCGACCCTGGTGCGCCGGAGAGCCGGACCAGGGTGGACCGTGCCAACGAGCCGGACCCGGTGATGCACGACCACGCCTGGCAGCGGCCGGATCCGACGGTTGCCCGGAATGGTGACGTGGATCGGGTCGGACTGGCCGTCCACGAGTCCGTGCAGCTCGGCGGCCGAGCGGTGGCTCAGCGCGGCGCCCGGGCCGGCACCGAGCACCGCCGCCCAGAGCGAGGCGCGGCGGGGCATCTCGCCGGTGAAAGTCCGGTAGACCCCGTGGTGGACCGTCAGCCAGCGTCCCGCGTCCAGATGCGCGCGGATCGCGGACGGGGTCCAGCCCGCCGCCAGCGCCTGGCTGCGGGTCACGACCCCCGCCTGCGCCTCGACCAGCTCATCCCACACCTACCCCAGCCTGCGACCACCCCACCGCCGCGGGAAGCCTCAGCTGGCGCCTGTGGATAACTCTCCCGATGATCCGGAAGACTTCTTGCTGCTAGAGCGACAAAAAGTCTTCCGGATCATGAGGCGGGTCAGGCGGCGGAGGCGCGGACCAGGGTGCGGATCTGGCGGAGGAGGACGGAGAGGGCGGCGAGGTCGCCAGGGGACTCGGCGAACTCGCCGATGGCGTTGCGGGTGCGGGCGATCGACGTCGCGTTGCTCTGCTCCCACTCGTCGACCCGGGCCTCCGCGTCGTCGGAGGGGGCGGTGCCGTTGAGGACCTCCGCGGTCAGGGCCGCCAGCGCCGCGTACAGGTCATAGCGCAGCGCCATGCGGGCCAGGGTCTGCCAGCGGTCCTCGCGCGGCAGGTTGGAGATCTTCGACAGCAGGTTGTCGATGCGGAAGCGCTCGGAGAGCACGTAGTAGACCGTCGCGACCTCGTTGACCTCGCGGCCGGTCTGCGAGGCGACCTCCACGATGTCGAGCAGGCCGAACCCGTACATGATGCGGGTGGTCTGCTCGGCCAGCTCCTCGGGCACGCCGAGGTCGCGCAGCCGGGCAGTGTTGGCCGTCAGGACGTCGCGCTCGCGCCCCCGGAAGAGGGTGTCGAGCTCGCCGAGCAGGCGCGAGATGCCGGGCCGCAGCCGGGCGATCTCGCCGGGCACGTCGATCGGCAGGCGCCGGTTGGAGACCAGCCAGCGCACGGCGCGGTCGAGCAGCCGGCGGATCTCCAGATAGACCTCGGTCTGCGACTCGGTCGGGATCTGGTTGTCGAGGTCCTCGACGGCGGCGCGCAGGGCGTTCAGCCCATACACCTCGCGGATCACGACGGAGGCCCGCAGCACGTCGGCCGAGCCGGCGCCGGTCTCCTCCGAGGCGCGGTGGAAGAAGGACGTCCCGCCGCGGTTGACCGCCTCGTTGACGACGGCGGTGGTGACGATCTCGCGGCGCAGCGGGTGCTCCGCCATCGACTCGACGAAGCGCTCGCGGAGCGCGGTCGGGAAGTAGCCGACGAGCACCTCGTTGGTCCACTCCTCGTCGGGCAGCCCGGAGTCGAGGATCTCGTGCTCGAGCACGATCTTCACGTACGAGAGCATGACGGCGAACTCGGGTGAGGTCAGGCCGACGCCGAGCGCCGCCCTGGAGTCGAGCTCCTCGTCGGTCGGCAGCCCTTCCAGGGCCCGGTCGAGCTGGCCGCGGCGCTCCAGGTCGGCGATGAGCCGCTTGTGGACCGGCAGCAGCGACCGGGACTGGGCGCGGGCGTTGCCCAGCGCGGTGGCCTGGTCGTAGTTGTCGCGCAGGACCAGCTCGCCGACCTCGTCGGTCATCTGGGCCAGCAGCGGGTTGCGCTCGGCCTTGTCGAGCTCGCCGGCGGCGACCGCGCGGTCGAGCAGGATCTTGATGTTGACCTCGTGGTCGGAGCAGTCGACGCCGGCGGAGTTGTCGATGAAGTCGGTGGCGATGCTGCCGCCGCCGAGCGCGAACTCGATCCTGCCCCGCTGGGTCAGGCCGAGGTTGCCGCCCTCGCCGACGACCTTGACCCGCAGCTCCCGGCCGTTGACCCGCAGGTAGTCGTTGGCCTTGTCACCGACGTCGGCGTGCGACTCGCCGGTGGCCTTGACGTAGGTGCCGATCCCACCGTTCCAGAACAGGTCGACGGGGGCGGCGAGGATGGCGTGCATCAGCTCGTTGGGCGTCATGGAGGTCAGCGATGGCGGGATACCCAGCGCCTCCTTCGCCTCCGCGGTGAGCTGGATCGACTTCGCGGTGCGCGGGTAGACCCCGCCGCCGGCGGAGATGATCGACTTGTCGTAGTCGCCCCAGGACGAGCGGGGCAGTTCGAACAGCCGCTGCCGCTCCGCGAACGACGTCGCGGCGTCGGGCGTGGGGTCGATGAAGATGTGCCGGTGGTCGAACGCGGCCATGAGCCGGATGTGCCGGGACAGCAGCATCCCGTTGCCGAAGACGTCGCCGGACATGTCGCCGACGCCGACGACCGTGAAGTCGGTGGTCTGGGTGTCGACGCCGAGCTCGCGGAAGTGCCGCTTGACCGACTCCCAGGCGCCCCGGGCGGTGATGCCCATCTTCTTGTGGTCATAGCCGGCGGAGCCGCCCGAGGCGAACGCGTCGCCCAGCCAGAACCCGTACTTCACCGAGATCTCGTTGGCGATGTCGGAGAACGTGGCGGTGCCCTTGTCCGCGGCGACCACGAGATACGGGTCGTCGGGGTCGTGGCGGACCACGTCGGCCGGGGCCACGACCTTGCCGCCGTCGAGGTTGTCGGTGACGTCGAGCAGGGCGGAGATGAACAGCTGGTAGCAGGCGACGGCCTCGTCGCGGTCGCCCGGGTTCTGCTTCAGGACGAAGCCGCCCTTGGCGCCGGTCGGCACGATGACCGCGTTCTTCACCATCTGGGCCTTGACCAGGCCGAGGATCTCGGTGCGGAAGTCCTCGCGCCGGTCGGACCAGCGCAGGCCACCGCGGGCGACCGAGCCGAAGCGCAGGTGCACACCCTCGAACCTGGGCGAGTAGACGAAGATCTCGAACTTCGGCCGGGGCGCCGGCAGGTCGGGGATCGACTGCGGGTCGAGCTTGAACGCCGTGTAGGACTTCGGCCGGCCCGCCTCGCCGCGCTGGAAGAACGACGTGCGCAGCGTCGCCTGGATCAGGGTCAGGAGCGAGCGCAGGATGCGGTCCTGGTCGAGGCTGGTCACCTCGTCGAGGTCGGCGTGGATCGCCGAGACCAGCTCCTTGGACTGCACGGCGCGGCTCTCCTCCGAAAGCTGCAGCCGCGGGTCGAAGCGGGCCGCGAAGAGCGCCACCAGCTTGGAGGCGATCGCCGGGTACTGCAGCAGCGTGGTCTCCATGTAGTCCTGCGAGAAGACCGTGCCGGCCTGGCGCAGGTACTTGGCGTAGGCGCGGAGGACGACGACCTCGCGCCAGGTGAGGCCGGCCTTGATGACGAGGGTGTTGAAGTTGTCGACCTCGGCCTCGCCGCGCCAGGTGGCGGAGAACGCGTTCTCCAGGTGGGGCCGCACCTCGGTGATCGCCCGCGAGTCGGCGGGCAGCTGCAGCCCGAAGTCGTAGAGGTAGATGGTGCCGTCGGAGCGGACGACCTCGTAGGGCCGCTCGTCGGTGACCCGCACGCCGAGGGAGTGCAGCACCGGCAGGACGGCGGACAGGATCATGGGCTCGCCGTAGCGGTACACCTTGAACCGGATGTCGCTCTCGTCCTGGCGGCGCCGGTAGACGTGCATGACGAGCTGGCCCGGCTCGTCGAGCAGCTCCAGCTTCGCGACGTCCTTCACCGCCTCAAACGGCGTGTGCTCGTCCTTGTAGGTCTCCGAGATCGCCGTGCCGTAGCGCTGGTAGAGCTCCTTCGCCTGGTGCTCGTCGTCGAGCTTGCGCTCCAGCACGAGCCGGAAGTCGTCGTCCCACAGGCGGGTCGCCTCCGACAGCCGCTCGGTCAGGTCGTCGACGTCGATGTCGCCGGGCGGGTTGCCGGGCTCGGTGCGCACGATGAAGTGGACCCGCGCGAACTTCGACTCGCCGACCCGGGTGGCGTAGTCGACGCCGATGCCGTTGAGCTCGGCGAGCAGGATCTGCTGGATGCGCAGCCGGTTGGCGGTGGTGAACCGGTCCCGGGGCAGGTAGACCAGGCAGGAGATGAACCGGCCGTAGGCGTCGCGGCGCAGGAACAGCCGCAGCTGCCGCCGGCCGGCGAGGCGCAGCACGCTCATCGCGGAGCGGTAGAGCTCATCGGTGGTGATCTGGAAGAGCTCGTCGCGCGGGTAGGTCTCCAGCGTCTCCATGAGGTCCTTGCCGGAGTGGGAGCGCGGCGAGAGGCCCGAGCGCTCCACCACCTCGGCGACCTTGCGCTTGACCACCGGCAGGTCCTGCACGCTGGTGCGGTACGCCGCCGAGGAGAACAGCCCCAGGAAGCGCTTCTCGCCGGTCACGTTGCCGTCGGCGTCGAAGAGCTTGAAGCCGACGTAGTCCAGATACGCCGAGCGGTGCACGGTCGCCCTGGAGTTGGCCTTGGTGATGATCAGCAGGCGCTTCTCCAGTGCCTTGGCGTAGGCCTCGGCGGTCATGGAGCTCAGCACCCGCGGGTGCGGCTGGTCGGCGCGCAGGATGCCCAGGCCGGAGCCGAGGACGGCCTGCAGCAGGTCCTCCCCGTGCTCGCCCTTCACCAGCTTGTACTGCCGGAAGCCCAGGAACGTGAAGTGGTCGTCGGCGAGCCAGCGCAGCAGCTCCACCGAGTCGGTGATGTCCTTGTCGGGCACCGGCAGCTGCGCGCTGCCGAGCTCGTCGGCGAGCGTGAGCGCCTGGGTGCGCATCTTCGGCCAGTCCTCGACCGCTTCGCGCACGTCGTTGAGCACGCGGGCCAGGTCTGTGCGCACGATCTCGAGGTCTTGCTCGTCGCGGATGCGGTCGATCTCGATGCGGATCCAGCTCTCGACGATGTCGCCGGGGGCGGCGTCCTCGGGCTCCACCCCGCCCCGGATCTCCTCCAGGGCGCCCAGCGGCTGGCGGCGCACCACGACGAGCGGGTGGACGAGCAGGTTGACGTCGAGGTTGCGGGCCGACAGCGCGCTGGTGACGGAGTCGACCAGGAACGGCATGTCGTCGGTCACGATCTCCAGCGATGTGCCGCCGGTCACACTGAGCCCAATGCGGAGCTTCAGCTCGCCGGGCACCCGCTGCTGGGCGAGCTCGAGGTGCGACCGGGTGGCCGCCACCATCTTCGCCACCTGGCAGCTGGCCAGCTCCTCGTCGGGGACGAGTCGCCAGTAGTGCGCGACGAGTGTGGGATCGGTGTCCTGCGCTGCCGCGAGGACCACCGCCTCGGCGACGAGGTGCTCAGCGTTGGGCACTGGCTGCTCTAACTCGTCGTCTTCGATCGTTGGCTCGGCGACCGCAGTGCGCACCGTTGCCGTGGGCCGGTTCATCGGTCTGTTCTCCCCTCACCCACGACGCTGTGGGTTGTCCCGCACAGCCTAAGACGTACCCCCGACAATTCTGATCGGCCCAGCGTCGGTTAGCCGATCGACCAGTACGCCCCATACCAATTGTCCAACTTTTCCGATCTTGGGGCGTGCGGATCGTGGCTTTCATGACGCAGAATCGCCCCCATGGCCGTTTCATTTCGTCGCATGATCGCCCTCCTCGCCGGGCTGGCGATGCTCGGCGCCCTGCCCGCCTGCTCCAGCAAGCCGCCGGACGACGCGCTGAAGACGTTCCTCGCGGCGTGGGAGAAGGGCAACATCGCCGGGATGAAGTTCGTGGGCACGGACGGCAAAGCGCTCAGCGGTGACGCGGCGCAGAAGCTGTGGACCACCGTCGCCGGCGACCTCGCCGCCACCCCGCCCAAGCTGACGATCAAGGGTGCGCCCGCGGTCAAGAAGGACGAGGCCAGCGCCGTCGTGACGGTGAAGTGGCCGGTCGCCGAGTCGACGTGGGAGTACGACACCACCGTCCAGGCCAAGCGCGTCGACAAGCAGTGGACCGTGGTCTGGGGCGCCAAGACCATCAACCCGGAGCTGGAGCCCACCGACAAGCTCACCGTGAAGAAGTCGGCCGGTCCGCGCGGCAGCATCCTCGACGGCTCCGGCCAGCCGATCGTGAGCAGCAAGCCCGTGGTCATCATCGGTGTCCAGCCACGCTCCGTCACCGATATCAACATCGTGACGAAGAACCTCACCGACGCGTTCGCCGCGGCCAAGGTGCAGGTCGACCTGTCGACCCTGCCCAACAAGGTGAAGAACGCCAAGCCCGACGCGTTCGTCGAGGTCGTGACGCTGCGCAAGGAGATCTACGACACGATCTCCAACAAGCTCAACTCGACGCCGGGCATCGTCACCCGCAACTCGACGCAGACCCTGGGGCCCTCGGCGCAGTTCGCCCGCGCGCTGATCGGCACGTCCGGCGAGGTGACCAAGGAGATCATGGACAAGAACCCGGGCAAGTACAAAGTCGGCGACGTCGTCGGACTGTCCGGGATCCAACAGAAGTACGACACGGCGCTGCAGGGCAAGCCCGGCGTCTCCGTCATCGTCCCGATGCCGACCGGCACCCCGGACAAGAAGCTCTTCACCACCGAAGCGGCGCCCGGGGCGGCGATCAAGATCACCCTCGACGTCAACATGCAGAACGCGGCCGAGGCGGCCCTCGCCCTCGACACCCGCCGGTCCGCCCTCGTCGCGATCCGCATCAGCGACAACTCGATCGTCGCGGTCGCCAACGGACCCGGCGCGGCCGGCAACAACTTCGCGCTCGTCGGGCAGACCCCGCCCGGCTCGACGTTCAAGACGATCACCGCGCTCGGCGTGCTGAACAAGGGCACGACCGGCGAGACGGTGGTCCCGTGCCCGAAGACCCTCACCGTCGACGGCCGCACGTTCAAGAACTCCCACGACATGGAGCTCGGCAACGTGCCGCTGCGGACCGACTTCGCGAAGTCGTGCAACACCGCGTTCGCGTCCCTCGCCCCGCAGCTCGCGCCCGACGGCCTGGCGCAGACCGCGCAGAGCGTCGGCATCGGCATCCCGTGGGACCTCGGCGTCGACGTCTTCACCGGCAAGGTCTCCGCGAACGGCTCCAAGTCCGAGCAGGCCGCGGCCGCGTTCGGGCAGGGCACCACGCTGTCCTCGCCGGTCGCCCTGGCCGGCGCGGCCGCCGCGATCGCCCGCGGCCAGTGGAAGCAGCCGCAGCTCGTGCTCGACCCCGCGCCGAAGAACCCCGCACAGGACGGCCCGCAGCTCAGCCAGGCCGCGCTGGACCCGCTGCGGCAGATGATGCGCGAGGTCGTCACCGTCGGCACCGCCGACCAGCTCAAGAACCTGCCCGGCGACCTGCGGGGCAAGACCGGCACCGCGGAGTACGACAACGACCCCGCCCACACGCACTCGTGGTTCATGGGGTACCGCGGCGACATCGCCTTCTGCGTCTTCGTGGAAAACGGTGGCGCGAGCACCGCGGCGGCCGTCCCGATCGCCGGGAAGTTCTTCCAGACCATCGGCTGACAACCGACCGGCCCCACTCGCCGCCGCGGGTGGGGCCGCGTCGTGTCAATGCTGCTTCGGTGTCGGTTCTTCCTCGGGTGTACGAGCTGCAGGCACCACATCGGTCAGCGGCCCTTCGGGCCCCTCGACGGGCGTCCTGGACTGCGCCGGCACGAACGGCACGACGGCGCCATGGCCGGCGGGCGCGGCGGCGTCCTCGGGCTGGTCGGCGCGCCGGGCGAGCCGCCCCGACACGGGCGGCGCGGAGATCGGCGCGAGGGTCAGGGCCAGCCGGGGAGCCCGGCGCCCCTTGCGCCCCGGACGCCCGAACGGCAGCGCACCGCCCTGCTCGACCGGCTCCTCGGCGGGCTGCTCGACGGGCTCGCCCGCGACCTCGGTGACCTCTGTGACCTCTGTGACCTCCGCCGCCTCGGCCGCACCGCCGACGGCCACCCAGTCGTCGTCCACCTCGCCGAGCGCCGCCTCGGCATCCACGTCGATCGGCTTGCGGGTGGTGATCCCGATCACGGCGCCGCGACTGTACGCCGGAAGCAACGGCGCGTCGGCCTTCCCCTCCTCCGCACGCCCGGCCCTCCGGCCCACGGCCAGGTCGACCACCGCCCCGGTCCGCACGTCCACCCAGCCGAGGGGCGGCAGCTCGACCCCGACCGTCGCGGTGTCGCCGGGCTCCGGGGAGGCCGGCTCCAACCCCGCGGCATCCGACGGCTCGCCGTTCTCATCCAAGTGGATGAACTTGATCGGGGGGAGGAGCCCGGCTTCCGGCCCGAGCTCCAGGTCCGGCTCCGGCTCGAACTGCAGCTCCGGCCCGAACTCCACGTCCGGCTCCGGCTCGGTGGCTGGCTCGGGCTCTGCGTCGGACTCGAACTCCGGCTCCGCCCCGTCCTCGGCGACGTCGTGGGGCAGCGCGGCGCCGACCGGCTCGACATCCTGGTCCGGCTCCTGGTCCAGGTCCGGCTCCTGGTCCACATCCAGGCCCAGGTCCAGGTCCACATCCAGGTCCAGCGCTGGCTCCAGGTCCGGCTCCTGGTCCAGCTCCGGGTCTGGCTCCGGGTCTGGCTCCGGGGCGGCGGGCGGCGGCGGGGTGGGGAGTGCCGGGGTGAGCAGGTCCGTGTGCAGCGGCGGAGCCGACACCACCGGGGTGAGGTCGGTGGCGGCCAGGGCCGACGACGTGACGAGGGGCTCCAGGCCGGCGACGAGGACGTCGGTGACCTCGCGGGCGTACTGGCCGTCGGGGTCGTAGTCCGGGTCGAAGACGGTGACCTGCACGCCCACGCAGCGTGGGTCGGAGACCAGGCCGCTGAGCAGGATCTCCAGCTCCCGGTAGGCGATCCCGCCCACGTCGGGCGCGTCGACGGCCGGCATCACCGCCGGGTCCAGGACGTCGACGTCGACGTGCACCCAGAAGCCCGCGCAGTCGCGCAGCTGGTCGCGGGCCCACTGGGCGGAGCGGGCCGCGCCGTGCGAGCGCAGCTCCGGCACCGCCCGGGCGACGATCCCCGCGGCCTGCAGATCCAGGCGATACTCGTCGTGGGTGCGGATGCCCAGCAGGACGACGTCGACGTCGCGGAAGTACGGCCGGCGCTGCTCGATCGAGGCGAGGTTGCTCTGCCCGCGGCCGGTCGCCAGGGCGAGCGCCTCACCCGCGGCGGCGCCGACGTAGGAGGCGTTGCCCTCGTGGCGGAAGTCGGAGTGGCCGTCGACGTAGACCAGGCCGATCCGGCCGGCGAGGTCGGCCGAGTATCGCCGCATCGCCAGTCCCGCGCCGAGCAGGATCGAGCAGTCGCCGCCGAGGACGACCGGGAAGTCGCCGGAGGCGAGGATGGCGCCGATCCGGTCGGCCAGCCGGCGGACGAAGACGGCGATCTCGTCGGCCTGCGCGACGCCGTCGCCGGGCTGCCAGCCGGCCGGGTCATACCGCGAGGGGGTGATGCACCCCGCGTCGCGGGCGCCCAGCCGGGCCAGCAGGCCGCTGTCGCGCAGCGCGCCGGGAGCTTTCGCGCAGCCGGGGACCGAGGTTGCGGTCGGTGGCCGCAACCCCAGGTTGCTCGGTGCGTCGACGACGGCGATCCGGCGCATCCCGCCCCGGCTCAGAACAGCGCGCTCGCCAGCGCCCGGCGGGCTTTGGCGACCGCGGGGTCGTCGGGCCCCGCGACGGTGAACAGCGAGACGAGGTGCTTGCGCACCGTCTCGCGGTCGTCGCCGGGGGTGCGGCGGACAAGGTCGATGAGGCGCTTGTAGGCCAGGTCGGCCTGGCCGGTGAGCACCTCGATGTCGGCGGCGAGCAGCTGGGAGGGGATGTCCTCACCCGCCGCCGCCAGGACCGCCGCCGGGTCGAGCCCGGAGGTGCGGCGCAGCAGGGCGACCTGGGCCAGGCCCGACTCGGCGATCGGGTCGGCCGGCGTGTCGGCGAGGATGGCGCGGTAGGCCCCCTCGGCACCGTCGAGGTCGCCGTCCATGAGGGCGTCGTCCGCGGCGAGCAGGCGCGGGTCGTCGCCGCGCTGGACCTCGATGCCGGCGGCCTTGAGCACCGCGTCGATCCACTGGCGGAGGTGGGTCTCGGGCAGCATCTGGTTGAACGCGTCGACGGGCTGCCCGCCGACGATCGCGACGACGAACGGGATGCCCTGGATGCGGAACATCTGGGCGAGCCGCGGGTTGGCCTCGATGTCGACGCGGCCGAGCAGCCAGGTGCCATCACCTTCGGCGGCGAGCTTCTCCAGCAGCGGGGAGAACTGCTGGTGCGGCTGGCTGCCGGCGACGTAGAAGTCCAGGACGACCGGGGTCGTGACCGAACGCTGCAGGGCGGCGTCCTGGAAATTGGCCTCGGTGACGTCGAACACGAACGCCGAGCTCGGCGCGGCGGAGGGTTGGGCAGATCGCTGCGCCGCGGCCTGATTGCTCCGGGCCAGGGCTCCGAGGTCCACCGCCCCGCGGGTGAAGATCGACTGGGTCTGCCTTGGGTCGCTCATGGAGCTAGTTTTGCACGTGCCCCAAGTGGTCCGCCGCAAGTGACCGGTCGGATCCCCCTGCCACCAGTGTGACGGCGCCGTCGATGTGCTCCACGGTGAAGAGGGTGCCGGGCGGGAAGTCGCCGAGGACCTCCGGCGGCAGCTGGACGGTGCCGTCCCCGGCGACGACGGCGAAGTCCTGCCCGTCGCGGCCTTCGGCGCCGACGCGGCCGTCGCGGATGGTGACGGCGCGGCCGAGGCGGGTGCCCACGTCACCGTCGTGGGTGACGACGACGATGGTCGTGTTGCGCTCCTGGTTGACGGTCTCCAGGGCCTCGAGGACCTCGTCGCGGCCGGCGGTGTCGAGCTGGCTGGTGGGCTCGTCGACGAGCAGGAGGCCGGGCCCGGCGGCGATGCCGACGGCGAGTGCCGCGCGCTGGCGGGCGCCGGGCGCGAGCTCGTCGATGCGGGCGCGGCCGAGGCCGGGCAGGCCGACGAGGTCCAGGATGCGGTCCGGGTCGTCGAGCTTGATGCCCTCGGTGCGGGCCGCGCGGCGCTGGGCGAGCCAGATGTTGCGGTGCAGCGTCGCGTAGGGCAGCAGGTTGCGGGCGGCGCCCTGCAGCACCACGCCGATCTCGGTGCCGCGGAGGCGGGCGATCTCGCCGTCGGAGAGCTTGCCCATGTCGTACGTGCCGATGTTGACCCTGCCGGCGGAGGGCCGCATGAGCCCGGCGAGCAGCGCGATCAGTGTCGACTTGCCGGAGCCGGACGGCCCGACGAGGGCGAGGGTCTCCCCCGGCCCGATCGACAGGTCGACGCCGGCGAGGGCCACCACGTCGCCCGCCTCGGCCCGGTAGATGTGCACGACCCGCCGGCAGGCCACCGCCAACCCGTTCATGAGCAGTCCCCTTATCGCTGTCTGGTCGCGGCACGGAGCCGGGCGCCGGCGAGGAGCGCCACGCCGGCGAGGATGAGCACGGCCGCCGCCCAGGCGACGGCGACCGGAAGTGGTGACGGCCAGATCGGCACCGGGAAGGTGCCGGGGTCGTCGGTGAACACCGGAAGATGTTCGCGCACCAGCAGCCAGCTTGCCAGAGCGGCGAACGGCCCGATGACCGCCGCGGTGCCGACCAGCGTCAGGTAGCCGTTGGCGGACGCGTCGCGGCGGGCGACGCCCTGCGCCCGCAGCGCCCGCAGCTCGCCGCGGCGGCGCTGCCGGTCCAGGGCGGTGACCAGCCAGAGCGCACCGCCGGCCAGGACGACGGCGAGGCCGGCGGCGAGCTCGTGGAAGCGCAGCGCGACGGCCGGCCCCTGCTCGTCGAGGGCGTCCCGCAGCGGGCCGATGCGCTGGTCCTTCATCACCTTCAGACCCTGCGCCTGCACCCGGTCGAGGACGTCGGCCGGGGCGTTGGCGTTGAGCCAGACCTGCGGGGTGATGGTGTCGACGGGCTCGGTGGAGAGCCGCTCGGCGTAGTCGAGGTCGACGATGCCGCCGCGCGAGCCGAGGCGGGGCACCTGGACGACCTCGCCGGCGACCTGCACGGCGGTCTGGGACCCGTCGAAGGTCGCCATGTGGTCGCCCATGCCCGCGGTGCGGGCCATGACGACCGGCATCGGCGACGGCACGTCCGCCGGCATGAGCCGGTAGGCGACGTCGGCGCCCTTGTAGTTGGCCACCTCCAGGCGCAGCCCGCCGTCGGCGAGGGACACCTGCGGCACGAGCAGCTTGGGGCCGGGGGTCTCCGGGACCCGCCACTCGTCGGCCTGGCTGAAGTCGGTGACGGTCTGGCCGCGCTGGGCCATGGAGTGCAGGGTGATCGTGGCGTCGAAGCCGCGGTCCTCCGGCTGGTCGATGCGCAGCGCGGCGAGGCGGCACTTGTTGACGCACATCGGGAGGTTCTTGACGTACGTGTGGCGCCCCAGCTGCGGCGCTCCGAAGTCGACGGCGCCGGCGGCGCCCCCGTCCAGGGGCACCACGGCCAGGATGAACCTGACCCGGAACGCGTCGGCGAGCTTGTCGACGGTGATGTCGAGGCTCACGTCCTTGTTGTCCAGGATGATGCTCTCCCGCGGGACGTCGGGGCGCAGCACGGCGGCGGCCTCGGCGGCGGTGAGATGGGCGTCGTTCCACAGCGCGATCTTGGCGAGGCGGGTGGAGTCGACGGCGAGCACCGGCGGGACCGCCGAGTCCTCCGACTTCGGCAGCATCGCCGCCGCCATCGCGAAGTCGCCGGCCGGGTCCAGCGCCCGGACCTTCGTGAGCAGCTCGGTGCGGCTGACGGGCTCGACGGTGAGCACCCGGTCGGCGCCCTGCTCGACCCTGATCCGCAGGTCACGGTTGTCGTCGGAGGCGGTCGCCGCGGTCGCCGCGAAGCAGGCCAGGGCGATCGCGACCACGAACAGGGCGAGGATGCGCTGGCTGCCGGGGCGGCGGGCCATCGCGTACGCGGCGAGGGTCGGGCCGATCCTGCCGCGGCGCAGGGCGCGCCGGCCGCTGCGCTCAGCGAGGGGCAGCACGCCGCGGGCGGCGAGCAGGCCCGCCGCGATGACGACCAGCGAGGGGCCGAACGTCGCGAAGCCGGTCAGGCCGTTGTCGCCCTCGCGCAGCTGCAGCACGGCGACGACGGCGAGCACCACCACCGCGACCTCGAAGACCGGGGCGCCCCAGCGCGACAGCCGGCTCGGCACGTTGCGCAGCAGGTCGATGGTCTTCTTGGCCAGCTCCGCCCGCTGGGCGAGCACCGCCGCGAACAGGGCGCCGACGACGGCGACCAGCGCCCACGCGCTGGCTCCCTCGGACAGCGGCACGTCGCCGCTGGCGCCCAGCAGCAGCCAGGCGGCGAGCCGGACGAGGTAGTTGCCGGCGATGAAGCCGGCGGCGGCGCCGAACAGGATCGGCACGATGCTCTCGCCGGCGGCGAGCCACCAGCGGCGCGGGAAGGTGACCCCGCGCAGGGCCATCAGGCCGAGCTCGAGCCGGCGTTCGGCGGTCGCGGACGCGACGGCGACGAAGAGCACGAACCAGCACAGCAGCACGAGCGGCACCGCGGCGACCGGCACGACCTGGGCGACCAGGCCGCGGTCGCGCTCGATCCTGGTCAGCAGGTGCGGCAGGTCCGCCTTGACCGTCGGCGACCCGGACAGGCCCTGCAGCTGGGAACGGCCGCTCTCGACGGCGCCGTTGACCGCGGCGAGGCTCTCGCCGGTGATCGCGTCGTGGTCGATGACGACATCGAGGGCCTGACGCTCAGTCAGGCGCTCGATCGACTCCAGCGAGAGCCGGCTGGCGAAGATCGGTGCGGTGACGCGCCGGGCGGACTCCCGGCTGTCGAAGTAGCCGAAGTCGGCCCAGTACTGCTCGGTCACGTCGACCGGCTCGTACGCGCCGACGACCGACATGGCCGTGGGCTTGCCGGACGGCACCCACTCCTGGCCCTCGGCGTCGAACGTGGACCAGTCGACGTCCAGCACCGTCCCGATGCCGACCTTGAGCAGGTCGAGCGTCGGCTTGCTGAGGATGATCTCGCTCGGGCTGATGAAGCAGCGACCCTCGACGATCCGCACGTGCTCGCAGGTGCCGTCGCGGTACACGAACCGGGGCGCGACCGGCTCGACGCCGGGCACCGGGCCGGTCACGTACGTATTGGTCTCGGCGCTGAACACGGTCGAGAACCCGGGGAAGACGAAGACCTTGGGCGCCAGGTCCTCGAAGGCGCGGTCACCGGCCTTCGTCTCCCGGCGGGCCTGCACGACCAGCTCGTTGACGGGCGCGGCGGCGACCTCGCTCGCCACCACCGCCCGGTCGGCGGTGGTGATGTAGACCGGCGCGCTCACCGCGGCCGCCATGGCGAACATGGCCATCACGAACGCGGTCACGGCCTGCCCGGGCCGTGCCCTGATCATCGACAGCACAAGCCCGATCACGCCGCCACCTCCGCTTCGCTCCGGCGTCGGCCTGATCCAGACACTGCGCCCATGGTTCGCGACCCTCCGCTGCGCTCCGGCTCGGTCATGCCGCCGCCTCCGCTTCGCTGCGGCGCCGGCCTGACTCCAGCACTGCGCCTATGGTTCGCGACCCTCCGCTGCGCTCCGGCTCGCTCACGGAGTGCTCCATCCGTCGGCGAAGTAGGGCAGGACGTCACCGATGTAGGTGCGGATGAGCACGACGAGCAGCAACCCGGTGAGGAGGGAGGCGCCGACGAGGATCAGGTAGCCCTCGACGGCGACGCGCTGCACGAGCCGGGCCGGTGCGCCCTGGTTGCGCAGCGCGCTGAGCTCCGCGGACCGCGGCCGGCGCTCGACCGCGGCGACGACGGTGGCCGAGCCGATCGCCAGCGCGACCCCGACGATCGCCGACAGCAGCATGAACTGCAGGGTCAGCGGCGGGCCGAAGGACGCGTAGCGGGCGGCGGTGCCGTCGATCGTCTCCTCGCCCTGCACGATCAGCCCCTGCGCCTCGAGCCGCCCCACGACGTCGCGCGGCGCGTCGGAGGCGAGCCAGACCTGCATCGACTCGCCGGCGCCGAAGTCGGCGCCGAGCCGGTCGGCGTATTCGAGGTCGACGAGCACGCCCTGGTCGCCGATGCGTGGCAGCCGGGTCGCGGAGCCGGCGATCCGCTCGGAGATGGACGCCGAGCCGTACGTGACCCGCTGGTCGCCGGCGATGCGCTGCTGGAGCCGCTTGGCCCGGATGGAGGCGATCGGCGCCGGCGTGTCGATCGGGTAGACGCCGGGGTCGGTCGCCGGACCGGGCCTGATCGGCGCCACCCGCAGCACCAGGCCGGCGGCGGCCGGCGCGACGATCAGGTTGGGCGGCGCCGGCGAGACGGACAGGCGCCATCGGGTCCGGTCGCTCAGGGTCTCCTTGCCGAGCACGGACGACCCGGCCGACAGGCCGCGGACGGTGACCTCGATGCCGGGGCGGGCGGCGAAGAACACCTTCTGGTCGAGGGTGCTCTGGGTGATCGCCAGCGAGCTCAGCCGGCAGCCCGGCGCCTTGGCGCAGGCGGGCACCTGGGCCTTCAGCGTCGCGGGGCCCGCCACGAGCGGGCCGACCCTGGCGACCAGCCGGGCACCGGCCGGGTCGGCGAGCACGGCCTCGAAGAAGAGCGTCCGGCCCCGCTCGGGCGCGGTCATGGCCACGTCCAGGTCGAACGTCAGCTCCCCGCCGGTGACCATGACGGGGTCGGGCGCCTGCGGGTGCAGGGTGGCCGCGGCCTGCTCGGCGGTCATCCCGTATTCGGGGCGCCAGGCCGCCACGGCCGGCAGCCGCGGGCTGTCCACGAGCAGGACCCGGTCCTGGGCGGAGCGCAGCGACTGCACGACCGCCATCGCCTGCTTGCCCGACGGGTCGGCGGCGCGGACCGCGTGGAGCAGGGCGAGCCGGTTCTCGGCGCGGACGATGAGCACGCGGTCGGCGCCGACCTCCAGCTCGGCCCGGTCGCGCCCGGCATCGACGCCCGCGCTCCAGGTGATGTACGAGGTGCCGAGCAGCGCGACCGTGACGATCATGAGCGCGGCCAGCCGGTGGACGCCGGGCCGGCGCGCCAGGTAGATGGCGGTGAGCGCGCGGGCCGGGCGGCCGTGCCGCAGCGCGCCCTCGACCATCCGGCCGGCGATCGCCGTGATCGCGCGGGACGCGACCAGGGCGCAGGCGAGGGCGGCGAGGCCGGGCGCCAGCAACGCGAGCCCCGCGGCGTCCCCGGAGGCGCGGTGCTTCACCTGGTACACGGCGATCCCGGCGACGATGACCAGCACCAGGTCGAACAGGTCCCGCCAGGCGCGGGCCCGGCCCGGGGCCTGGCGCAGCAGCTCGGCGACGGTCGAGCCGAGCGCGCGACGCTCCGCGAGCAGCGCGGCCAGCAGCGCGCCGAGGACGGCGACGACCACCGCGCCGACGGACAGCGACGCGGCCTGCGAGACGACCGCGGGCTCCTGGATCGCGCCGGTGACGGCGGTGGCCACCAGATACCCCAGCGGCAGCCCGATCAGCGCCCCGGCGATCATCGGCACCGCGCTCTGCCCGCCGACGAGGGCCCAGGTGCGGCCGCGGGTGGCGCCGCGCAGCTTGACCAGGCCGACGTCCGGGCGGCGCTCCTCACCGGTGTACTTGACCGCCAGGTACAGGGCGAACCAGCAGAGCAGGAGCAGCTGGAACGCGCCGACGGGGACGCCGAGGCTGAGCAGCTGCCGGTCCCGCTCGACCCGGTCGGCCGTGACGGTGAGGCTGGTGTACATGCTGAGCCGGTTGTTGGCCGCCTTGACCGTCGCCGCGGCGAGGAACGCGCGGACCTCCGACGGGGTGTTCTCGACGAAGAGCTTCGGCTCGGCGACCATGTCGACGACGAAGCGCAGCTTCGCCGGCTGGATCTTGTCGAACACGGCCCCGCCGACAAGCGCCGCGTCGTCGACCGGCTCCGTGATCTCCGGCGGCGCGCCGGCGGGCAGGTCGACCGCGATCAGCTGGGCGTTGCTGCTCCAGAACGGGTCGACCGGGTCGATCGGCCGGTAGATCCCGGTGACGGTGAGCTGGAGCGCGTCGTGGACGTCGACCGCCTCGTAGCTGACCTGGTCGCCGGGCTTGACGCCCAGCCAGTGAGCGGTGCGGTAGCTGAGCATCACCTCGCCCGCGCCGGTGGCGCACCGGCCCTCGACGGTGGCGCGGTCGCACCCGCCGGTGCGCAGGGTCAGCGGCGAGTCGGTCTCGCGCTTCACGCCCAGGGCGCTGCCGCCGTCCTGCGGCGCGGCGGAGACCAGCGAGCCCGTCAGGTAGGCCCCGGTGTAGGTGGTGAACCCGCCCAGCTCCACGACCGACTGTGTCAGCTGCGCGTTGGCCTCCAGGTGCGCCGCGACGGAGCCGCCCTCGATCTGGCCCTCACCGACGGTTTCGAGGGACCGCTCGGTGATCGGCGCCGACTCGACGTGACGGGTCGCGATGCGCTCCGTGGACGCGAGGACATACCAGGGTGCGGCCGCCGCGGCGGCCGCGGCGAGCGTGCTCAGCAGGAGCAGCGTCAGCGCCTGTGTCCGCCTGGCCCGCAACGCTGCGAGCACGAGTGCCAGCAAGGCCCCTCCCCCGTCGGTCAAGGTCGTTCGTAAGAAGACCAACCGGGAGAGGGGCCGGTTGCATTGCGATTAGGTAACTGCCAGCTCAGAACCGCGCGGGCTCGCGGTAGATGCCCCATTCGTCCTTGAGCGCCCCGCAGATCTCGCCGAGGGTCGCCTCGGCACGGCACGCGTCCAGCATCGCCGGGATCATGTTCCCGCCGGTACGAGCCGCCGCCACCATCTCCTGAATCCGCCGCTCCACGAGGGCGTTGTCCCGCTCGGCCCGGCGGGCGCCGAGGAGCTTGTTCTGCTCGGTCTCGACCTCGTGCGAGACCCGCAGGATGTCCAGGTCCCGGGTCAGCGAGCCGGTGTGCACGTTGACGCCGACGACCCGCTTGTCGCCCTTCTCGAGGGCCTGCTGGTAGACGAAGGCACTGTCGGCGATCTCCGACATGAACCAGCCGTCCTCGATGCCGCGCAGGATGCCGGCGGTGATGGTGCCGTCGCCGCCCATATCGCGGATGCGCTGGAAGATCGCCTCCGCCTCGGCCTCGATGCGGTCGGTCAGCGCCTCGACATACCAGGAGCCGCCGAGCGGGTCGGCGACGTTGGTGACGCCGGTCTCCTCCATCAGCACCTGCTGGGTGCGCAGGGCGATCTCGGCGGCCTCGTCGGTGGGCAGCGCCAGGGTCTCGTCCAGCGCGTTGGTGTGCAGCGACTGGGTGCCGCCGAGGACCGCGCTGAGCGCCTCGACCGCCGTGCGCACGACGTTGTTGTACGGCTGCTGGGCGGTCAGCGAGACGCCGGCCGTCTGCGTGTGGAACTTGAGCCACAGGGCCTTCTCGCTGGTGGCGCCATACACGTCGCGCAGCCAGCGGGCCCAGATCCGCCGGGCCGCGCGGAACTTCGCGATCTCCTCGAAGAAGTCGATGTGCGCGTCGAAGAAGAAGCTCAGACCGGGCGCGAACCTGTTGACGTCCAGCCCCCGGTACTGGCCGAGCTCCACGTACCCGAAGCCGTCGGCGAGGGTGTATGCCAGCTCCTGCGCGGCCGTCGAGCCGGCCTCACGGATGTGGTAGCCGGAGACGGACAGCGGCTTGTAGCGCGGGATCTCCTTGCCGCAGAACTCCATCAGGTCGCCGATGAGGCGCAGGTGCGGCTCGGGCGGGAAGAGCCACTCCTTCTGCGCGATGTACTCCTTGAAGATGTCGGTCTGCAGGGTGCCGTCGAGGACGCCGAGGTCGGCGCCCTGCCGCTCGGCCGCCACCAGGTACATGCAGAAGACGGGCACCGCCGGCCCGGAGATGGTCATGCTGGTGGTGACGTCGGCGAGGGGGATGCCGTCGAAGAGCACGTCCATGTCGGCGGCGGAGTCGATCGCGACCCCGCAGTGGCCGACCTCGCCGAGCGACTGCGGGTCGTCGGAGTCGCGGCCCATCAGCGTCGGCATGTCGAAGGCGACGGAGAGCCCGCCGCCGCCCGCGCCGAGCAGCATCTTGTAGCGGGCGTTGGTCTGCTGCGCGTTGCCGAAGCCGGAGAACTGCCGGATGGTCCACGTGCGGCCGCGGTACCCCGTGGGGTGCAGCCCTCGCGTGTACGGATACTCACCAGGCCAGCCGATGCGCTCGAAGCCGGGCACGTCGGCACCCTCCGGCGGCCCGTAGACCGGATCGACCCGGGTCCCGGACAGGGTGGTGAAGTCGGCGTCGCGCTTGCGGGCCTCGTCGTAACGGCGCTGCCAGCGGGCGCGGCCCTCGGCGATGTCGTGGGCGTCCATGGGGTGTCGGCGCTCCTCGAGAAACTCGGCGTGATCGGGTTGTCCGTCTCACCGTCGATGGTATGCGCTCCCTGAACGATCGCTAAGGAGGGTGGGACAAGTCCCACCCTCCGTTCACGACGACGTTACGCGGCGGAGGCGGCCTCAGACTCCGGAAGCGTGTCGCTCACGTGGACGTCGTCCACGACGATGTCGACGGAGGTGACCTCGAGTCCGAGCAGGTTCTCGATCGCGCCGATGACGTTGGCGCGGACCTTCTCGGCGACGGAGTAGAGCACGAAGCCGTACTCGATCACGAGCGTGACCCGCACGGCGGCGCTGCGGCCCTCCAGGCGGACGTGCACGCCACGGTTGCCGTTCTCCCGCTCCTCGCCGTCGCCGAGGCCGATGCGGTCGCGGACCGAGGCGAAGACCCGGGCGACGTCGCCGCCGAGGTCGTACACGCCGGGGACCTCACGGGTGGCGATGCCGGCGATCTTCTCGACCACCTCGTCGGCGATGGTCGTGGTGCCCCGCTCGGCGGCGAGCTCGGCGGAGTTGCGCAGCCGGTCGACGACCTGCGAGGCGATCCGCCCCGACGCGGCGGCGGTCGTCGTGGCGAGCTCACCGACCCGGTCGGCGGTGGTGGTGGCGAACTCGCCGACCCGCTCGGCGGCGTCGGACGCGAAGGCGCTGACCCGCTCGCCGGTGGAGGCGGCGGTGCCCGCGACAGAGCCCGGAGCCGCCGGCTCGATGGAGAGCGCGTCGCCGGTCATGTCGGGATCGTCCACGTCATTGCGCTGCGCGGGGATGCCCGCGGTCACCTCGGTCATTGCTGCTCCTCCCCTGGGTCCGTCGGCCGAGCGCGAGCGTACTCGCGCCCGGCGAACGCGGGCAGAGGCTTAACGGACCAGTTGGGCAACTCCGTCGGACAGGTGGAGCTCGCGGTCGCAGGCGGCCGCGGCCTCCGGGTCGTGGGTGGCGAAGACGACCGCCGCGCCGCGGCGGGCCTCCTCATGCAGGAGCTCCATGACCTTCTGCCGGTTGGTGGAGTCCAGCTCGCTGGTCACCTCGTCGGCGAGCACCACGGCGCCGTGCAGGGCCAGGCCCCGGGCGATCGCGGTGCGCTGCTGCTGGCCGCCGGAGAGCTCCTCGACCAGCTGGTCGGCCTGGCTGCCGAGGCCCAGGCGCTCCAGCGACGCCACGGTCGCCCGCCGGGCGTCGGCCGGTGCCGCACCGCCGGCGATCATCGCCACCTGGATGTTCTCCTGTGCGGTGAGGATCGCGGCGAGGCCGTTGTCCTGCGGGATCAGCACGACCTTCTCGGACACGGCGTGGTCGCGGTCGCGCAGCGGCGTGCTGTCGACGGCCACCGTCCCGGCCGCCGGCTTCAGCAGCCCGGCCATCGCCCACAGCAGCGTCGTCTTGCCGGCCCCGGACGGCCCGGTCACGGCGAGGATCTGCCCCGGTGAGACGACCACGGACACGTCGCGCAGCACGGGGTGGTCGCGCTCGTACGCGACCGTGACACCGTCGACCGTCAACGTCTTCACTGCATGTCCTCCAACAACGTGTGAGACCGGGCGGGCACCAGCAGCACCGTGCCGTCGGGCTGCGGCTCCACCCCGACCAGGGTGCCGGGCGGCAGCATGCGCAGCACCTCCTGCGGCAGGTGCACCGTACCGTCGCGACCGACCACCGCGTAGTCCTCTCCGCGACGTCCCTCGGCGCCGACCCGCCCGTCGCGGATCGTGACGGTGCGGCCCATCCGCAGGCCGACGTCCGGGTCGTGCGTCACGACGACGACGGTCGTACCGGCCCGGCGGACCGCGTCCAGGGCGAGGAGCACCTCGTCGCGGGCGTGGGTGTCGAGCTGGCTGGTCGGCTCGTCGGCGAGCAGCAGTCCCGGCCGGGCGGCCAGCCCGACGGCGAGCGCCAACCGTTGACGCTCACCAGGAGAGAGTCGCTGCGGCAGCTGCCGGTTGCGTCCCCGCCCGCTGAGGCCGACCATCGCGAGCACCTCGCGGGGATCGGCCAGCTGCCGGGAGCTGCCGGAAGGGCGTGACACCCGGCGCCGGTCACCGGGGACGCCGCGCTGGGCGAAGCGCACGTTCTGCTCCGCGGTCAGGTACGGCAGCAGGTTGCGCGACGCGCCCTGCAGCACGACGCCGACGTCGGTGGCCCGCAGCTGCTGCAGCTCGGCGGGCGTGGCGCGGGCGAGGTCGTGCTCGCCGACGCTGACCCGGCCCGCCGACGGTGGCAGGAGCCCGGCGAGCAGCGACAGCAGGGTCGATTTGCCCGACCCGGACGGCCCGAGCAGCGCGACCGACTCCCCGGCGGAGATGTCGAGGTCGACCCCCGACAACGCCACGACGTCGTAGCCCTCGAGGCGGTAGATGTAGACCAGCCCACGGCAGGTCACAGCAAGCCCGCTCATGCCGTCGCCTCCGCTACGCTCCGGCGCCGGTCTGACCCAAGCACTGCACCCATGGTTCGCAGCCCTCCGCTCCGCTCCGGCCCGGTCATGCCGTCGCCTCCGCTACGCTCCGGCGCCGGCCTGACCCAAGCACTGCACCCATGGTTCGCAGCCCTCCGCTCCGCTCCGGCCCGCTCACGCCGCACCGTCCCGCAGTCGTTCGGGCGTGGCGCGACCCATCAGCCGCAGCGCCATCAGTACAGCGGCCGCCAACGCCAACACGATGGCGGCGACGGCAACGGGCAGGGCGCCCATGCCGAGCTCCCACGTGATCGGCGACGCGACCCCGACGGTCACGAGCGGGATCCCCGGCAGCATCACCATCGCGCCGAGCAGTCCGGCGCCGAGACCGACGACGAGCGGGACGCCGAGCAGCGCCCGGTACTCCCGGAACACCGCCCTGCGCAGCTGCCCCGACCGCACCCCGGCGACCCGCAGCGCGGCGAGCTCGTAGAGGCGGGCGCGGACCCCGACGTAGGCGGTCAGCAGCACCACGCCGATCGCGAGGAGGATCGCGACCCCGCCGGCCAGCAGATAGAGCCACAGCCCGAGCGCCGGTGCGCGGCGGGCGAGCTGCTCCAGCTGCCCGTCGATCGTCTCCGTCCGCAGCACCTGCACCCCGGCGGACGCGAGCCGCCGGTCGAGGTCCGCGGGCGCGGCCGAGGAGGCCCACACCTCGTAGCGCAGGGTCGCGTTGTCGGCGAGGCTCGCACCGCGCTCGGCCATCCGCGTCGCGTAGTCGAGGTCGAACAGCACCCCGCGCCGGCCGGCCCTGGGCAGGCTGCCGGCGTGCGCCGCGACCGTGAACGGCTGCGGCTGGTCGGAGAAGCCGGGCAGCTTGAACGTCGCCGCCGCCGCGTCGTCGGTGGGCGCGCCACCGGCGAGGACGGCGGGCAGCGCCTCCGGGGTGTCGAAGTGCTCGACGACGGCGTCGGAGGGGTCACTGCCGGAGACGTCGACGCCGAGCGCCACGCCCGTCCGGACGACGACCTGTGCGGCGCCCGGCCGGGCCCGCCAGCGCCCGGGGAGGTCGAAGCCGGGCGCGAGGGGAGCGCCGTCGCTGCTCAGCCCGCGGACGGCCACGCTGACGGCGAAGGGCTCGCTGCCGCCGGCCGCGCGGCCGATCGCGAGGCCGACGAGCCGGCAGCCGCTCCCGCAGCCGGGGAGGCTCGCATGGTACGAACGGGTCCCCTTCGCCAGCCCGCCGAGCCCGATGGTGCGGGGCGGCTGGCCGGGCGCGGCGACGACCGCGGCGACCCGCAGCGCCGGTTTGGCCGGCAGCGTGTCGACGGAGATCTCCGCGGCGACGTCCTTGCCGAGCCGCAGCGGCGCGGCGACGTCCGGGTGCAGGCGTGCGGCGATGTCGCTGACGTCGGCGCGGGAGTGCCCGCGCCACACCGCGACCTCCGCCAGCCGGCCGGACTGCACCCCGAGCAGCTCGACGGGGGCGTTGTCGAAGCGCTGGCTGGCCCGCACGACGGCCATCGAGTGCCCGCCCGGGTCGGCCTTGTCGACCGCGGCCTCCAGGGCCGACGGGTGGTCGGCGGCGACGGTGAGGACCCGGTGCGCGCCGACGGTGTCGTCGGCGGTGTCGCGGCGGGCCCGCCCGGCCGCGTCCCACGCGGTCGCGGCGAAGGTCAGCAGCGCCACCGCGACCGTCACCACGACCACGAGCCGCCGGCCGCCGGGGCGGCGGGACAGCTGCGCGGCCGACAGCAGCGGCACGATCCGGCCGCGGCGGCGGGCGATCCGCAGCCGCGCCTGCGACCACAGGCCGAGCAGCCGGGCCGCGGCGACGCCGACGACGACCGCGAGCAGCGGCGGCGCCAGCAGCGCCAGGGGCGAGCCGCGGTCGTTGGCGGCGGCGGCGAGGCTGGCCGCGGCGAGCGCCACGAC